>URUC01000041.1 GCA_900550965.1 uncultured Collinsella sp. | reverse complement strand
GAAAAGTACTCGCCGCAGGCAAGACCGGCCGCCAGGCCGCAGACGAGGTGCACCGCCGTGAGCGGGGAGCGCGCCAGGCGCAGGGCCTCGGAGAGCAGGGCCCGCGAGAGGGTCATGCGCGGCGTCGGGTCGGAGATTCGTGACATGGCCATCACCTCTCCTCGGAGCGCGCGAACCAGGCAGCACCCGCCGCCGTGAGCGCGGCGAACGCGAGCGCGCTGACCGCAAGGCCCGCCAGCGTGAGCATGCCGTCCGCCGCGAGCGCCCCGCCGAGCGCCATGTCCGCCGCGAGTGGCTCGCCGCTCGGCAGCACGGGGATGAAGCTCGTGGGGATGACCATGCTCGCCGACGGCGGAAAGAGCTGCGGCAACGGCACCAACGACCAGGCGAACCCACCCACGAGCTGCGCGACGAGCGGGCAGAAGATGCCCGCGAGCATGCCGAGCCGCGCCGTGAGGAAGAGCCCTGCGGGGATCATCCACGCCGCGGTCACCGTGTTGACGAGCGCGCAGAGGAGCATCGTGAGCGTGCCCGCGGCCGTGAGGCCCTGCGAGGAGAACGCCGATCCCGCGAGGTAGATGCCGAAGACCACGAGGTTCGAGAGCGTGCAGAGCGCGAGGCACCAGAGCGCCTTGGCCCACCAGGCGCGCCCGAGCGGGAAGCCCAGGCCCAGAAGCCCCCGCATCCGCGTGCGAGCGTCCGCCCGCGCGACGCACGCCACCACGAGCGAGAGACACACGGGCAGGAAGAGCGCGTACCAGTAGTTCCACGCGCTGAAGATCTGCACGCCCCGGTAGGGCATCGCGCCGAGCAGCGGCATCGGCAGCGCCATGAGCACGGCCAGGCGAACCGGTGCCGCGTGGCGCGACTTCAGGGCCTCGGCGCGCAGGGCCGCGAGCAGGCCGCCTTTCTCACCCGTCATGCCGCCACCTCCCCGCGCGCTCGTCGCCCTTCCCGACAGAAGCTCATGAAGAGTTCCTCGAGGTCCTGCCCGGGCCGAAGCGCATCCTCGTAGGCGAGGCGCCCCCCGCAGATGATGCCGATGGTGTCCGCCATCTGCTGCACCTCGGAGAGGATGTGGCTCGAGACGATTACCGTCGTACCCGCCGCCGCGAAGCCGCGGATCTGGTCGCGCAGCTCCTCGATGCCGATGGGGTCGAGCCCGTTGGTGGGCTCGTCGAGCACGAGCAGGCGTGGCCGGGCGATCAGCGCCAGCGCGAGCCCCAGGCGCTGCCGCATCCCCATCGAGAAGCGCCCGGCGCGCTTCTTCCCGGTGTCCGCGAGGTCCACGGCGGCGAGCACCTCATCTATGCGGCTCTCGGGAAGGCCCAGCAGCGTGGTGCGCACGCGCAGGTTCTCGCGCGCGGTGAGGTTGGGGTAGAGCGGCGCCTCCTCGATGAGGCTGCCGATTGCGTAGAGGTCCTCGCGGCGCCAGGCGTGCCCGGCAAAGAGGATCTCCCCGGCCGTCGGCCGCAGCATCCCGCAGATCATCTTGAGCGTTGTCGACTTGCCGGCGCCGTTGGGACCGAGCAGCCCGTACACCTCGCCCTCGCGGATATGAAGGCTCACGTCGGCCACGGCGTCCTGCGCCTGGTCGCCGCGGCCAAAGCGCTTGGTGAGCCCGCGCGTCTCGAGCATGTAACCCATGGGTTTATCCTTTCTCTTCCGGGAGCGCGGGCCGAGTCACCGTGCCCGCGCGCCTTACCTTTCGGGTTCACCATCCATGGTGGGGCGTGTTTCTAACGAAGCCGTAACGGCCGTTGGGCTCTTTTGGCGCCAACCCTTCTCGACCCGCACATCATGATTAATTTGCTTAAGGCAACAACTTTCCCGATCGATGTAATCACCGAATCAAAACGTGTACATCAGCCATCAAAGATGCCGAAAAATGTCATATTTGGAGGCTGATGTACACAAATGCAGAATGCCGCACAACCCAGTAGCATCCTCCATATGTCTGGACTCTCTATGCTTACGCTGGATAGACATCGCCGGAACGGGTATAGTATCGAAAGTTTTGTCGTTAACCAGCGGGGGAGTCCTGTGGGCATCAAAAAGAAGATCAAAAAGGAGCTTATCGGCACTTCCGATTACCCGTCGAATAAGATCTTTACGATCTCCAATTTCATCACCTTTACGCGCCTGATCCTCACCCTGGTATTTCTGTACCTGTTTGTGACGGATAACAACCGCGTCATCGCCATCGTTATCTACGCCGTTGCCGCCTCCACCGACTGGATGGACGGTCAGATCGCCCGCATGACCAAGACGGTCTCGTGGCTCGGCAAGGTCATGGATCCCATCTGCGACCGTGCGCTGCTGTTCACCGGCGTACTTGGGCTGGTGGTTCGCGGAGAGCTGCCAATCTGGGTCTGCGTGCTCATTATTGGCCGCGACATCTATCTGGGCATCGGCACGCTTATCGTGCGTCATTATCACCGTCGCCCCATCGATGTCGTCTTTCCCGGAAAGATTGCCACTGCACTGCTCATGACCGGCTTCTCGCTCATGCTGCTCGGGTTCCCCGTTATTGACGGCCTGCATCTTTTACCTTCAACCCTTACGGCCTTCCCGGGCCTCAACGGAAGCTCGGTGCCCCTCGGCATCTTCTTTGTGTACGGCGGCGTGATCTTCTCCATGCTCACGGCTGTCATCTATTCCATTAAGGGCGGAGTGGCCATTAAACAGGCTCTCGCGCATCCCGAGGACGAGGACATCGACTTTCTGAACCCTGAAATCGAAGACTGATTCGTTGGGGTATGATTACGTACGGTTCATTATTTGCGGCACGTCCGCGATAAGTTAGGGGTTGTCATGGACAACATGGTAAACAATATGGCTCAGAATGATAAGACTGCTGACGCTACCTGCGTATTCCGCGTGCCTTCAAGCGACGTCACCGTTCCCGACCTCATGGCCAACGTGCGCATCACCGCCCCCGTTCTGTCCATCGTCAAGGGTCCGCAGACTGGTGCCGCCTTTGAGCTCGAGGACGACGTGACCACCATCGGCCGCGATCCTGCGAACGGCATCTTCCTCAATGACATGACCGTTTCGCGCAGCCACGCGCGCATTATCCGCGAGGGCCTCGGCGCTCGCATCGAGGACCTGGGCTCGCTCAATGGCACCTGGGTCGACGGTGCCATCGTCAATGCAGCCCCGCTGCACGACGGTTCTTCCGTCCAGATCGGTACGTTTACGCTCATCTACCACGAGAGCACGCCGGAGCGCATCGAAACCGGTGAGTAGGGCATGGCCGAACGCAACTATCTGAGTATCGGCCAAGTCGTCAACCTACTTCGAGGCGCATACCCCGATCTTTCGAACTCAAAAATTAGATTTCTAGAAGATGAGGGGCTCATTACCCCTCATCGTACGCCTAAGGGATACCGTCAGTACTCCAAGGAGGACGTTGACCGCCTGGAGGTCATCCTGCACCTGCAGAAGACCCGCTATATGCCGCTCAACGTGATTAAGCAGCGCTTGGAAAACGCCACGGACCTGTCAACGCTCGCCTACGAGGTGGGCTTGCTGTCAGATGTTCCGCTCAAGACGGAGCCCAAGGAGACTAAGCAAAAGCTGCATCCCATCGAGACCATTCCCGATATGCTGGGCGTCGAGATTTCGTTTATCCGCTCGCTCGCCGAGAACGACCTTATCCGCATCATCAAGAGTCCGCAGAACCGCGAGCTTGTCGATGGTCGCGATTTTCCGATCATCCGCTACTGCTCCGAGCTGTCGCGCTTCCATATCGAGCCGCGCAACCTGCGTCAGTACGTGTCTTCCGCCAACCGTGAATCCTCGATGTTTGAGCAAGTGCTCGTAAGCATGCTCGGCATGGATACCTCCGATGACGAGCGCGACGCCAAGCTCGAGCGTGCGTTTAAGAAGCTTCACGACCTGACGGAAGGCGTGCACGCCGCGTTGCTCAAAAACCGCGTTTTTGAGTCGCTCAACGCCGTGGTCGAGGATGCCGACATCGATGCACTCGATGAGGAAATCGCTCGCTCCGAGTCCACCAAGGCCAAAAACGAAGAGACAGCCGCGCCTGCCTCGCACGAGGATTCTCTCGTAAAGCCGCTCAGGGTCGTCCCCCCTTCGCAATCCGGCACCGCCACCGCGGGCAAATAACAGCTGCCGCTTATCCGGCAACCCATTGAAAGGCCATGTAATGTACGACTTCGAATCTCAAATCGTCGACATCCCCGACTGTCCCGAGCCCGGAGTCATCTTTAAAGACATCACGCCGCTCTTTGGCAATCCCGAGGCGCTCAAAGCCATGACCGATGCCCTCGCCGAGCACTTTGCCGGCATGGGAATCACCAAGGTCGTGGGCCCAGAGGCTCGAGGCTTTATGGTTGGCGTACCGGTGGCTGTAGCCCTTGGCGCCGGCTTTGTTCCCGCACGTAAACCGGGCAAGCTGCCGCGCGAGACCGTGAGCCAAAGCTATGAGCTCGAATACGGAACGGATTCCATTGAGATCCATGCCGACGCTATCAGCTCTAAAGATACCGTGTTGATTCTGGATGACTTGGTCGCGACGGGCGGAACCGTCGAGGCAACAGGTAAACTGGTGCGAGATATGGGCGCAAAGCTTGTCGGTTACGGTTGTATCCTTGAGCTTGCGTTTCTCAACCCGCGCGAGAAGCTCACGCCGACTGACGACGATGTTGAGCTCTTTAGCCTGGTGACGGTGGACTAGCCGTTACCCTTAGTTACTGGAAAGGAAGCTACATGCGCACAGCAAACACGCACAAAAACATGGTACGCTGCGCTGCTACGGCAACCCTCGCTTGTGTTTTGGGCTTGGGCCTCGCGGCTCCTGCCTACGCCGATACCGCATCCGACCTTGCCGCTGCTCGTACGAAGCTCGAGCAGATCGGTACCCAAACCCAACAGATTTACGATGAGCTCGCCACGCAGACGCAGGCGCTCGATCAGACTGCTGGCGAGATCACGCAAAAGCAGCAGGAGATCGCTGACGGTCAGGCCAAGCTCTCGACCTATGTCGCCGGCGAGTACAAAACCGGCGGTCTGAGCCTGCTTCAGGTTCTGACCGGCGTCGATGACCTGAGCGATATGCTCAACCGTCTGTTCTACTACGGCAAAGTTTCCGATAAGCAGGCTCAGACCATTCAAGAGGTCAAGGAGCTTAAGCAGCAGCTCACCGATAAGCAGGCCGAGCAGGAAAAGAACGTCGCCGCTACGCAGAAAAAGGTCGACGAGCTTAACGCTCAGCAGGCTGAAGCCCAGAACGTCGTAAACTCCCTGGATTCACAGCTGCAGGCCGAGCTTGCCGCCGAGGCCGAGGCCAACGCCGCGCTGCAGGCCGGCATCAACGCCAGTACTGCCGAGAAGGCCACGGTGAGCAACGAGACTGCTGGTACGACCGAGAACACCAACAACGGTGGTCAGACCAGCAATAACAACAACCAGGGCGGCAACACTCCGGCTCCTACGCCGGCACCTGCTCCGACGCCGCAGCCCTCCACGCCTCCTCCGGCTCCGACGCCTTCTGCTCCGAGCCAGTCCGTCGATGGCGGTTCTGTTGTCTCGCGTGCATACAGCAAACTTGGTTGCGCCTATTCCTGGGGCGGAATTGGCCCGAACAGCTTCGACTGCTCTGGTTTTGTTAGCTATTGCCTCACTGGTCGCTATTGCCGCCTGGGCACCACGGGCACCTTTATGGGTTGGACGTGTGTGTCCGATCCGCAGCCCGGTGACGTTGTGGTCAACTCGTACCACACCGGCATTTACATCGGTGGTGGTCAGATGATTCATGCTTCCGACTACAACACGGGTGTTATCATCAGCTCCGTTGCCGCCGGCATGAACAACAACTATATCTTCGTTCGCTACTAAGTATTCAGATAAAGCAAACGGATATGGACCTCGTGGCTTTGAGCCATGGGGTCCATTCTTTTGCCTTTCGTGCAGGCCGCTATCTAGTTTTGAATACTAGATAGCGGCCCACTCGGTCTGCAAGATGGCTATAATTGTTAGAGAACAATTAGAAAGGACCCTCTATGAGCTGGGCACTTATCTCCGATTCAAGCTGCAACCTCCGCGATTGGCAACCAACCGCGCCCCATACCACCTTTGCATTTGCGCCCCTCAAAATTCGAGTGGGGGAGCGTGAATTCGTTGATGACCTTTCACTCGACGTTCATGAGCTCAACTGCGCTGTTCAGGCGGAGACGAACGCTTCTTCGAGCGCTTGTCCCAGCGTAGGGGAGTGGGCCGAGCTCTTCAAATTGGCCGACAAAACCATCTGCATGCCGATCTCTGAGGGCGTGTCGGGCAGCTACAACGCAGCAGCCACGGCTCGCGATATGGTTCTTGCCGAGGAGCCCGACCGGCAGATTCATCTAGTCAATTCGCGCGCAGCTGGCGGCAAAATGGACCTCATTTTCTTGCTGTTCGACCGCTATCTTGCAAGCAATCCGGATGTCTCATTCGAGGACGCTTGCGCATACTTCAATAGCCTTGAGCAGAACAGCAAAATCCTCTTCAGCTTGTGCAATTACGAAAACCTGGCCAAAGCCGGACGTATCCCTAAGGCAGCCGGCGTCATTGCCAACAAGCTCAATATTCGCATTTTGGGCACGGCGAGTGAGGCCGGTAAAATCGAACTCGTCGGACACACGCGTGGCGAAAAGAAGATGTTCAACAAGATCATCGACACCATGGAAGCCGAGGGTTTTACGGGCGGCGAGGTCGTCATCGACCATGTCGAGAATGAGGCAGGCGCCCAGGCACTTGCCAGCCGCATTGTGGAGCGCTGGCCAGGCTCCAAGACTATCATCATGCCCTGCAACGGCCTGGATTCCTATTACGCCGAGATGCACGGCCTCATCATCGGCTACGGCATGGACGTGGCTTCGGGCCAATAAAGTCCAACCAAGCAAAAATACGGGCGGGACAAAGTGACAGATGGCTCTTTGTCCCGCCCGTTTTATACGTCGGCTAGCTATTAAACCCGTTGAACTTGAGATAGCTCATTAGGTACGCCTTCGAAACGAAGGACGAAACCGCACTGCGCACAAGCAGCGACTCACGCGTTACCTGATGCGCCGTATCGGGAACCGGCGTCTGCTCGACGGAAAACGCCGAACGAATCGATGCCTCGAGCTGATCGACCACATAATCGAAGGCCGTCGGGGCATCGTAGCTCAAACGCTGAATGTTAAAGAGTGCCTGCACCGCAGCAATAGGTAGCACCTGCTTAAAGAGGCAGATAGCGATCAGGCGGGCAATCTGCTCACGGCCATATTGCTTTTTGACCGGAGCAGGCACCAGGCCGACCTTCACGTAGTTATTGATCATCGATGGCGTAATGACAGGTTGCTCAACGCAAATGGACAGCGGCTCCATCCACAGCGCAACATACTCAATGACCTGGTCGCGGTAGAGCGTCACATTGGGCAACTGGTTATAGCGCGGCAGACTCAACGTATTGAGTTTACGCACGATATCGGACTGAATGAATGCATCGGGCAGCACCGTGGGCTGAATATCCTCGGGCTTAATGCTGACCGACGAATCGGACATCGGAATAACGTGTTTAACGTGGTTCATAAAGGTCCTCCGTTCATTTTCTATATTGTATTCTAGGTTATCTAGTTTTGCATACCACATAGCCGGCAAGAAAATTGGCGGGACAGTGCACTGATGCTTCGTCCCGCCAATTAGTAAATTGATAACAACCTTACATAAGATATATTATCGTACTTATCCACGGAGAAATGCGTATGCGCTGGTTGCCGCTATGGCTCCATCAGAAACGGCGGTCACAACTTGGCGTAAACGCTTGGAACGGATGTCGCCAGCGGCAAATAGACCTGGCGTGCGGGTCGCCATGGATTCATCAGTCAGAATGCCGCCATCAGGCGCCAAATCAACTAGATGCTCAACAAGCTCGGTATGGGGTTGCGTTCCGGTAAAGACAAAGATGCCAAACGAGCCGGGCTCAAATGACTCGGTATGAGTCTCGCCGGATGCATTGTCCTTAAAGATAATCGTCGTTGGCATGACTTCGCCCGATAGCTCCACAATACTAGTTTGGTACCTAACTGTAATATTGTCTTTTGCGAGTACTTTCTGGACAACACCATCAGGCGCACGAAACTGGTCGCGGCGCAGCACGATGGTCACACTGCTGGCGATTTCTGACAAGAACAGGGCTTCCTCGCAGGCGGCATTGCCGCCACCGATGACAAAGACCTGTTTACCGCGAAAGAACATGCCATCGCACGTCGCGCAATACGAAACACCGCGACCGCGATACGTATCCTCGCCAACAAAACCAGCAGATCGCGGCGTAGCACCCATGCAAGCGATAACACTCGAGGCCAGCGTATCGCCCATATCATGATGCACCGTAAACAGCGCTGTATCGGCATCGTAATCGATACCCGTAACCATGCTCCATGCAACCTGAGCCCCCAGGCCCTCTGCATGTTGCTGAAAACGCTCGCCGAGTTCGACACCACTCAAGAGCGGAATGCCCGGATAGTTCTCGACCTCATTGGTTGTGGCGATCTGCCCTCCCGACATGCCCTGTTCAATCACGGTCGTCGTTAGGTTGGAGCGCGCAGCGTAAATGGCGGCAGCATAGCCCGCGGGGCCGCCACCGATAATAGCAACATCGATCGGCTGATGGGTAGTCATGAAGAGACCTCCTGTCGAAAGATTGACGTTCTTTGCGCTCATACCCAAATTTACGTGAACGTGACACTCATGCACTACAATGATAAATCCGTGTTACAACGTCGAAGGGGAGTTATCGATGGATCAGACGCAGACGGGCGACGACGCTCCCCTGCTCACGCACAGCACTCCCCAATCGGAGCAAACCACGCTCTTGGCCCAGCAAAAACCTCTCGTGACCATCGTGCACGCCTCCGTCGGCTCGGGCCACAAAGCCGCCGCAAATGCGATTGCGCAGGCATTCGACCTCATCCGCGGCACCAATGGCATCCCCGAGGATGTTGAGATTGAAGTGCTCGATATCCTTGATTTTGGACGTATTAAATTCGACGGCAATAAGACCGCGGCTTCTTTTACGGGAGCCACGCGCCCCATTTACGACCTGACCTGGCGATATACGCTTACGGGGCATCTTCTCTGGGGTGGCGGCACGGCATGGTCGCGTATTATGTTCCCCGCCTTCAACGAATATGTCCGCAGCCGCAGGCCCATAGCCGTGGTCGCAACGCACATCACGGCAGCCAATGTTGCCGTAGGCGCCCGCGTAATTACGGGTATCGATTATCCGGTCATCTGCGTACCGACCGACTACGAAGTCGAGGGATGGTGGCCCCACAAGGACACCGATCTATTCTGTGTGGCCAACGAGTTTATGGCCGAAACGCTGCGCCCGCGCAAGGTTCCCGAGTCAAAGATTCGAATAACGGGCATCCCCATCCGAGCCGGTTTCGATTCAGATTACAAACGCGAAGATGAGTTGAGCAAGTTCAATCTCCCCATCGACAAGACCGTCGTGCTGGTAATGGCAGGTGCCAGCTTGCCTCAGCCTTACGTCCGCTTTCGCGCGGCGATGGACCACACACTCCCCTTCCTACGCAGCTTTGAGGACATGCATTTTGTCTTTTTGCCGGGCAAGGATAAGGAATACGCCACCCGCCTCAAGACGCTCTTCGACGCCATGAAGCTCGACAACGTCACGGTTCTGGACTACGTGGACGACATGGCGGCCCTCATGCACGGCTGCGACCTGGCAATCCTCAAGTCGGGCGGGCTCACAGTCACCGAGTGCCTGTGCGCTCATCTGCCGATGATCCTGCTGGGCAAATCATACGGTCAGGAAAAGGCCAACACCACGATGCTAACCGGCATGGGCGCCAGCATGCATGTCACCACCGCACGTGAACTCATCGTGACGTTGCGCCATCTCCACGATCATCCGGAGTCGCTCAAGGCACTGCTCATCAATGGCGAAGTGCTACGCCGCCCCCGCGCAGCCGAGGACATCGCCATCGCAACCATGGAGCTCGTAAGCAAACCCCAAAAGCGCAAAAGAGCCTTCTGCCGCTTCTACTGGGGCGAAAAACCTGCGCATATCCGCTAGCGTCGGACTGTCCGCTTGCCTGTGGGGGCCTATATATCATCCCGTGCTCAAACATTCTCGCTACGCTGCGAAACTGCGCGTGGGACGATATACAGGGGCCTCCCACAGGTAAGCTGCGTTAACGTACTAGCGGCTATACCAGATTCCCCACCAGTAGAATCTGCAAAGGGGAACCAGAAAATATAAATACAGTAAGTCGATGCGACAAAGGAGGCGTCCCTTTATCGCATCGACTTACTAGAAAAGTAAATATTGTTTCAAGCGAGTAGCCGCCCGCCCGGGGCTTACCTATATCGTTCCACGCGCAGTTTCGCAGCGAGCGAAGCGACGCGAGAATGTTTGAGCATGGAATGATATAGGTAAGCCCCGGGCGGGAGGGATACGAGCGCCCCTAGGCGACGCCGCTGGAGCCGAAGCCTCCGTTGCCTCGGTCGGTTTTGTCTAGTTCTTCTACTTCTATGAGGTTGACCGTGGGGACTTCTTGGATGACGAGTTGGGCTATGCGGTCGCCTTTGTTGATTTGGATGTTGTTCGTAGGGTCTAGGTTGATGAGGATGACCTTAAGTTCTCCTCGGTAGTGGGCGTCGATGAGGCCCGGCGTGTTGACTATAGACAGGCCCTGCTTGATGGCCAAGCCACTGCGGGGCTGGACGAAGCCGGCGTAGCCATCGGGCAGGGCGATGGCCAGCCCAGTAGAGACCAGACGGCGTTCGAAGGGCTTTAGGACGCAATCCTCGTTGGAACGCAGATCCAAGCCGGCATCGGTGGGATGGGCGTATTTGGGAAGCTCGACGGTGGGGTCGAGACGCTTTATGTTGACGGTAATGTTGGACATGGAATCACCTTAGCTTGTCGAGCTCTTGCAGAAACTCATCGACGTCTTTGAAATCACGGTAGACCGAGGCAAAGCGGATGTACGCCACCTTGTCGATCTTGGCCAAGCGTTTGAGCACCATATCACCCAACTCATGCGACGTGACGGCCGTAAGCGTGCGAGAGCGCAGCTCGACCTCGATGTCGTCGATAATCTCATTGAGCTTCTTAGTGTCGATATCACGCTTGATGGTGGCGCGCATCAAGCCGACGAGCAGCTTATTGCGATCGAACCGCTGCTTGGTTCCGTCCGACTTAATGACCTCAATTGGGTCTTCACATCGCTCGAACGTTGTAAAGCGGTAGTTACACGAGCAACATTCGCGACGGCGCTTAATGGTGTTATTTGACTCCTGCATACGGGAATCAACGACGCGGGTATGTGCCTTGCCGCATTTGGGACAGCGCATGGTACCTCCTCTTAAACGATAACAAGGGTACCATGCGCAGCGCGATAATGATTACGAACGAGCAGGAACCTTAAGATGCGCACCGGCGGCGAGCGAACCATGCTCCAAATGATTGACGTTGCGGATCATGTCGGAAGTCTCTTGCGTGGAAAGGCCTTCGATTGGATATTCCTCGGCGAGCGACCAAAGAGAATCGCCAGGCTGAACGCGAACGGTCTCGTAGGTTACATTGGAAACGGACTCGGCATACGCAGCGTGACGAGCGCTAAAGACAGACGTAGCGAGGACAAAGAAGAGCGTAAGCGCAACGGCAACGGCGACAATCGTCGAAACCTTCAGGGAAACGCGGGCAGGCGCGGCTACAGTCTGCTGATTGCGAGAAGGCTTTACAGTCAAAGGCTGAAAGCCGGAGCGGCCACCCTGAACAACCGTAAAAGTGGGTTCTGCAGGCGTCTCAAGCTTAAGGGCGAGGTTTCCCTGGACCATATTCGTTGCGTTCATCATGTTCTCCTCTCGCGTGTTTTGCTGAGAACAGTTTTATCAAGCCGCGCGGACAAAAATGTCTAGCGCGAGAACGAATGTTCGGTTATTATTATCTTCGAACAGTTGTTCCTGTCAAGCAAAATTCGAACATTTGTTTGACATGGGTAGAGAGGATGCCCTGATGGCTCGCAAAATTACCAAGCGTCAGCAGCAAATTTACGACTTCATCAAGGAATATCAGCAGGAGAAGGGTTATCCGCCCAGCGTGCGCGAGATGGCTTCTGCCGTGGGCCTTTCCTCCCCCAGCACCGTGCACGCCCATCTATCTGCCCTGGAGGCGCGCGGACTACTCAAGCGCGATGCCACCAAACCGCGCGCCCTGGAACTCTTTAACGAGGACGGTTCCTCTGTCTCAATTTCTAAATCTGACGAGCCCTCCGCACCTCGCGGGACGGTCTCGCTACCGCTCGTTGGTCGCGTCGCGGCTGGGATTCCCATTCTGGCCGAACAGAATATCGAAGACACTTTTACTATCCCGACCGAAATCGCCACCGATCAGGGTTCCTTTATCCTTGAGGTACATGGGAGCTCAATGATCAATGTCGGCATCTTCAATGGCGATTACATCATCGTCCGTGAACAAAAGAGCGCCATGAACGGCGAAATTGTCGTGGCCATGATTGATGGTTCAGCGACCGTCAAGACGTTCTACAAGGAGCAGGGACGCGTACGCCTGCAGCCCGAGAATGACACCATGGAGCCTATCTATGCAACGAATCCCGTTATCTTGGGCAAAGTCGTCGGCTTGATGCGCCGGTTCTCGTAATGCAAAAGCGCATCACCATCTTTGATACCGTCCGCGGGTTTACGATGATTTCAATGGCAGGTTTTCACGCTTGCTATGATTTCGCCTACCTGTACGGCTGGGATATGCCTTGGTTTACCCAGTCAGTCTTTCAAGACATCTGGCGCGCCAGCATCAGCTGGGTATTTTTGTTTATCGCGGGTCGATGTGCACCCTTTCGCGCAACAATATCAAACGTGCCGCCAAATACGC
Organism: uncultured Collinsella sp.; assembly: GCA_900550965.1. Lineage (GTDB taxonomy): Bacteria > Actinomycetota > Coriobacteriia > Coriobacteriales > Coriobacteriaceae > Collinsella. The sequence continues at coordinate 3,414 of URUC01000041.1, read as the reverse complement.
CTTAGCAGCACTCGTCGTCTGGTTGGCAACAACACTTGTCTCAGTCGACGATTCGGTTAATTTTGGCATCATCTACTGCATGGCCGCATGTACCGGCATCGTGGCGTTGACCGATCCCGTCCTTAAGAAGATATCGGCGAGATGGGTCATGCCCCTATGCCTTGTGTTGTTCGCCCTCACCTGGAGCATCCCCAAAACGACCTACCCTGTCCCCTACCTGGCGTGGCTGGGATTTCCGAGCCCTGGGTTTGTCTCAGGTGATTACTACCCCATCATCCCGTTTATCTTTATGTATCTTTCAGGATACTTCGCCGCAAAAATAGCGCAGGGAATCAATAAGACCGTCCCTAGCTGGGCCTACGCCAACCCCCTGCCGGTGCTCGCCAGCCTTGGACGTCACGCACTCCCCTTTTATCTGCTGCATCAGCCCATCATTCTGGGCATTTTGGAGCTCGTCTACTCGGTGCGATAATGCTCGAGCCGCGGTGCAATACGAGCCGGCAACTTCGCCACAATGCGAACACCGTCCTCGAGATATTCCTCATGCAGAAGAGTTCCCTGCTCATGCACCAGCGTGATGAGAGCGCCCTCGCGATACGGAATATCAGCGGAGAGCAACACATCGGTGGCAGCTGCCTCGCGAGCAATCCGGTCGACGAGATCGTCGAGTCCCTCACCCGTCTGGGCCGAGAACAGAACGGCCTCGGGATGGCGACGACGGAAACTCAATCGATCAACGCTGTCGAGAAGATCGATTTTATTGAATACGGTCAGCGTTAAACGCTCTCCGGCGCCGATCTCATCAAGCACGCGGTCGACAGCCTCCAGCTGCCGCTCATAATCCTCGTCAGACGCATCTACGACTTTGAGAATTAGATCGGCACCCAAAACCTCGGACAGCGTCGATTTAAAGGCATCGACCAGACCATGCGGCAGCTTTTGAATAAAGCCGACGGTATCGGTAATCGTCATGCCGCGACCGCCGGGCAGGCGATACGAACGCGTCGTAGGGTCGAGCGTAGCAAACAGTTTGTCCTGCGAAAGTACCGTAGAGCCGGTCAGACGATTGAGCAACGTCGATTTACCGGCATTGGTATAACCGGCTAACGCGACGCGAAACGCCGGTGACTCAATGCGGCTCTTGGATTGAACATCGCGACGCTGTTCAACCTGCTTGAGCTCACGACGAAGCGCAGCGATCTTATTACGAATGAGGCGACGGTCGACCTCGAGTTGACTTTCGCCCTGACCAAAACGTGAGCCGATGCCGCCGCGCGTCTGCTCCTTGGCAAGATGGCTCCACATGCCGCGCAGACGAGGCAACAGATATTGAAGCTGTGCCAGCTGTACCTGTAGGCGTCCCTCACGCGTCTGAGCATGCAGGCCAAAGATATCCAGGATCAGTGCTGTACGATCGATAATCTTTACCGGCTCGCCTACGGCTTTCTCCAAATAGGACTGCTGCGAGGGCGATAAATCGTCGTCGAAGATAACAACATCGACATCCATACGATGCACGAGCCCGCAAAGCTCCTCAACCTTACCGGAGCCGATAAACGATTTGGGATACGGCTTTACCAAACGCTGAGACAAGCGAGCCACGCACTGGGCACCAGCCGTATAGGCAAGGCGCTCCAGCTCATCGAGCGATCGATCGAGTGGCCATGCATTGTCGCGCCACTCAACACCAACTAAAATGGCACGCTCGGGCTCGGGTGCCGTGGGAACAAGGGGGAAACGGGCCATTAGACAGCCTCAATACGATGCAGGATATCTTCAACGACCTCATCGATCGTACATTCATCCATATCAAACCACAAGATACGGTCATCGCGCTTAAACCACGAAAGCTGACGCTTGGCATAACGACGCGAACGCATCTTAATGAGTTCGCGAGCCTCATCCATGCTCATCACGCCATTGAAAGCATCAATGATCTCTTTATAGCCAATTGCCTGCATCGACGTCAGGGCATCTCCCAGCCCCTGGCCCATAAGACCGCGGACCTCATCGACAAGACCCTGCTCAAACATCAGATCGACGCGCTGGTTAATGCGCTCGTAGAGCACCTCGCGATTACGCGTCAAACCAAACCATAGGGCATGATAATGCTCGCGCGGAACACTAAACTGACTTTTTTGCTGTGCATAGGAGATACCATCATCATGCATCTCGAGCGCACGAATCACACGGCGCACGTTATGGGGATGAATAACAGCAGCCGATTCAGGATCGCGCTCGGCAAGCAGAGCATGCAGTTCTTCCTCGCCAATACGCTCGGCAAGCTCCTGATAGCCCGCACGGCGATCGTCCTCAAGTTCACCCGAGGGAAAGTCCATCTCATCAAGGGCAGCCTTGAGATACAGCCCCGTACCTCCGCAAAAAACCGGCAGGCAACCCGAACCAAGGAGACGTTCAACATGCGCGCGAGCGTCAACCTGATAAAGCGCAGCAGAATATGCCACACCCGGCTCTACAATGTCTACGAGACGCAGCGGCGCCGTACACTCATCGGGCGACATCTTTGCGGTACCGATGTCCATGCCGCGATAGATTTGCATCGCATCGCACGACAGCACTTCGGACGAAAGACGAGCTGCCAAACGGTCGGCAACATCACTCTTACCAACCGCCGTCGGACCGACGATCGCAACGGCGGAAAGACCTGACCCGGGAGAAACCATTAGCGCGGCTCGCCCACAACGGAGCCGGACAAATACCAGGTCTTGGCAACGTCAACGTCAACATCAACGATCTTGCCAACAAGCTGATCGATGCTGTAACCCTCGGGGATAGGCGCATGCACGGTCTGATTCTTGGGACTCTTGCCCAGCAGGACCGCGTCGTTCTTTTTACTCGTGCCCTCAATGAGCGCCGGAACCACAGTATGAAGCTCACCCTGGTTATACTCGTGTGCCGTGGTCTCGATAACCTTAACCAGGCGATTGAAACGCTCGAGAATAACCTCATGCGGCGTAGGATCGTCAATCTCGGCGGCCGGGGTACCGGCACGCTTGGAATAGATGAAGGTATAGGCCTGAGCATAGCGGACCGTCTCGGCAAGCGAGAGCGTCTGCTCAAAGTCTTCTTCAGTCTCGCCCGGGAAGCCAACGATAATGTCGGTCGAGAGCGCGATATCGGGCATGCGGTTGCGAATGCGATCGACAAGGCCCAGATAGTCCTCGCGTGTATAACGGCGATTCATCTCTTTGAGGATCCGCGTCGAACCGGACTGGACGGCCAAGTGCAGCTGCGGCATAACGGCAGGCGTCTCGGCCATGGCGTCGATGGTCTCGGGCAACAGGTCCTTGGGATGCGAAGACGTAAAGAAGATGCGCTCCACGCCCGTATCGCCCACGGCACGCAGCAGATCGGCAAAACGCGGCTTGCCAAACAGATCGCGACCATATGAGT
>URUC01000040.1 GCA_900550965.1 uncultured Collinsella sp. | reverse complement strand
CCGTCCCGGCGGCTTTCCCAGGCACCCGATCTTGCCGTTCAAACCGTCGCTTGCGTACCAAAGTACGCTGCGCTCCTCTTTCACGGCAACCTCGGGCACCTGGGAAAGCCTTTTCCTTGGTCGGTTAAAAGGTTTGTTAAGGAGTTATATGCCGGAAAATATTGAACAGCCGTTGCCGTCCACGTTTGAGGAGTTCAACGAGCAGCGCAAGGCGTCGTTTATTCGCGTCAAGGATTACAAACAGGCGGGCAATCGCCTGATCGGTTTTCTGTGCAGCTACACGCCGCTCGAGATTATCGATGCCGCGGGGGCTGCGAGCGTGGCGCTGTGCGGTACGTCCGATGAGGTGATCCCCGAGGCCGAGAAGGTGCTGCCGGCAAACCTCTGCCCGCTCATCAAGTCGACGTACGGCTTTGCCTACTCGCAAAAGTGCCCGTTTACGTACTTTAGCGACATGATCATCGGCGAGACCACCTGCGACGGTAAGAAGAAGATGTACGAGCTCCTCAACGAGCTCAAGCGCACGTACATTCTGCATCTTCCGCAGGGTCGCGATCGCGCCTACGAGCGTGAAGGCTGGTACGAGGAGTGCCGCCTGCTCAAGGAGGAGCTCGAGGGCTTCTACGGCATTACGATTACCGATGACGACCTGCGCGCCGCTGTCCGTCGTCGCAATCGCTTGCGTGCGGCCCAGCTCGAGATGTTCACGCTGCAGGCCAACCAGCCGGCGGCCATGAGCGGCGTCGACCTGATGAGCACCATGTTCGCCGGTACGTTCAGCTTTGATATCGAGGCCTATACGCAGCAGCTGGAGCAAAAGGTCGCCAAGCTGCGTGAGTCCTACGAGGCTGGCGAGCGCCCGATTGCGGCGGATGCCAAGCGCATTCTGATCACTGGCTGCCCGGTGGGCGGCGTGATCAACAAGATCGGCCGCACCATCGAGTCCAACGGCGGTGTGGTCGTGTGCATGGACGACTGCTCGGGCGAGCGCACGGCGGCCATGATGATCGACCCGGAGGCTCCCGACATCCTGCGCGCCATCGCCGACCGCTACCTGGACATCAACTGCTCGGTCATGACGCCCAACGACAGCCGCATGGGGAACACGCTTGCCATGTGCGAGAAGTATCATGTCGATGGCGTGGTAGAGAGCGTGCTACAGGCCTGCCACACCTTTAACGTGGAGAGTGCGCGCATGCAGGAAGCTGTCGAGGGTGCGGGTATTCCGTATATGAAGATCGAGACCGACTACAGCAACGGTGACATGGGCCAGATCGAGACCCGCATCGCCGCCTTTATCGAGACTCTGTAGATAACGCGAATGTGACAAAAGGACTGTCCCTTTGTCACATGTGAGGGAGGGTGCCGTGGTTGGCATTGGTATCGACATAGGCTCGACGGCCGCGAAGGCTGCAGTGGTGGAGACGGACGGCGCCATTGCGTGGACCTGCGTCATGCCGACGGGGTATTCGTCGGTCGATGCGGCCGAGCGCCTGCGCGGTGAGCTCGGTGCGGCCGGCTATGACGTGACGGGCGACGATGTTCGCGTGGTCGCGACTGGCTACGGCCGTGTCGCCGTGCCCTATGCGCACAAGGTCGTGACCGAGATTACCTGCCACGGTACCGGTGCCGTGCGCTTGTTTGGCGATCACGGTACGGTGATTGACGTGGGCGGCCAGGACACCAAGGTCATTCAGCTTAAAAGTGGACGCGTGGCCAAGTTTGCCATGAACGACAAGTGCGCCGCCGGCACGGGGCGCTTTCTGGAGATCATGGCCGACCGCCTGGGCATTTCCCAGCAGCAGATGGCCGACCTGGCGCGTTCCGGCGAGCCCACCAAGATATCCAGCATGTGCACGGTGTTTGCCGAAAGCGAGGTCATCAGCTTGATCGGTCGCGGTGAGCCGCGCGAGAACATTGCGCGTGGCGTGATCGACAGCGTGGTCTCGCGCGTGGCGACCATGGCCGGGCAGGCGGCGGGCACTCCGTACTATCTGACCGGCGGTCTGTGCGAGAACGCCTTCGTGGTGGAGCGGTTGGGCGAGCTGCTGGGGTCGCCGGTGACCACCTCGCCCCAGGCTCGCTTTGCCGGCGCCATCGGCGCGGCTGTCCGCGCCGCCGCCTTGGCCTAGGGGTGTACCGCGACATGCGCATCCTCAATATCTCGGCACAAAAACCAGATAGCACCGGCAGCGGCACCTACCTTGCCGCGCTCGTGCGCGAACAGATCGAGACGGGGCATCGCGCCGCCGTGCTTTGCGGCGCGGCACCGGGTGATACCCAAGGCGAGCTGGACCGGCGTACTGCCGTGTTTGCCGTACCGTTCGAGTCGCCCGAGCTGTCGTTTCCCATCTGCGGTATGTCCGATGTCATGCCCTATCCCTCTACACGCTATCGTGACCTGACGCCTTCGATGCTCAAGGCATTTGAGTGGGCATTTGCTGCTGCAATCGATCGGGCGGTGGCTGTGTTTCGGCCCGATCTGGTGCTCTGCCATCACCTGTATCTGGTGACCGCATTGGCGCGCGAGTGCGTCCGAGGCGTGCCGGTTGTTGCCGTGTGTCATTCGACCGACCTGCGCCAACTGCGTTCGCATGCGCTCGAGCGCGATCGCATCGTAAGTGCGGTTCGTCGGCTCGATGCCGTCTTTGCGCTCCATGCTGAGCAGGCTGAGCAGATTGGCCTGGTGTGCGGCGTCGATGCCGATCGCATCCACGTGATTGGGACGGGCTACGACCGTCGCGTCTTCTGCCGCGACGCAAGCGTGGCGAGGCAGTCGGGATCGCTTGCGTACGTGGGCAAGATTTGCTTTAAAAAGGGCGTCGAGTCGCTGGTTCGAGCCGTGTCATTGCCGATTGACGATGACGTCCGGCCATCTGGCTTGGTGCTTGTGGGCGGCCGCGGGGACGATGCCGAGTACGCGCGTATCGAGCGCTTGGCCGCGGCCTCGGATGTGCCGGTGACGCTGGCGGGGCGCTTGGATAGCGATGGACTCGTGCGTGCCTACCGCAGTTCCAACGTCTTTGTGCTGCCTTCGTTTTACGAGGGTCTGCCGCTCGTGACGATCGAGGCCCTCGCGTGCGGCTGCAAAGTTGTGGCGACCGATTTGCCCGGCGTTCGTCCCTGGATGGAGGCGATGCTTCCCGGTGCTCCCGTGACGTGGGTGGCGTCGCCGCGTATGACGGATGTCGACACGCCCGTGGCGGCCGACCTTCCGTTGTTTGAGCGCGCACTGGCAGATGCTATCGCGCGGGCGCTTGCGGCTCCGCCTTCGACGTTCGAGCCGTCGGCGGTCTCTTGGGAAGCGTGCCTGGCGCGTATACTTAAAGTTGATTTGTTGGAAGGGGGTTCGTATGGCTAAGGACACCATGAGGCTCACGTCTATGACCGCCGCGAGCGGTTGAGCCGCTAAGTTGGCTCCCGGAGCCCTCGCCCAGGTCCTGGGCGATCTACCCAATGTGCATAATGACAACTTGCTCGTGGGGTTCGATACCTCCGACGATGCGAGCGTCTTCCGCGTAGGGGAGAACCTGGGGCTCGTGCAGTCCATCGACTTCTTTCCGCCGATGGTCGACGACCCGTTCCTGTTTGGCCAGATCGCCGCGGCCAACTCGCTGTCGGACATCTACGCCATGGGCGGGCGGCCGAGCCATGCCATGAACTTGCTGTGCATTCCCAGTTGCCTGGGCATCGAGGTCGCAGGTCAGATTCTGGCGGGCGGCGCCGACAAGTGCGTCGAGGCGGGTTGCTCCATCGCGGGCGGTCACACCATCAACGACGACGAGCCCAAGTACGGCCTGTCTGTGAGTGGGTTTGTCACGCTCGACCGCATGCTCGCCAACAGCGGCGCGCGCGTGGGCGATGCGTTACTGCTGACCAAGGCGATCGGCTCGGGCATTATCACCACGGCCATTAAGGGCGAGCTCATCGAGCGGGACGAGGCCAGCCGGATGTTTGACTCGATGCGCACCCTCAACGAGGCGCCGATTCGCCTGGCCGAGGGACTCGAGCTTCACGGCTGCACCGACGTCACGGGCTTTGGCCTGATCGGGCATGCATGCGAGATGGCCGAGGGCTCGGGCGTGCAGGTTGAGCTTGCGTCGGGTGCGGTGCCGCTCTTTGACCAGGTGCTCGACATGGCGCGCCTTGGCATTATCCCTGCGGGCTCCTACCGCAACCAGGACTTCTTTGGCCCGCGCGTGATGGCCGACGAGGACCTTGAGCCAGGCATGTTGGATGCGCTGTACGATCCGCAGACCTCGGGCGGCCTGCTTATCGCGGCGCCTGCTGCCGATGTGGATGAGCTTTCGCGTCGTCTGCATGCCGAAGGACGTATCGCCGCCGTCGTCGGTCGCGTGTGCGAGGCGGTGCCGGGTGGTCCTGCCGTTCGCGTTGTGCATTAAGGAAAAACGATTATGCGACCGTCTGATGTTCTGGGCGGTCCCTTTAGAAAGGAATTTGCTATGTCTACCAAGATTGAAGTCAATGCCATGGGCGATGCCTGCCCGCTGCCCGTCGTCAAGACGCTCAAAGCCCTGAAGCAGCTCGATGGCGAGGGCGCCGTCGTGACCTCGGTCGATAACGAGACCGCCGTCAAGAACATCTCCAAGATGGCGCAGGAGAAGGGCTGCACGGCCTCGGTCGAGAAGGTTTCTGACGCCGAGTGGCACGTGACCGTGGCGACCTCTGGCGCCGTTGCCGTGGCCGATCCCGAGCAGGATGGCGCTGCCTTCTGTGATGCCAGCGCCGGCAAGGGCAAACTCGTCATTTCCGTCTACACCGATTGCATGGGCCGTGGCGACGACGAGCTGGGCCACAAGCTCATGAAGGCGTTTATCTTTGCCGTGACGCAGCAGGAGGAGCTGCCTGCGACCATGTTGTTCTACAACGGCGGCGCCAAGCTCACCGTCGAGGGCTCGCCGGTGCTCGATGACCTGAAGGGCCTGGCGGAGCAGGGTGTCGAGATTCTCACCTGCGGTACCTGCCTCGACCACTATGGCATTAAAGACCAGCTTGCGGTGGGCGAGGTCACCAACATGTACGTGATCGTGGAGAAGATGGAGCAGGCCGTGCGCGTCGTGCGCCCGTAGCGTATTGGTTGGAGTTGCCATGAGGGAGAAGCGCCCGGCGCTTGTCATCACGTTTCCCACCACGGCGGCCGCCATGGGCTGCGAGTCCCTGTGCATTGAGCGCGGCCTTCCCGGGCGAACGATTCCCGTGCCCGGGGAGGTCGCTGCCGGCTGCGGTCTGGCGTGGAAGGCGTTGCCTGCCGATGAGGAACTGCTGCGCGGTGAACTCGCCGAGGCGGGTGTTCCCACCGAGGGCTATACCGTGATCGATATGTGGGAGGTCGTGCGATGATCTATCTGGATAACGCTGCGACGACCATGCACAAGCCGCAGACGGTCATCGATGCCGTGACGCAGGCGATGTGCTCGCTTGGCAATGCCGGGCGCGGCGCCACGTCGGGTGCCCTCGATGCCGCTCGTACGATTCATGGCTGCCGTGCCAAGCTCGCGCGCCTTTTGGGTTGCCCGAGGGCGGACCATGTGTGCTTTACGCCCAACTCCACGGCGGCGCTCAACACCGCCATCAATGGCGTAGTGCGCCCCGGCGACCGCGTGGTCACGACGGTACTCGAGCACAACTCCGTGCTGCGTCCGCTCAACCGCCTGACGGTAGAGCGGGGCGTGACCGTTGAGCATGCGGGCTGCGACGCGAACGGCGCGCTCGACTACGATGAGCTCGAGCGTCTGGTCACGCCCGGTACGCGTGCCGTGGTGGTGACGCACGCCTCCAATGTGACCGGCAACGCGGTCGACATTGCGCGCGTAGCGGCCATGGCCCATGCGGCCGGTGCGCTGGTGATCGTCGATGCCTCGCAGTCTGCCGGCACGGCGCGTATCGATATGCAGGCCATGGGGCTGGATGTTGTGTGCTTTACCGGCCACAAGGGACTCATGGGTCCGCAGGGGACCGGCGGCCTGGCCGTGGCGGAGGGCATTGACGTGGTTCCGTGGGCCATGGGCGGCACGGGCGTGCACAGCTTCGATGCGCTGCAGCCGCTTGAGTGGCCCACGCGTCTCGAGGCGGGCACGCTCAACGGTCACGGCATAGCGGGCCTTTCTGCCGGCCTCGACTTTATCGAGGCACAAGGCGGGGTCGAGGCGATCGCAGCACACGAGCGAGCACTGGCGGATCGCTTTCTCGCTGGCGTGCGCGAAATCCTGGAGATCAAGCTTTACGGCGCCTTTGACCAGCCGACACGCTCGGCGATCGTGTCACTCAATGTGGGCGATATCGACTCTGCCGAGATCTCGGACGCGCTCATGCAAGGGTGGGGGATTGCGACGCGCCCCGGCGCCCATTGCGCTCCGCTCATGCACCGCGCGCTCGGGACCGAGCGCCAGGGTGTCGTTCGCTTCTCGTTTGGGTATTTCAACACGACCGAAGAAGTCGACACGGCTGTCGATGCTCTGTGCGATTTAGCCTGCTAAAGCTGCTAGAGCGTATATACTTGCGGGACGGGTGTTTTTGCCCGTCCCGTTTTTGCTTCGACCCGAAAGGTGGACCCATGGCTTCATCCGCCCCGCGCGGTCTGCGCTCCGACCATGTCGTCACCGTCGGCATCGCCCTGTTCTCGATGCTCTTTGGCGCCGGCACCCTCATTATCCCGCCGCTGCTGGCGCTGCAGGCAGGTTCTGCCACGCCTGTCGCCATGCTCGGCTTTCTGATTGCCGCCATCGGCCTGCCCGTCATGGGCTTTATCGCCGTGGCGCTTGCCGGAACGGCGCGCGAGCTTGCCGGGCGCGTACATCCTAGGTTTGGCGAATTCTTCGTTGCGGCGGTCTACCTGGCCATCGGTCCGTGCCTGGCCATTCCGCGCACAAGCTCTACGGCCTTCGAGATGCTGGTGCCGCTGCTGCCGGAGGGCGTCTCGCTCGGCACGGCTCGCCTGGTGTTTGCCGTTGGCTTCTTTGTCGTCGCGTTTGCGCTCACGCTGCGTCCGGGCGTCATCACGCGCGTGCTCGGCCGCATTACGGGCCCCGCGCTTATCGCGCTCATCGTGCTGGTCGTGGGTGCCGCCGTGGTCTCGCCGTTGGGTCCCGCTGCCGCGCCGCAGGCCCCCTACAATGCCGGTGCTGCCGTGCAGGGCTTTTTGACCGGCTACCAGACCATGGACCTGCTTGCGTCGCTCGCCTTTGGCATCATCATCGCCGAGACTATCCATGAGCTGGGTGTTACCGATGACAAGCGCGTGGCCTTTGAGATTTCGCGTTCCGGTGTGATTGCCGGCGTGCTCATGGCCATCATCTACTGCGGCTTGGGCCTTGCCGGTATGCAGCTCGGCACCGTGATGCCCGATGCCACCAATGGTGCCGCCATCCTCGCCCGTTCGGCGTCTTTGCACTTTGGCCTTGCCGGCACGGTCGTGGTCTTTGCGATCTTTTTCCTCGCCTGCATGAATGTGTGCATCGGCCTCATCAGCTGCTGTTCTCGTTACTTCTGCGAGACGTATGTGGTTAAAGGGGGAGCGGGGGCTTCCGAGGAGGCCATGCGCCGTCCCTTTGCGGTGCTCGCCTTTGTGTTCGCGGCGTTTTCGTGCGTGCTCTCCAACGTGGGCCTCGACGTGATCCTCATGTTCTCGGTGCCCATGCTCAACGCCCTGTACCCCGTCGCCATCGTGCTGGTGCTGATGGGCCTGGTGCACGGTTTTTGCGACGCGCATCCGCAGGTGTGGGTCTGGGTCGGCGGCGTTGTCGCGGTCCAGAGCGTGATCACCTCGGTCCGCGATGCGTTCTTTGCGGGCGCGTGGCTGCCGTTTGATGTGCTGCCGCTGGCGGATATCGGTGCTGCGTGGGCACCGGTTGCCGTGGTTGCCTTTGTGATCGGTCTGCTCCATAGTCGTTTTGTCGCACATTCGAGGAGCTAAGGCATCAATGCTTGCACAGGCGGGGAGTCTCCCCTATAATTTCCTTCGCTTTGGGACACGCAAGGTTTAGACCTTAGCTGCTCAACACCTTCGGGACGTGGCGCAGTTTGGTAGCGCGCCTGCTTTGGGAGCAGGATGTCGCAGGTTCAAATCCTGTCGTCCCGACCATATCTTGCGGGCGTAGTTCAATGGTAGAACCCCAGCCTTCCAAGCTGATGACGCGGGTTCGATTCCCGTCGCCCGCTCCACAAGATAGATGAATGGCTCTGATTCCTTTTGGGACCAGAGCCATTTTCATATACATGCCGGGGACCTCGTATTCCCTCCTAAGTTGCGGTGAAATACGGACTGTTTTTTGGCTTATTTGGCCTATGTAGTCCGTATTTCACCGCAACTATTTGTAAGGTGGGATTTTGATGCCGTTGGGAGGGTCGTAGTGACCGTCTACCGAGAGTGGAAATATTTTCTGAAGCCCTGACCTGCGACGTCAAGCTTTTGGTCAGCTTTTGGCAAGGTATTTAAATGCCGTTCTGCGATAGCGTAAAGGCGTCCACTCGTTCTTGACGGTTATGGGGCGGGTCATGTCCAATAAGGCTAAACATTTTCCGAAGTCATATGCCAAGATGCTGTTTTCCGCTCTCGGGATTCATCATGACGAGCAGCTATTGATAACGATTGATCCTTGGGATGAGCGGCGCGCGCGTGAGCTTATGCAAGGAGAGCTTTTAATTCGACTCTATAACCATGTGTACGCCGATCCTGTTTATTGGAACCACCTTGACGTGGAAGCCCGCATTTTCCAGCTTGCATCTGCTATTGCGGCCGTCGAGCCGGATGCTATTTTCTGCGGTTCAACGGCGGCACTGCTGTACGGTATCGGCTCCGCTTGCTCGCTGCTTAATGCCGTTCAGATGTTGTTGCCGAGATCTACCAGGCGCGATACATATGAGTTCGTTGAGTATCGTCGATGGCGCCCGGGTGAGGTATGGCGGCTCGGCCCGTTTACGCTGACAGACCCCTATCGGACGGTGGTCGATATTGCCCGCACGAGTGCATTTCGGTATGCGCTTGGCTACGTCGATGGATTGGCTCGCGAGTATGATGTCGACCGCGAGGAGCTGCGTGCGTATGCGCAGGCCAATTGCCGCGGTTTGCATGGCATCTCCCGTGCGTTTGGCGTGTTCGAGTATATGGACGGAAGGTCTGATAACGGGGGAGAGTCCGAGGCGCGAGCGGCAATGATCCTTGCTGGCGTCGCTGCGCCTGAGCTTCAGGTTGAGATTGCTCGGCCAGGAAGCGCCGGCTATTATCTGGCAGATTATGGTTGGCAGATGCCAGATGGGTCATGGATGTTGGCAGAGCTTCATGGTTTGGGTAAGTTTGAGGACGAAACTCAAAAAGATTTGGAACATGCTGCGGCAAAAACCTATCGAGCCGCCTTATTGCGCGATGCGAACTTGCGCGCCATGGGTCATAACGTCATTCATTTCAAACTCTCGGACACATATGATGTCGAAGAGTTTGGCACTATGATGCGCGGTTGCGGCATTCCGACAACAAAACCCTACGCCGAATCCCGATAGCGAAATCGTTCGCGGTCCACCTTCAATAAGTTGCGGTGAAATACGGACTGTTGAGGCCTTTAAAGGCATAAATCAGTCCGTATTTCACCGCAACTTAGGAGGGGATGGGGTTAGTGGCGGGATTGGTGGCGGAGCTTGTCGATGGTGGAGTCGGTGCTTCGGCTGCGGGCTTCGGCGGCGTGGCCGCGGGCGTCGGTGGCGGTTTGGCGCTTGCGGCGGTAATCGATCATGCCTTGGATGATGGGCTTGCCAAAGCTCACGACATCATCGTTGTAGATGGCGGTTCGGGCTGCGAGGAGGCAGTCGGAAAAGTCCATATGGGTCTTGCCAAAGAGTTTGACGGCAAGGGCGACAACGGTGGGCTCGTCGACCATGACGTCATCGAGCAGCCTTTTCATGGCCGCAGCAATCTCAACGCGGGGAACCTTATAGACGTCGCGCAGCGTGACCACGACGCGCGTGATGATTTCGGGGTAGACACGAGCAGTGCGCGTGGCGATGACCTTGGCGGCGCGCGGTGACAGAACTTCGTCGTCGTCAAGCAGGTAGCGTAGGATGACGGTCTCGTCGATGATGGTGCTACTCATGGATATCTACTTCCTCGGGACCCAAAATCGAATCGTCGCTTTCTGTAGCAAGGTACTCAATCCAGGCATTGCGCTCCTCGGAGCGGCGATTGGGGTCCCCATATGCTTTGAGCGATCCATAGGCGGCGGTGCCGTCCTTTGAGCGCACGGCGACCGGCTGAAAGGGAAGCTTGCGCATCAAAATGCTTTGCGCGACAAATAGACGGACAGCCTCGGCGAGCGATGTGCCCATGGCGTCGTAGAGACGCTCGGCATGCTGCTTATCTTCCTCGCGAATGCGCACCTGCAGGATGGCTCGTTTTTGAGTCGATGACATCACTGGCCTCCCTTAATGAGCGTGCAATTTGAATAGTCAAATACAGCATCGGCTAATAATAGCCAATCTTACAATTACTACTTTATTGCACTAGAGTAATTGAGTGTAAACGATATTACAAACGTACTACATCCTTCAGAAATGAGCGTGAAATCTCCCCTGGATGTACGCATGTAATACACTCACCTTTATAGCTTCTAGAGAATAATTCCAACCTGCCAAAACCCCTGCAATACACCCGTATTGCAGGGCCTATGCTCAAGTTTGCCCCCTGCAACTGCGTATATTTAACCTGTATATCGTTGGAGGAATTCTATCGAAGTGCCTGTTTCGCCGCATGCGCTCGATACGTCGATGCCAGGCCACGGGCGGCTTGGGACAACGTCGACAGGGTCTCTCCGGCATGGGATTCAGGAGGGAGTGAACAACATGGGCAATAAACGAGTCGTGGCTGATTCTTCACGCTGCATTGGATGCCAAACCTGTATGGCGGCGTGCATCGAGGCGCACGACATCCCCGGTAACATCGCCGCGCCGCGCCTGCGCGTGACGCGTACGTACGAGATCTCCGCACCGGTGGCTTGCCATCACTGCGAGGATGCCCCGTGCGCCAAGGCCTGCCCCACGGGTGCCTTGTTCTTTGATCCAAAGAACCATCGCATCGGTGTTAACGAGGACAACTGCATCGGCTGCAAGAGCTGCGTCATGGCCTGCCCCTTTGGCGCCGTGAGCGTGGCGACCACGCAGGTCCCCGTCTTGATGGGCGACGTGCGCGTGGGTTCGCAGACCAAGAGCTTCGTGCTCAAGTGCGACCTGTGCGTGGACCGTCCCGGCGGTCCGGCGTGTGCCGAGGCGTGCCCGACCAAGGGCCTCACCCTGGTAGACGAGGAGCGCCTGGCGGAGCTGACTGCCGAGCGTGCCCGCGCCACCATCGAAAACGAGGCGTAAGCGTCGGGCGACAGGCCCAATGATTGTCAAATACGTACCGATTAATCGGTAGCAGAGAAAGGAAGGAGGGTGTCATGGAGAAGCATAAAGTGATCTGCCCGTACTGCGGCGCCGGTTGCCAGTTTAACCTCCTGGTCCAAAACGGCCAGGTCGTGGGTACCGAACCGCTCAACGGCATCACCAATCAGGGCGAGCTGTGCCTTAAGGGCATGAGCGGCTACGACTTCATCAACGACACCAAGATCTTGACTCCTCGCGTACTGCACCCGATGATCCGCCGCACCAAGGGCGCGGATCTTGAGCGCGTAAGCTGGGACGAGGCACTGGATTTCACCGCATCTAAGATGCAGGCCATAATTGACGAATATGGTCCTAACGCTGTCATGACCACCGGCTCTTCGCGAGGCGGCGGCAATGAGGCGAACTACGTCATGCAGAAGTTTACGCGTGCGTGCATCGGCACCCATAGCGTGGACAACTGCGCCCGTACTTGACCCGGCCCTACTGTCCTCGGTCTGATGGACACGGTTGGTTCAGGTTGCATGTCATGCTCCATCCCCGGTATGGAGGATGCGGGCTGCATTTTCCTCTTCGGCTATAACCCTGCCGATTCGCACCCCATCGTCGCAAGGCGTATCGTGCGAGCCAAAGAAAAGGGTTGCAAGATCATCGTCGCCGATCCGCGCCATATCGAAACCGCGCGTATCGCCGATCTCTACCTTCCGATCAAGAACGGTTGCAATGTTGCGTTCCTCAACGCCTTTGCCAACTGTCTGGTCAACGATGGCCTCTACGACAAGGAATTCGTCGCCGAGCACACGAACGGCTTTGACGAGTGGTGGGAGACCATCAAGAACTACACTCCCGAATCCGTACAGGACATCACGGGTGTCGAGCCCGCGCTGATCCACCAAGCTGCCGAGATGTACGCCACGGCGAAGCCTTCTGCCATCATTGGCTGGGGCATGGGCGTATGCCAGCAGAAGCAGAACCTGAAGACGGTGCACACCATCGCCTCCATCGCCTGCGTTGCCGGCCAGATCGGCAAACCCAATTCCGGCCTCGCGCCCGTGCGCGGTCAGAATAACGTCCAGGGCTCCTGCGATATGGGCATGCTGCCCAACCTGTACCCTGGCTACCAGAAGGTCACCGACCCGGCAGTGCGTGCCAAGTTTGCCAAGGCTTGGGGCGTGCCCGAGGAAAAGCTCCCGCTCGAGGAGGGCTACAAGCTCACCGACCTGGGTCACCTGGTCGACGAGGGCAAGGTGCACTGCTTCTACAACTACGGCGAGGACCCGGTGCAGACCGAGCCCGATTCGGCCGGTATGCGCAAGACGCTGTCCGAGCTGGATCTGTTCATTTGCCAGGACATCTTTATGACGCAGACGACCATGCTCGCCGACGTCATCCTGCCTGCCACCTCTTGGGGCGAGCACGAGGGTGTCTTTACCGCATCCGACCGTAGCTTCCAGCACTTTGACGCGGCCGTTCCGCCCAAGGGCGAGTGCCGCCACGACTGGGAGATCTTCGCGGACCTGTCCACGCGCATGGGCTACCCCATGCACTACGACAACACCGAGCAGATCTGGAACGAGTGCATTAGCCTGTGCCCCAACTTTGTGGGCGCAACCTACGAGAAGATGGCTCCCGAGGGCGGCTACGCCCAGTGGCCCGTCAAGAGCACCGATGTGAATGACCACGGTACGCCCGACATGTTCGCTGGTGGCAAGTTCACCACCAAGGACGGCCGCGCCAACCTGATGGCGCACGACTGGGAGGCGCCCTCCGAGCTTCCCGACGATGAGTACCCGCTCATCCTGTGCACCGTCCGCGAGGTCGGCCACTACAGCTGCCGTTCGATGACCGGCAACTGCAAGACGCTGGCGCTGCTCGCCGACGAGCCCGGCTTTGTCCGCATGAATCCCGCGGACGCCCAGGCGCGTGGTATCAAGAACGGCGACATCGTCTCGATTCACAGCCGCCGCGGCCAGGTATACAGCCGCGCCGACGTGAGCGACCGTATCAACAAGGGCACGGTCTATATGACCTACCAGTGGTGGATCGGCAAGTGTAACGAGCTGACCATGCACAAGGTCGACCCGGTCTCGCATACGCCCGAGGACAAGTTCTCCGCCTGCCAGGTCGACGCCATTGCCGACCAGGTTTGGGCAGAGGGCGAGGTGGAGCGTCAGTACACCGAGCTCAAGCAGGCTCTGGTCGACGCCGCCGCTCCCCAGGACGTTGAGCCCGGCGCCGCCAAGTTCGACGACGAGACGCACGTGAATCAAATCGTGTAGTCCCGTTCTCGTTGGCTTTTTGGGCCGGGCGTCCCGTACGTTCGGGAGCCCGGCCCGTTATTTTGAAAGGAAGTGGGGATGAACCGCTTCATCGACATCAACCCGGAGAGGTGCATCGGCTGCGGAACATGCCAGTCCGCCTGTGCCGACGCCCACCGGATGCAGGGCCTTCAGGATACGCCGCGTCTGGCGCTCGTGAAGACCGGCGGTATTTCGGCCGCCCTTGCCTGCCACCATTGCGAGGGTGCCCCCTGCGCCGAGGTCTGCCCGGTGAATGCCATCGAGCACGATGGCGATCGCATCCACGTCAAGGAGCAGGAGTGCATCGGGTGCAGGCTGTGCGCCATTGCGTGCCCCTTCGGAGCCATCCATCCCGATGGCACGTCTATCGCCGGTGTCGCAGGCATGTGCGACCCGACGCCTTCGTATCCTAAGTCCCTGAGCAGCCTGCTTACGTGGGCTCCCGGCCAGTACACCTGCGCTGTCAAGTGCGACCTGTGCGCCTTCGATCCGGACGGCCCGCATTGTGTGGCGGCGTGCCCCACCAAGGCGCTGACCGTCATGGGCGGCGCGGCCGATCGCGAGCTCGACGAGGCCAAGCGCCTGCGCTCGATCGAAAACGGTCCGGCCGTCGACGTTACCGCTGTGGCCCAGGGCCTGTCCGAGAAAGCAGAAGGGAGCGTAAACAATGGATAGCATGACGCTGTTTATCGCATCGCTTGCCGTCTCGTGCATCGGTGCGCTCGCCTCGGTTCTGCTGATTAAGGCCGACAACGCCGCCAAGACCGCCGGCTGCCTGATCGGCGCCGTCGCCGCGGTGCTGTCGTTCATCGCGGGCCTCGAGGCCGTGCTTGGCGACGTTTCGTCCCTCAACACGGTCTTCTTCTTCCCGTTCGCCCGTCTCGAGCTCTTGCTCAACGGCCTTGCGGGCCTGATCGTGGTCCTCATCTCGATTCTCGCCTTTGCGGGCTTCATCTACGGTCTGTCCTACTTCGACGAGTACCCGGGCAAGGTCGGGCGCGCCGGCTTCTTTATGAACACCTTCGTCGCCTCGATGATGCTCGTCATCACCGCCGACAACGTGTTCTGGTTCCTGGTCGCCTTTGAGCTCATGTCCCTTACGAGCTACTTCCTTGTCGTTATCGAGGAGAACAAGAACTCCATTAGGGGCGGTTGGCTCTACTTCGTCATCGCGCACGTCGGCTTCGTTCTCATCATGGCGAGCTTCCTGCTCATGACCAACGGCGTGGGCGGTTCCTTCAGCTTCAGTGATTTCCGTACGCATGACTTTGGACCCGCCGTCTCCTCCGCGTGCTTCGTCCTCGCGTTCTTCGGATTTGGCGCGAAGGCCGGTATCATTCCGCTGCACTCCTGGCTGCCCCAGGCGCACCCCGAGGCGCCGTCCAACGTGTCCGCCCTCATGTCCGGCGGCATGATCAAGATCGGCATCCTGGGAATCCTCAAGGTCGGTCTCGACCTGCTCGCGGGTTCGGGCGTCCAGCTCTGGTGGGGCCTCATGGTCCTGGTCTTCGGATCCATCTCGTCGGTCCTGGGTGTCGTCTACGCCCTCCACGAGCACGACATCAAGCGCCTGCTTGCCTATCACTCCGTCGAGAACATCGGCATCATCTTGCTCGGTGTCGGCGCGTCCATGACGGCGCACGCCCTGGGCAACGACGTCATCGCGACGATCGCGCTCATGGCCGCCCTCTACCACACGCTCAACCACGCCATGTTCAAGGGCGAGCTGTTCCTCGGCGCGGGCTCCCTGCTCTATGCCACGGGTACGCGCAACATGGAGAAGATGGGCGGTCTGTTCCGCCGCATGCCGGTCACGGCCGTCTGCTTCCTCATCGGTGCCCTTGCCATCTCGGCCATCCCGCCGCTCAACGGCTTCGTTTCCGAGTGGTTCACCTACCAGTCCCTGTTCAACATCTCGACGCTCTCCGACCCGGTCGTCATGGTGTTCGCCGTCGCCTCCGCGGCCGCCCTCGCCATCACCGGTGCCCTGGCCGTCACGTGCTTCGTGAAGGCCTACGGCGTCTCGTTCGCGAGCAGCCCTCGTTCCCAGGAGGCCGCGAACGCCAAGGAGTCCCCGGCTCCGATGTTGTTCTCGCAGATGCTCCTCGCGGCCATCTGCGTGGTACTGGGAATCGGCTCCCCGGTCATCGCCCCGGTTCTGGGCGACGTCGCCCAGAGCGTGCTTGCCGGCTCCGCCGTCACAGCCACCTCGGGCGTGTCTCTCGTTAACGAGATTTCCGGTGCCGCCACCTCCACCCCCGCGATCGCCATCGCGCTCGTGGTCCTCACCGGCCTCGCGTTCGCGTTGAGGTCCTGCCTCGGCGCCAAGGCCCCCGCTAAGAAGACCGACCCTTGGGCGTGCGGCTACGAGCCCAACGAGCACATGCCCGTCGTCGCCACGAGCTTCGCGTCCGACGTCGAACTCTTCATGGGCCCGCTCTACACCCTGCGCGAGGTATGCACCAAGATCTGCTGGTCCATCGCGCACGTGTTCCAGAAGCTCACCGGTGTCGCCCAGGGCGTCGAGCCCCTGCCCGACCGTTTCCTGGTCGATGCACCGAGCGAGGGTGCCGACAAGCTGGCCGGCCTCGCCTCCAAGATCGAGGGCGGCAACTACTCCGTATACATCTGCTACATCGTCGCGGCGCTCGTGGTCTTCCTCGTGCTCGCCGTGGTCATGGTCTAGAGAGGGGAGAGGATATTATGAACATCGTTCTTGCGATGGCGCAGGGCCTCGTGGACTCGGGCGCGCTCTCGGGCGAGCACATCCACGCGTG
>URUC01000039.1 GCA_900550965.1 uncultured Collinsella sp. | reverse complement strand
AGATGAGTGCACCGTATCGGAGCAGTACAAGGAGATGGTCCTGAAGGCCAACGACACCTCGACGCGTGCGACCGGCCGCTCGACGGGACACCCGGTGCGTGCCCTCAAGAGCCCCTTCACCAACGCCTACGCCAAGAGCGAGGCGGCGGGCGTAAGCGTCGAGGAGCTCGGGGCCATGGGCACGGGCGCCCTTCGCAAGGCCGCCAAGGACGGCAATTACGAAGAGGGCTCGTTTTTGTGTGGACAGATTGCCGGCATGGTCAACGAGCGCCAAAGTGCACGTGAAATCGTTGACGACCTGGTCGATGGCGCCGAGCACGTCCTGAAGGGTGCGTGCGCATGGGTGGCGTAGCGTTTCTGTTTGCCGGCCAGGGCGCCCAGCACCCCGCGATGGGCGTCGACCTGATCGAGGCATCGCCGGCCGCCGCCGAGGTGTTCGCCATTGCCGACGAGGTGCGCCCGGGGACCAGTGAGCAGTGCCGAAGCGCCTCCAAGGAGGAACTCTCGCAGACCGAGAACACGCAGCCGTGCGTGTTCGTTCACGATCTGGCAGCGGCTGTCGCCCTGCGTGAGCGCGGCGTGGTACCTGCCGCCTGTGCGGGTTTTTCGCTTGGCGAGGTCGCCGCGCTCACCTTTGCGGGGGCGTTCGATACGCGAGCGGGCTTTGAGCTCGTGTGCGAGCGCGCGGCGCTGATGGCCGCGGCTGCCGAGCGCCATCCGGGCGGCATGCGCGCCGTCATCAAGCTCGATGCGGCGCAAGTCGAGAACCTGGCAAAACAGGCCGGCGAGGACTGCTGGCCGGTCAACTACAACAGTCCGCAGCAGACGGTTGTTGCCGGAGCGCCCGAGGCGCTGCAGGAGCTCGACGTCCTAGTAAAAGAGGCTGGCGGCCGCGCTATGAAAGTCGCGGTGTCGGGCGCATTTCATAGCCCCTATATGGCCGAGGCGACCTGTGGCCTTGCTGCATATATCGAGGCCGGTCACGCGCCGTCCCCGCTGCTGATTCCTGTTATGGCAAATATGACAGCGGCGCCCTATCCGGCCGACCCGCAGGCGGCAGCGGAGATGCTGGCCAACCAGGTGAGTCATGCCGTGCGCTGGGTCGACACGCTGCATGCTCTGCAGGATCAAGGCATCGATACGTTTATTGAGGTCGGCCCTGGCAAAACGTTGTCCGGCTTGGTCAAGCGTACGTTGAGCGACGTTCGCGTGTATTCGTGCGAAACGGCCGAGCAGGTCGCAGCTATTGCCGACGAGCTCGCATAGTCCACAGGGCTGTAACCCGAAAGGAATGACATGGGCAACTTGAACAACGGCGCGCTCGAGCGCAACGACTCACGTCGCGTGGCACTGGTCACGGGCGGCTCGCGGGGTATCGGCCGCGCCTGCGCTGTCGGTCTGGCGGAGGACGGCTTTGATATCGCCGTCGTCTATGCCGGCAGCGTCGATGCGGCGCGCAAGACGTGCGAAGCCTGTGAGGCGGTTGGCGCCACGGCACGCGCATATCAATGCGACGTGACCGATCCCGCTGCCGTCAACGCGTGCGTGGAAGCGGTCCTCAACGACTTTGGTTCCATTTGGGCGCTCGTCAACAACGCCGGCATCACCCGCGATGGCCTGCTCATACGCATGGGCGATGACGCATTCGATCGCGTGCTCGATGTCAATCTCAAGGGAACATTCAATATGACGCGCGCGCTCACCAAGACCTTTATGCGCCAGCGCGGCGGTTGCGTCGTCAACATGAGCTCGGTCGTGGGCCTGATGGGCAATGCCGGGCAAGCCAACTACGCTGCTTCCAAGGCAGGCGTGATAGGGCTTACCAAGGCGGTGGCGCGCGAGCTTGCGCCTCGTGGCGTACGAGCGAACGCGGTCGCCCCCGGGTTTGTCGAGACAGATATGACGGCAAAGCTCTCGGAGAAGGTGCGTACGGCAACCGAGGAACAGATTCCCCTTAAGCGCATGGCACGTCCCGAGGAAGTGGCCGGCGTGGTGCGCTTTTTAGCGAGCGATGCGGCTGCTTACATTACGGGCGAGGTCGTGCGCGTCGACGGCGGAATGGCGATGTAGAAACCAGGGCCGAAGAACGGCTTGGATGAGGAGACCATGATGGAACAGAGAGTTGCAATCACCGGCATCGGTGCCGTATCGCCGCTCGGCAACACCGCGCTTGCCACCTGGGCGGCCATGTGCGCCGGGACCTGTGGCATCGGCCCGATCACGCACTTTGATACCGATGCGTTTACCGTCAAGGTGGCGGCCGAAGTCAAGGGCTTTGACGGCAACGAGTACTTTGGCAAGCGCGACGCCAAGCATCTGGACCCCTGCGTTCAGTTTGCGCTGGTGGCTTCGGACGAGGCAATGCACGATGCGGGCTTTGATGCCGAAGGCGCCATCGATCGCGAGCGCCTGGGCGTTTACGTGGGGTCGGGCGTGGGCGGCATGCAGACGCTCGTCGACAACGTCCATACGATTGCCGACCGTGGGCCCCGCCGCGCATCGCCTTACATGATCGCGATGATGATCCCCAACATGGCATCGGGCAATATCGCAATCCGTCACAAGGCAAAGGGACCGACCCTGCCAGTCGTGACTGCGTGCGCGACCTCGGCCCATGCGGTGGGCGAGGCGTTCCGTGCTATCAAGCACGGCTATGCCGACGCGATCCTCGCGGGCGGTGCCGAGGCGGCCATTATCCCCGATGCTGTTGCAGGCTTTACGTCCTGCCGCGCATTGACCACCAACCCCGATCCCGCGACGGCCTGCCGCCCGTTCGACGCAGACCGCGATGGCTTTGTGATGGGTGAGGGCGCCTGCGTGCTGGTACTCGAGAGCATGGAGCATGCGCAGGCGCGCGGTGCGCACATTTATGCCGAGGTCGTGGGCTACGGCAACACCGATGATGCCTATCACATTACGAGCCCCGACCCCGATGCCGCCGGCATTGCCCGTGCGATATCGCTGGCGGTAGCCGAGGGCGACGTCAAGCCTTCCGAGGGTCTCTACATCAACGCCCACGGCACCTCGACCAAGCTCAACGATTCGTCCGAGACGACAGGCATTAAGCGGGCGCTCGGCGAGGACGCGGCACGCGCCGCGCACGTCTCGTCGACCAAGTCGATGACCGGGCACATGATCGGTGCCACGGGTGCCATCGAGGTCATGGCCTGTGCCATGGCGCTCGAGCAGGGCGTGGTGCCCCCGACCATTAACTACCACACGCCCGATCCCGCCTGCGATCTTGATTACACGCCTAATCGAGCGGTTCGCGCCGACCTTACCTGGGCGCTTTCGACCAACCTGGGCTTTGGCGGGCACAACGCCGCCATCGCGCTGCGTAGATATACGAGGAGCTAGAGCATGGATTCCAAAAGACTTGCCGAGATAGCCGATGTGATGGAGGACCGCGGCCTTACGCGCGTACGTGTTGAGGAGCCCGATGGCACCGCGGTCGAACTCGAGCGCGCGAGTGCCGCGCAGCCGGTTGCCGTGCCCGTGCCTATGCCGGGTGCCGTGGCCGCTCAAGTTGCAGCTCCCACAGTCGCGCCTGCCGCACCGGAACCCGCCACGCAGACACCTGCCGCCGCGCCGGAGCCCAAGGGCACCGAGGTGACTGCTCCCATGGTGGGCGTCTTCTATGCTGCCCCTGCGCCGGGCGACGAGCCGTTTGTGCGCGTGGGCTCCAAGGTCAAGGCCGGCGAGACCCTCTGCATCATCGAGGCCATGAAGGTTCTCAACGAGGTGACGGCCGAGGCAGACGGTGAGGTGCTCGAGATCTGCGTGGCCGACGGCGACCTCGTGGAGTTTGGCAGCTGCCTCATGAGGATCGGATAGGTGATATCCATGAACAAAGAAGAGCTCAAGAAGCTGTTACCGCATCGCGAGCCGATGCTTTTGCTCGACGAAGCCGAGCTGGTGGGCGACGAGGCCCACGGCAAGATCACGATTACAGGCGACGAGTACTTTTTGCAGGGACATTTTCCGGGAAACCCGGTCGTTCCCGGCGTGATTCAGTGCGAGATGCTCGTCCAGAACTGCTGCGTGCTGCTGATGGGTGATGAGGAGGCGCGCGGCGCGACGCCGTTCTACACGAGTCTGGACAAGGTGCGCTTTAAGCGTCCGGTGCGCCCGGGCGACACGGTGGATCTAGTGTGCTCCATCACGCGTGCGCGCGGGCCGTTCCGCTTTGCGACGGGTACTGCGAGCGTCAACGGTGAGGTTTGCTGCCGCGCCGATATGTCTTTTGCACTCATGCACGAAAGTTAAGGAAGGCTCCATGTTCGACAAAGTGCTCATCGCCAACCGCGGCGAAGTCGCGGTCCGTGTTATCCGCGCGTGCCGCGATATGGGCATCAAGACCGTCGCCGTTTATTCCACGGCCGATGCGGACGCGCTACACGTGCAGCTTGCCGACGAGGCGTATTGCATTGGCGGCCCGCGTCTTGCCGAGAGCTACCTCAACGACGATGCCGTGCTCACCTGTGCCGTAAAGTCGGGAGCTAAGGCAATTCATCCCGGCTATGGCTTCTTTTCCGAGAAGGCGAGCTTCGTGCGCGACTGCGACAAGTTCGGTCTGGCGTTTGTCGGTCCTTCGGCCGAGGTGATCGACAGCATGGGCGACAAGGACGCCGCACGCCGAACGGCCGCTGCTGCGGGCGTGCCCATCGTGCCGGGCTGCGATTTGCTCAAAAGCCCCGAGGAAGCAACGGCCGAGGCCGAGCGCATCGGCTGCCCCGTGCTTATTAAGGCGCGCGCGGGCGGCGGCGGTCGCGGTATTCGCAAGGTCGAGCGCGTGGAAGATGCGGCAAAGGCGTTCATCGAGGCGCGTGCCGAGGGTGAGGCCGTTTTTGGCGACGGCGAGTGCTACATGGAGAAGCTCGTTGCGCCGGCGCATCACGTTGAGGTACAGATTATGGCCGATAAGCAGGGCCATGTGTTTTCGCTCGGCGAGCGCGAGTGCTCGGTGCAGCGCCGCAACCAAAAGCTGATCGAGGAGAGCCCCGCGCCGTGCCTCGACGGACGCGATGATATTCGCGCGCGCATGCACAAGGCCGCGCGCGACCTGGCTCGTGCCGTTGGCTATGAGGGCGCTGGCACCATCGAGTTTTTGTACTCAGATGACGGCAATTTCTACTTTATGGAAATGAACACGCGCTTGCAGGTGGAGCATCCGGTTACGGAGTTTGTGACCGATACCGACCTGGTTAAGTGGCAGCTGCGCGTGGCTGCCGGCCAGCCTCTGCCCTTTGAGCAGGAGGACGTACCGGTCCGCAACCACGCCATGGAGTGCCGCATCAATGCCGAAACGCCGGACTTTCTACCGTCATGTGGAACGGTCACCGCGTTGCGTGTGCCGGGTGGTCCGCGCGTGCGCTGGGATTCCGCCATGTTTACCGGAGCGAAAGTTCCGCCGTACTACGACTCCATGCTCGGCAAGCTCATCGTATGCGCGCCACGCGTGACAGTGCCATTCGCAAGATGCGCTCGGCCCTGGGCGAGCTCGTGATTGAGGGCGTGAGCGAAAATAGCGAGCTTCAGCTCGACGTGCTGGCAAACGACGAGTTTTTGTCGGGCATGTATCACACCGATCTGATGGGGCATCTCTATGCTGATGAATAGAAAAGCGAAGACGGTCAATGTCCTTGAGGGGCCGATAACCGAGTCGTGCGCCGAGTTCCCCGCGCGCCACGTGTTTGTCAAATGCCCGGAGTGCCGCCGTGTGATCGATGAGGCGCGCCTGCACGACAACCTCGAGGTCTGCCCTCGTTGCGGCAAACACTTTCGCGTGAGCGGTCGCGCGCGCATGCGCATGACGGTCGACGCGGGTACCTTTGAGGAATGGGATGCCGATCTGGCGTCGAAGGACTTCCTCTCGTTTCCCGGTTATGCCGACAAGCTTAAGAGCGTGAGCGAGCGTTCGGGCGAGCGCGATGCCGTTGTGTGCGGCAGGGGCAAAATCTGCGGCTGCGATACCGCGCTCTTCTTTATGGATGCCAACTTTATGATGGGCTCAATGGGCTCCGTGGTGGGCGAGAAGATCTGTCGTGTCTTTGAGCGCGCGGCCGAGTTGGGGCTGCCGGTCGTTGGCTTTACCGTATCGGGCGGCGCCCGCATGCAGGAGGGCGTGACCTCGCTTATGCAGATGGCCAAGATTTCTGCGGCGGTTAGGCGCCACAGCGAGGCGGGCGGCCTGTATATCACGGTGCTCACCGATCCCACGACCGGAGGTGTAACCGCGAGCTTTGCCATGGAGGGCGACATTATCCTGGCCGAGCCCGATGCCCTGACGGCATTTGCCGGCCCGCGCGTGATCGAGCAGAACATGCACAAGCGTCTGCCCAAGGGATTTCAGCGTTCCGAGTTTTTGCTGGAGCACGGCTTTTGCGATGCCGTTGTTCCGCGTGGCGAGATTGCGCTCACGGTAGGCGAGCTGCTGGCGCTGCACGAAGGGCGCGCGCCTGGTCTGGGGGCTCCGCACGAGATCGTGCATACAGGTCGCCGCGGCAAAAAGCTGGGACACTTGTTTAAGCGCTCGGCGGCACCAAAAACCGCGCTCGAGATTGTCAAGCAGACCCGCTCGGCAGATCGCGCCACGGCAGGCGAGATGATCTCGCTGGGCCTGGATGGATTTGTGGAGCTGCACGGCGACCGTTACTTTGGTGACGACGCCGCCGTGGTGGGTGGCATTGGCTGGAAAGACGGACGTCCCGTGACGGTTATCGCTATCGAGCGCGGCACCACGACCAAAGAGCGCATGCGCCGCAACTTTGGCATGGCGCATCCCGAGGGCTACCGCAAAGCGCGTCGCCTTATGCGCCAGGCCGAAAAGTTTGGTCGACCGGTTCTGTGCCTGGTCGATACTTCGGGCGCGTTTTGCGGCATCGGTGCCGAGGAGCGCGGCCAGGGCGAGGCGATTGCCCAGAATCTCATGGAGATGAGCGGCCTTAAGACGCCGATTGTCTCGGTGGTGACAGGCGAGGGTGGCTCTGGTGGCGCGCTGGCGCTGTCCGTGGCCGACCGCATCCTGATGCTCTCGAGCTCGGCCTATTCGGTCGTGAGCCCCGAGGCCTGTGCGTCGATCCTGTGGAAGGATACCGAGCGCGCGAATGAGGCCGCCGAGGCGCTTAAGCTCACGGCCCCCGATCTGTTGGCGCTCGGCATCATCGACGGCATTGTTGACGATAGGGGCCTGTCGCATGAGGAGATCGCCGGTGCCGTCATGTCCTCGGCATTTGATGCCTTCGATACGCTTGGGCAGCTCGACGACGCGACCCTCACAAACCTCCGCTACGAAAAGTACCGCGCAATCGGTCAGTACCGCACGATGTGACAAAGGGACAGCCCGCATGTCACATTGGGAAAGGCGTTCCATGTCACAAGTTTCTAACACCTCGTTTACAACGACGGTTTCATCAAACGCCATGGCCGTGGTGGACTATCTGTCCAAAAGCATGATGTCGGCGCTGCCGTTTATTGTTTGCGCGGCGTTGTTCCGCACCGCCGCCGTCATTATGGGCGAAGGCATGCTGGGCCTGTGGTCTGCCGATTCCGAAATCTATCGCCTGTTCTACAGTTGGCTCTATAACGCCGGCTACTACTTTTTGCCCATTTATCTTGGTTGGGCGGCCGCCCGCCAGCTTGGTTGCTCGGAGCAGCTGGGCATGATGCTGGGCGGCGTATTGATTGCGCCCGATCTGCTTAAGCTCGTCGATGCCGCATCGACGACGGGGGCAGCGATGACTTTCGTGTATGGTCTGCTTCCCGCGCCGGTCAACGATTACACAACGACTGTTATTCCGGTTCTCATCTCGGTACCGGTGCTATGGCGAGCGGAGTGTTTCTTCCAGCGCGTTATCCCTAAGGCCGTGGCGTTTTCGTTCGTTCCGTTTGCGACCATGCTCGTCATGGTTCCGGTTTCGCTGTGTATCACGGCGCCGGCGGGCAGCTATTTGGGCATGCTGTTGGGCCAGCTTATGTTTATGCTTGGCAATTCCGGCGGCATCGTGTCGCTGCTCACGCTCATGGGGCTTGCCGCGGGCTGGGAGTTCCTAAAGATCGCGGGCGTCAGCAACGTTGTCCTATCGCTCGCCTATGCGCAGTTTATGAGTGTGGGAACGGATTCGTGCATCCTGATCGCCGCGACGATGGCAACGTTCGCCGTTTGGGGCATGCCTTTTGGCGCGTCGCTCCGCGTTGCGGATAAGGACGAGAAGGCGCTCATGCTGGGCTATTCAATCTCGGGTATTCTTGGCGGCGTAAGCGAGCCAGCGCTGTACGGATGCGGCTTTAAATATGGCAGGTGTCTGACGTGCATGGCCGTTGGCGGCGCCGTCGGAGGACTTGTTGCGGCCGTAGGCCACGTTACGGCTTATACCATCGGTATGACGAATGTTCTTATGGTCATTGGCTTTGCCACGGGCGGCATCTCGAATCTGCTGTGGTGCTGCGCTGCCGGCGGCGCAGCATTTGCGGTGTCTGCGGCGCTGAGCTACTGCTTTGGCGTGGTGCCGACAAAGGTGCAGGCGGCAGAAGACGAAGCTGATTCGCTCGAAACAGTGGCGAGCGCTGCTGAAGCAAGCGCATAAATCTGTGCGACAAAAGGACGATTCCTTTGTCATATTCCAAGGCTGCGGCCCGTGTGGGCTGCGGCCTTTTTGTATCTGGAGGACAAAGTGGCTACACTACAATCCGTTTGAGCAATAGATATATAGGTAGTACCGTGGGGGCGGATGCAGATGGTCGAGTGGATTGTTCGTCGTGCGCAGGGCGACCGTGCACGCGTGGGAACGTTGACGGGTATGGTGTGTATTCTCGCCAATGTGGCACTATGCGCTGCGAAGGGTGCAATTGGCGTGCTGTCGGGATCGGTTTCAATCGTGGCGGACGCTATGAACAACCTGTCTGATGCCAGCTCGAACATCGTGAGCGTGCTTGGCTTTAAGCTGGCGGGCAAGCCGGCAGACCCCGAGCATCCTTACGGCCATGGCCGCTACGAGTATCTCTCGGGTCTGGTCGTGGCGGCGCTCGTGCTGCTGATCGGCCTTGAGCTTATCAAGTCCTCGGTTGAGCGCGTCATCCACCCCGAACCTGTCGAGTTCTCGCTTGCCCTGGTGGCAGTCCTTGCGCTTTCGATGGTCGTAAAGCTTTGGATGGCGGCCCTCAACCAAAAACTCGGCGATCGCATTGAGTCCGAGACGCTGCATGCGACCGCGCAGGATTCCAAGAACGATGTTCTAGCCACGGGCGCCGTGTTGGCGTGCGCGATTGTTTCGCAGGTGACGCATATCAATCTAGATGCATGGGTCGGCCTTGCCGTTGGCGCCTATATTGGCTGGAGCGGCTTTGAACTCATCCAGGATACGGTGAGCCCGCTTTTGGGCCAGGCGCCCGATCCTAAGCTGGTCAAGCACATTCGAGACAAAATCATGAGCTACCCCGGCGTTTTGGGCGTTCACGATTTGATGGTTCACGACTACGGCCCAGGCAGAAAGTTCGCAAGTGCCCACGCCGAGATGGCGGCTGAGGCCAGCCCGCTGGAAAGTCACGACACGCTCGACAACATTGAACAGGCATTTAGGAACGAAGACGGCATGATTGTCACGCTCCATTACGACCCCATCGTGACCGACGATCCAAAGGTGGCGAGCATGCGTCTGCGCGTCAACGCTATGGCTCAAGAGATTGATAGCCGCCTCTCGATCCACGACCTACGCTGTGTTCCGGGCCCCACGCACACCAACGTGATCTTTGACTGCGTGCGACCCTCGGATTTGGCGATGAACGCCGAGGACCTAAAGCGCGCGTTGGCGAAACGTGTCGAATCCGAATATCCCAAGTCGATTGCCAAGATCACGATCGACGAAGACTACGTAGGCCATACCCACGAGTAGGGCTGCGCCGGTAGAGCAAGTTATACAGAAGGGGAGAGCATGAAGCGTCTATATCTACTCCGCCACGGTCAGACAGAATTCAACGTTAAAAAGCTGGTCCAGGGCCGCTGCGATTCTCCGTTGACCGACCTGGGCCGCAAACAAGCGGGAAAGGCAGCCGCATGGCTCAAGGACCACGGCGTCGTTCCAGACAAAGTGGTCTCTTCGCCCTTAGGCCGAGCCATGGACACGGCAAGTCTCGTCGCAACCGAACTCCTCGGCCCGGATGCAGCAGTCGAGCCCTGCGAAGGCATCATCGAACGCAGCTACGGCACCTTCGAAGAAGGCCCCCACGACGCCCTGCCCACCGACGTCTGGGATCCAGGCGAGGACTTGGTCCCCTTTGGAGGAGAAGGAAGTCATGCCCTGCAGGAGCGCATGGTAGGCACCCTCACCAATCTCATGGGCGCCGAGGGCATCGAAACCCTCCTAGCAGTAAGCCACGGCAGCGCCAGCCGCCAATTCATCAAAGCTGCAGCCCCAGTGGACTTCGAGCTCCCAACAAAACTCCCCAACTGCGCCATCATGATTTTCGATTTTGATGAGGCGGAGCCACAAGTAGAGGGCGAGCCAATGCAATGCAAGTTTTCCCTCCAGCAAATAGTGGACCCTCAACAAGGTAATTAGCTGAGCGAGCAAGGTTTAGCAGAAATTAACGTGTCGTCTCCCGAGCTTGGCAGAGGGGCGGCGAAATGTATTAAGTTTGTCGCGAGTTCCGCACGCAAAGGAAAGCACTTAATGTGCTTTCCGTCTTGCGCAGGACTGTAGAGCAGGAAACTTAATATATTTCGCCGCCCCTCTGCCAAGCCCAGGCGACTCCACGCACTTTACCTGCGTAAACAATGTGAGTGAAATATGAATCTCGATGGATACGCCCGCAGCCGTGTATACTAAACAGCTGTGTGAAACCAGGGGAGTATTCTGGCTGGACAAAATGCCTGCTTAATAGGGTTGTCAGGTAGTCCGGGCGAAATACAAGGCTGGGGAGCACGTCGTGTAAGTAGTGGTCCTCTAGGGGCGTACGCTCGGTGGTGTACGCATTGTCCCAAGACCACGCGAGAGTTGGGATCATATCTTGATCAGCATGATTCTCGGCCGCAAGATTGGCATGACCCAGGTTTGGGACGAGGACGACAACGTCGTTCCCGTCACGGTCATCCAGGCTGGCCCCTGCGCTGTCTCGCAGGTTAAAACTCAGGCAACCGACGGCTATGACGCCGTCCAGATCGGTTTCGGCGACATCAAGGCCAAGAACGTGAACAAGCCCATGGCTGGTCACTTCGCCAAGGCTGGCGTCGAGCCTGTCCGCTTCCTTCGTGAGGTCCGCGTCGAGAACGGCGAGGAGCACAAGGTCGGCGAGGTCGTCACCGTCGCTGATTTCGCTGATGTCGAGAAGGTCGACGTCATCGGTACCTCCAAGGGTAAGGGCTTCCAGGGTCGCATCAAGCGCTGGGGTCAGCGCCGCGGTCCTATGACGCATGGTTCTCACTTCCAGCGTCACCCCGGTTCTATCGGTCAGTGCGCCTATCCTGCGCGCGTCCTCAAGGGCGTAAAGATGGCCGGTCACATGGGTAACGAGCGCGTTACCGTCAAGAACCTTTCCGTTGTCCGCATCGATGCCGAGCAGAACCTTATCTTGGTCAAGGGCGCTGTCCCGGGTGCCAAGAATGGTCTCGTCGCCATCCGTATGGCCTAAGGGCCCAGCCCATTTAGCCCAGCGTCATACCAAGGAGAACACTTAAATGGCAAAGTTTGAAGTAAAGAACAGCGAGGGCAAGAAGGTCGCCGAGGCCGAGCTCGCCGCTGAGGTGTACGGCATCGAGCCGAACATCCACGTTATGCACCACATCGTCAAGTGCCAGATGGCCTCTTGGCGTCAGGGCACCCAGTCTGCTAAGGGTCGCTCTGAGGTTTCCGGTGGCGGCAAGAAGCCTTGGCGTCAGAAGGGCACCGGCCGTGCCCGCCAGGGTTCCATCCGTGCTGCCCAGTGGCGTCACGGTGGCGTTGTCTTCGCCCCCAAGCCCCGTTCCTACGCTAAGCGTATGAACAACAAGGAGGTCAAGCTGGCTATGCGCTCCGCGCTGTCCGCCAAGCTGGCCGATGGCGAGCTCGTGCTCGTCGACGACTACGGCTTCGAGAAGCCTTCCACCAAGGCTGCCGTCGCCATGCTCAAGGCTCTCGGCCTTGAGGGCAAGCGTCTGACCGTCATCGTTCGCGATGAGGACGTCAACGCCTACCTGTCGTTCCGCAACATTCCCAAGACGTTCATCATCACCGCTGACGAGGCAAACACCTACGATCTCGTCAACAACAACGCTGTGCTGATGCCCGCCGACATCGCCGCTCACTTCGGGGAGGTGCTTGCATAAATGACCGCCCACGAGATCATCATCCGTCCGATCGTGTCCGAGCGTTCCTTCTCCGGCATGGAGCAGAACAAGTACACGTTCGAGGTCGCCAAGGATGCTAACAAGTATCAGATCAAGGACGCTGTCGAGGAGATCTTCGGCGTCAAGGTCGTTCGCGTGAACACCCTGACGGTCAAGCCCAAGACCAAGCGCGTGCGCTATGTCGCCGGCAAGACCCGTTCTTGGAAGAAGGCCATCGTCACGCTGGCCGAGGGCGACACCATCGAGGTCTTTGGCAACCAGGCCTAAGACTCGCTGCTGTTGAGTGAGCTCATGCCTCCCAAAAAGGGGAGGCGAGAGCTCAAGGTTTTGGGCGTATAAAATGGACACGCCCGGAACCGTGTATACGTCCGGTGTCATCGCACCCGAGGCAGAACCTCGAATCCCTGTCTGCGATGGCTAACGGATTCCTATTGAAAGGGATTGTAATGGCTGTAAAGCACCTTAAGCCGACCTCCGCTGGTAGGCGTTGGCAGACGATCTCCGATTTCTCCGAGATCACCTGCACCAAGCCCGAGAAGTCTCTTCTCGAGCCCCTGCCCAAGAAGGCCGGTCGTAACAACAACGGCCGCATCACCACCCGCCACCAGGGCGGCGGCGTGAAGCGTCGTTACCGCGTGATCGACTTCAAGCGCAACAAGGACGGTGTGCCCGCCAAGGTTGCCACGATCGAGTACGATCCGAACCGTTCCGCTCGCATCGCTCTGCTGCACTACGCTGACGGTGAGAAGCGCTACATCCTGGCCCCCAAGGGCCTCGAGGTCGGTCAGACCATCATGTCCGGTTCTGACGCCGACATCAAGCCGGGCAACGCTCTGCCCCTCGCCGACATCCCCGTGGGTACGCTTATCCACGCCGTCGAGTTCCAGCCGGGCAAGGGCGCTGCTATCGCCCGTTCCGCCGGTAACTCCTGCCAGCTGATGGGTAAGGAGGGCAAGTACGCTATCGTCCGTATGCCTTCCTCCGAGATGCGCCGCATCCTCGTTACCTGCCGCGCCACCGTCGGTGAGGTCGGCAACGCCGATCACGCCAACATCGTCATCGGCAAGGCCGGCCGTAAGCGTCACATGAACGTGCGCCCGACCGTCCGCGGTACCGTCATGAACCCTGTCGACCACCCGCACGGCGGTGGCGAGGGCAAGAACCACACCTCTGGTCGTCCCTCTGTTACCCCCTGGGGTAAGCCGACGAAGGGCCTTCGTACGCGCAAGAAGAAGAAGGTCTCGAACCAGCACATCATTCGTCGCCGTAAGAAGTAATTTCGGATACCGAGTTTTAGGAGAAAGCACTTATGAGCAGAAGTCTCAAAAAGGGCCCGTTCGTGGAGACTCGCCTTCTCTCGCGTATCACCGCGATGAACGAGGCTGGCAAGAAGGACGTCGTGAAGACCTGGTCCCGCGCGTCCACCATCTTCCCCGAGATGGTTGGTCACACCATCGCCGTCCACGACGGCCGCAAGCATGTGCCCGTGTATGTTACCGAGTCCATGGTTGGTCACAAGCTCGGCGAGTTCGCGCCGACTCGTACGTTCCGTGGCCACAAGGCCAAATAGGGGGTTAACCGTAAATGGCAACTAAGTCTATTGAAACTGAGGCCACCGAGGTTCGCGCCGTCGCTAAGTACGTGCGTGTTTCCCCCAGCAAGGCCCGCCTGGTGGTCGATCTGATCCGCCGCAAGCCTGTCGCTCAGGCCTTCGACATCCTCCACTTCTGCGACCGCGCCGTCGCCGTGGATGTCGAGAAGGTTCTCCGTTCCGCCGTTGCGAACGCCGAGAACAACAACGGTCTGCGTGCCGACAACCTGGTTGTCGCCGCTGCCTATGTTGACGAGGGTCCGACGCTTAAGCGCATCCGTCCCCGCGCCAAGGGTTCCGCTTCTCGCATTCTGAAGCGTACTTCCCACATCACCGTCGTCGTTGCTCCTCGAAAGGAGGCGTAAAGCTGTATGGGTCAGAAAGTCTACCCCACCGGCTTCCGTCTTGGCATCACCGAGAACTGGCGCTCCCGCTGGTTCGCAGAGAAGGATTACGCTAAGACCCTCGGTAACGATCTCGAGATCCGCAAGTACCTCGAGAAGCGTCTTTCCCGCGCAGCTGTCTCCCGCGTCGAGATCGAGCGCGCTGGCGACAAGGTGAAGGTCATCATCCTCACCGCTCGCCCCGGCGTTGTCATCGGTAAGAAGGGTGCCGAGATCGATACCCTCCGCACCGAGCTCGAGAAGGTCGCTGGCGTCTCCAAGGGCCAGCTCTCCGTCGACGTTGTCGAGATCAAGCGCCCCGAGCTCGACGCCAACCTCGTTGCTCAGTCTATCGCCGAGCAGCTCGAGGGCCGCGTTGCCTTCCGTCGCGCTATGCGCAAGGCTGTCCAGTCCGCCCGCAAGGCCGGCGCTAAGGGTATCCGTATCCAGTGCTCCGGTCGTCTCGGCGGTGCCGAGATGGGCCGTCGTGAGTGGTACCGCGAGGGTCGCGTGCCTCTGCACACCCTCCGTGCCAAGATCGACTACGGCACGGCTGTCGCCAGCACCACCATGGGCGCTTGCGGCGTGAAGGTCTGGATCTACCTGGGCGAGAAGCTCCCGGGCCAGCCTGTTCCCAACCCTGCACTCGAGGGCTCTTCCCGTCCTCGTCGTCGTAACTCCGAGAGGAGGGGTCAGTAGTGCTTGCCCCTAAGCGTATTCTTCACCGCAAGGTGCAGCGTGGCTCCATGAAGGGCCAGGCCAAGGGTAATACCGAGCTGCATTTCGGCGAGTTTGGTATCCAGGCTCTCGAGGCCCATTGGATCACCAACCGTCAGATCGAGGCCGCTCGTATTGCCATGACCCGCTACATGAAGCGTGGCGGTCGTGTCTACATCACGATCTTCCCCGATAAGCCCATCACCAAGAAGCCTGCCGAGACTCGCATGGGTTCTGGTAAGGGTAACCCCGAGGAGTGGGTGGCCGTCGTCAAGCCCGGCCGCATCATGTTCGAGGTCAAGGGCGTGCCCGAGGAGGTCGCTCGCGAGGCTCTGCGTCTTGCACAGCACAAGCTTCCCATCAAGACCAAGATTGTTGCTGCTAAGAACGCTGAGCAGCGCATCGAGAAGGAGATGGCTGAGGAGGCCGCTCTCGAGGCCAAGTGGGCTGCTGAGGACGCCGCCGCCGCCAAGGAGGAGAACTAATGAAGCCCGCAGAGATTCGTGAGCTCTCGGACGCTCAGCTCGTTGAGAAGCTGAAGGAAATGCGCGCCGAGCTCTTTAACCTTCGTTTCCAGATGGCCACCAGCCAGCTGGACAACACCGCTCGCGTCAACACCGTGAAGAAGGACATCGCTCGCGTCCTCACGGAGCAGCGCGCCCGCGAGATCGCAGCGGAGAAGTCCGCTGTCGCCGAGTAGGACCTAAGGAGAGAACATGACTGATTCGCGTAACTCGCGTAAGGTCCGTACGGGTGTCGTTACCTCCGTCTCCGGTGCCAAGACCATTGTTGTCACCATCACCGAGCGCAAGCGTCACCCCAAGTACGGCAAGATGATGACCAGCTCCAAGAAGCTGCACGCTCACGACGAGGAGTGCACGGCTGGCGTGGGCGATACCGTCCGCGTTATGGAGACCCGTCCTATGTCCAAGATGAAGCGTTGGCGCCTCATCGAGGTCGTCGAGCGCGCTAAATAAGCAGTCGCTCTTACGACTTGTACGTTTCCGAAGATGTGCGTATGCCTGGCTTGCATACCACGGGCCGTATAAAGGCTGCGCACCTCTCTTCGGTTCTTAGTTCGGAGGAACATCTACCATGATTCAGATGCAAACCATGCTGAACGTCGCCGACAACTCCGGCGCTCGCAAGATTCGCTGCATCAAGGTGCTTGGCGGTTCCAAGCGTCGTTATGCAGGCATCGGCGATGTGTTCATCGGTGCTGTCCAGGAGGCTACCCCTGGCGCCAACGTCAAGAAGAAGGACGTTGTCCGTTGCGTCGTCGTTCGCACCGTTAAGGAGATCCGCCGCAAGGATGGCTCCTACATTCGCTTTGATGAGAACGCCTGCGTTGTCATCAACAACGATGGTTCGCCCGTCGGCACCCGTATCTTCGGGCCCGTCGCTCGCGAGCTTCGTGACAAGAAGTACATGAAGATCGTCTCGCTCGCTCCCGAGACCCTGTAGTTAGGGGAGATATATGTATATCAAGAAGGGCGATAAGGTCCAGGTTCTCTCTGGTAAGGATC
This sequence comes from uncultured Collinsella sp., assembly GCA_900550965.1. Taxonomy (GTDB): domain Bacteria; phylum Actinomycetota; class Coriobacteriia; order Coriobacteriales; family Coriobacteriaceae; genus Collinsella. The sequence goes on along the minus strand of URUC01000039.1, from coordinate 470 downwards.
GCGGCAAGCAGGGCGTTGTCCTGCGTGCTCTCCCCGCCGAGAACAAGGTCGTTGTCGAGGGCGTTTCGGTCGTCAAGAAGGCCGTCAAGCCCAACGCTGCCAACCAGCAGGGCGGCATCGTTTCGCAGGAGGCTCCCATCGACGCCTCCAACGTCAATCTCGTTTGCCCCGAGTGCGGTAAGGTTACCCGCGTCGGTCACGAGAAGGACGGCAAGAACAAGCTGCGCGTCTGCAAGAAGTGCGGCCACAAGTTCTAAGCTGCCCGCAACATCAAGTTGCTAGCAAAGGCCCGGATGCCATGGCACCCGGGCTTTTTTCTATCCCTACTCGATGGCTTCGGTTCTGCCGTCCTGTCATTCCGGTTGCATCCAGTTTTCGGTGCCGTCTCGAATCGAGTGCCGCCAGGTGACACCCTGTCGCGTTTCGTCGGCTTCGGGGACAAAAGTCGGGACAACTCCAAAAACTATTTT
>URUC01000038.1 GCA_900550965.1 uncultured Collinsella sp. | reverse complement strand
TGGCTAGAACCTGCCCGGATGCTCGGCGCACAGCTCGTCTCGCATGGCGTAGACGCGGTTCATGGCCTCGGACTCAAACCAGGCCAGGCGCTCCGTACGCTTAAGCCCGGCCGGCGCGTCCGAAAGCGAGACGGCCTTGCCGGCACGAATCCAGCACTTCTTGGGACGCATGAGCTTTTTGCCCGCGGGCGTGATGTCGGACCAGCCGCAGATGGCGAGCGGGTTGACGGGCGCCTTGCCCATCTGAGCGATGAGCGCAAAGCCGCCGTGGACCTCTGGCTTGATCTCGCGCGAGCGGATGCGCGTGCCCTCGGGGAAGATCAGGACGTCCTCGCCGCGCTGCAGCGCATGCTGGGCGGCGCGCAGGCACTTCATATCGGCAGTACCGCGCTCCACGGGGATGCCGCCCACGCGGCTAAAGGCCCAGCGCACAATCTTGCTCTTGGCGAACTCGGACTTAAAGATGGGACGGATGCGGCGGCCCCCAAAGAACAACGCCGTCTCCACGGCCAAGAGCTCGGCCATCGAGGTGTGGTTGCAGATGACCACGCTGCCGCGGCCTTCCTGACGCTCAAACAGCAGGTCAGCGTCCTCGACCTTCCAACGCCACATGAGCTTGGAGAAGGCCCAAAGGATGGCCATGACTACGACGACGGTGCCGCGGATGAGCGCTGGGAACTCGGCGTAGGGGGCGTTGTAGTAATCCTCGGGCGTCTGTTTAAACAGGCGCATGGGCTACCTCCTTTGGTTGATGAGGTCCTCGATAATGCGGACGACCTCGTCGATGGTGTGGGCGGTGGAGTCGACGTGCACGGCGTCCTCGGCGGGCACGAGCGGCGCCACCTCGCGGCTGCTGTCGAGTTTATCGCGCTGCTTGAGGGCGTCGAGGGTCTCGTCGACCTCGGCCTCGAGCTGCTCGGTGGTGAGCGTCTGGGCGTCGTTCTGGTGGCGCTGCAGCACGCGGCGACGGGCGCGCTCGCGCGGGTCAGCGGTCAGGAAGACCTTGACCTGCGCGTTGGGGAATACGACGGTACCGATGTCGCGACCCTCGGCCACGATATCGCGGTCCTCGGCGGCGCGGCGCTGGTGAATGAGCATGGCGGCGCGCACGCCCGGGTAGGCCGAGACCTTGGATACGTTGGCGTCGACCTGCGGGGTACGGATGGCGGCCGAAGCGTCCTGGCCGTCAATGGTCAGGCGCGTGTCCTCGCCGGTGCCGTTGGTAAAGCGAATCTCGATCTGCTCGGCGAGGGCGTCGATGGCCGTCTCGTCGTCCAGATCGATGCCGCGGTCGAGCGCGGCGAAGGTGACGGCGCGATACATGGCGCCCGTGTCGAGCTTGTTAAAGCCCAGCTGGCGGGCGATCTCCTTGGCGATGGTGGATTTGCCGGAACCGGCGGGGCCGTCGATGGCGACGATCATGCAATGCTTCCTTTCGGTGGTTGACGTGCTGGTATGGTTCGGGGCGCTGGGGCGCGGCGGGTTGCCTAGCCTGTGTAGCGCTCGCGGTAGGTGTTGCGCTTGGGTGCGGAGCCGTGGCTGCCGTGGTGACGCGTGCGGCTGGCGGGCGTATCTTGGGGCTTGCCGCCGTTGTGCTTGGCGCTCGCCTGCTTGGGCGGGATGCCGCCGCTTTTAAGGATCTGCACCTCGCGGTCGGTGAGCTCGCGCCATGAGCCCTTGGCCACGCCCTCGAGCTCAAGGCCGGCAAAGTTGCAGCGGTGCAGGCGGATCACAGGATGGTGAATCTTGCCCAGCATGCGCTTGACCTGGTTTTTACGACCCTCGCGGATTATGACCTCCACGGCGGTGGTGCCGGGTTTGACGCCCTGGGGAGCTACGGCCTCGGCCTCGCGCGCGTTGATGACGCGGCAGATCGCCGGCTGGCACAGACCGTCGTCGAGCTCGATGCCGCTGCGGAGTGGTTCCAAGTCGCGGTCGGACAGCCGTCCGTCCACGAGCGCCTGGTAGGTCTTGTAGACGTGCTTGCTGGGGTGCAGCAGATCCTGCGACAGGTCGCCGTCGGTGGTAAAGAGCAAAAGGCCCGTGGTGTCGCGGTCCAGGCGGCCCACTGGAAACAGGCCCGGAAAGCGGTCGCGCGGGACCAGGTCGGCCACGCAAGGGCGCTCCTGCGGGTCGCTCATGGTGGTGAGGTAGCCGGTCGGCTTGTAGAGCATCAAGTACACGGCGCCCTGGTTGAGCTTGACGGGCATGCCGTCGACCTCGATATGGTCGCGGTCGACGTCGACCTTGGTGCCCAGTTCGGTCGCGACCTGGCCGTTGACGGTCACGCGGCCGGCGGTCATTAGGTCCTCCGAGCCACGGCGGCTCGCCACGCCCGCGCGCGCCAAAAAGCGCTGCAGGCGCATGGTGTGCGGATAGACGGGCTGGGCGTCGGTGGCGGGTACTGCGTTACCCATGGCGCGCGTCTCCCCTACTTCGTTAGTCCTCGTCATGCAAATCCTCCGAGGTCTCGTCGACGACCAGGGTTTCCAAGTCCTCGACTGCCTCAACATCTTCAACATCGGTATCGAGCAGTTCGCGCTCTTCGTCCAGGTCATCGGCCTGCTCCTCGAGCGTGGACTGAATGCTGCGGCCGCTCAGGCGCTCGCGGATAAACTGACGCGATTGCTCGTCGGGGGCAAACTGCTCCAGGTCGGGCAGGTCGCGGGTGGAGCGCAGACCGAACTTTTCCAAGAAGGCGTTGGTCGTGCCGTAAATGATGGCCTGACCGCGCTGGGGATCGCGGCCGAGCTCGCGCACCAGGCCCTTGTCCACGAGCGACGCGATGACGCCGTCGGAGTTGACGCCGCGGATGCCCTTGACCACCTCGCGCGTCACAGGCTGGTGGTATGCGATGACGGCCAGGGTTTCGAGCGCCGCCTGCGACAGCTTTTGCGTGTCCCAGCTCAGCACGTAGGCCTCGACCACGTCGTGGTAGGCGGGATGCGTAAACAGGCGCCAGCCGCCGGCGACCTCGCGCAGCTGAAAGCCGCGGTTGGCCTCCTCGTACTCAACCTTGAGCTCGGCGAGCAGCGACGCGCACTCGCCGGGGGCGATATCCAGTGCGCCGGCGAGCGCGGGCGCACTCACCGGGTCGCTCGACACCAGCAGCAGCGCCTCGAGGGCGCCTTTGAGGCTGTTTGCCTCCAGCGTTGAAAGGGTTGACATGGTTGCTGCTCCTATTCGGTGAGCTCGGGGCCCTCGCCGGGCACGTATGCCTCGGCGCCCTCGACTCGGTTGATGCAGATGGTTCCGAAGATCTCGTCCTGGCTCAGCGTGAGCGAACCGCGCTTGGCAAGCTCAAGCATGGCCAGGAAGGTGACGACGAGTTGCTCGGTGGTGGCGTCGCCGTCCAACAGCTCGCGGAAGGTGCAGGTTTGGTGCGCCATGGTAAAGCGGTCGACTGAGGCCACGGTCAGGTCGAGCGGTACGCGATGCGGCGCCACATGCTCGGCCTCCAGCAGGAAGGTCTGGCGCTTGCCGTCCAGGTCGGCACAGATAACGGCCAGGCCGCGCAGGGTGATGCCAGCCAGATAGTCGGGCATGAGCCCTAGGAACTCAGGGTCGGGGCCGGCCACACGCGGATGCATACGGCTTTCGGCCTGCATGCGGGCACCGAGGGCCGCAGCCGCGCCTTTAAACTGCTTGTAGGCAATCAGGCGCTGGATCAGGACCTCGCGCAAGGCGTCGCCGTCGAGCGCGCTGAGTTCCTCGAGGTCTTCGTCGAACTCGTCATCGTCGTCATCGACTTTGCGCGGGGCCTCCTGCGGCACCAGAGAGGCGGCCTTGATGTCCAGAAGGGTTGCCGCGACCAGCAGAAAGTCGCTCGCCACGTCCAGGTCCAGCGCCTCGATGCGCTCCACCTCGGCAAGGTACTGCTCGGCCACCTCGCTGATGGAGATGGCGCCGATATCTACTTTTTGGCGGGTTACCAGCTGCAGCAACAGGTCGAACGGCCCGCTGTAGACCTGAGTCGACACGCGATACGACATCTTCGACCTCCTTTGACGGCGCCTTCGCGGCGCGGTTTGGGTGCATGTTGCGACCGTTTTGCGCGGTCGACCTGTAAGTTTACCTTAGATGCCGGCGATTGCGAAGTTGAGCAGCCACTCGGCCAGCGGATACACGGTAACGTCGAAATAGCGGCCGATCACATCAATGCCAGTCCACATGGGCAGCAGATACAGCACGATGATGAGGATGGGCATGGCGTATTGCTGCAGGTGGTAGTAGTTGTTGAGCGCCTTGCCTTTGAGGAACGGCACGATGATCGACGAGCCATCGAGCGGCGGGATCGGGATGAGGTTGAAGAATGCGAGTGACAGGTTAACCACGATAAACGTGGCGCCGAAGTTCATGATCTGTGACGCCAGGGCAAAGGAGATGCCGGTGTAGAGGTTGCCGTACGCCACGTGCATGAGTGCCGCGGCAAGGCACGCGAGTGCGATGTTCGACGCGGGGCCGGCCGCGCTCACCAGGACCTCGTCGCGCTTGGGGTGCTTGAGGTTGTTGAGGTAGACGGGCACGGGTTTGGCGAAGGCGAACACCGGGCCGCCGGCCGCGAGCATGAGCAGCGGCAGGATGATGGTGCCAAACGGGTCGATATGGTTAAGCGGGTTGAGTGACACGCGGCCGCGCGAACGGGCCGTCTTGTCGCCGAGCGCCCAGGCCGCGGCGGCGTGTGCGCTCTCGTGGATCACGATGCCCACGATGACGGCGACGGCGCTGGCGAGCAGGTTCATGAGGTAGCTGCTGGACATAGCGCTCCCCTAGCGGACGCGGCGCGAGGCGCGCGTGAGTAGGTAGTCGATCACAAACAGGATCACGGTGACGATGGCGTAATCCAGGCGGAACACGCCGCCAAAGGGCGATGTGATGACGCCATAGCCGGCGATGGCGCTCGGCAGTGCGCGCGAAAGCTTAACGACAAAGCCTACGATCTGCAGCTTGGCGGTGAGGCCGCTAAAACACAGCAGCACGGTCATCGCGCTCATAAAGATGCCGCAGATGCGACAGGCGATGGCGATGATGCTCATCGCCACGGCAGCGGCCTTACGAGAGTTCACGCGCGGTCTCCTCTTCGATCTGGGTGGAAAGCTCCAGCCATTCGTCCTCGAGCTTGGGCAGCTCTTGCTTAAGGCCGTTATATTCCCCCAGCGCGGCGTTGAACTTGTCTTGATCGGCATAAAGCTCTTCGCTTGCCATCAATTCCATAAGCTCGTCATAGCGGGCGCGCTTTTTGTCGAGCTCCGTCTCGATCTTCTTGAGCTGGTTACGCACGCCCTTGAGCTTTTTGTTGAGCGCAGCGCGGGCTTGGGCCTCGGCGCGCTTTTGCTCCTTGGTCTTTTTGCCCTCGGCAGGCTTGGGGGCGGCGACGGGGGTGTCGGCCTGGGCAGCGCTGGCCTTGGCGGACTTGGTCGTGGCCGGCGCGCTCTCCGTGGACGCCTCGGCGGCGGCGCGGGCTGCGAGGTCCTCGCGCTTGTAGAGGTAGTAGTCGTAGTCGCCGTCGTAGACCGTGACTTGTCCGTCGCGGATGTCGATGACGCGGTTGGCCACGGCGCGCACCAGGTGCTCGTCGTGGCTGATCAGCACGATGGTGCCGGGGAAGTTTTGCAGGGCGTTCTCGAGCATGTCCACCGAGTCGATGTCTAGGTGGTTGGTGGGCTCGTCCAGGCACAGGAGCGCCTCGGGGGCCACGAGCATCTTGGCCAGGGCCAGACGCGCTTTTTCGCCGCCGGAGAGGACGCGAACCTGCTTCTCGATGGAATCGTTGTCGCTAAACAGGAAGGCGCCCAGTAGGCTGCGCTGCTGCGGCACGGTCCACTTGGGCGTGACGGTGTCGATCTCTTGCAGGACGGTGTTGGACTCGGTCATGCCCTCGAGCGCGTGCTGGGCGTAATAGGCCACGCCCACGTTGGTGCCCAGGTCGCGGGTGCCGGTGGTGGGCGGCTCCAGTCCGGCGATGATCTTCATGAGCGTGGACTTGCCGGCGCCGTTGGGGCCGACGAGCGCCACGTGCTCGCCGCGGTAGAGCTTGAGGTCGATATCGCTGTAGATGTGTTTGTTGCCGTAGGACTTGGAGACGCCCTCCAGGCCCACGACCATATCGCCGGAGCGCGGTGGGTCAGGGAACTTAAAGTCGATGTGCTTGTGGCCCTCGGGTAGGATGACAAGCTCCTTTTTGATCTGCTCGATCTTGCGGATGCGCTCCTGGGCCTGGGCTGCCTTGGTGGGCTTGTAGCGGAACTTGTCGACGAAGACCTGCATGTGGGCGATGTCGCGCTCCTGGGCGGCGCGCTTGGCGCGCATCTGCTCAAGGTTGTCCTCGCGCTGCTTGAGGTAGCTGCTGTAGTTGCCGGTGTAAGTGGTCACGCGACGATTTTCGAGTGCGGCGACGTGGTCGACGCAAGCGTCCATGAAGGCGCGGTCGTGGCTGACGATGAGGACGGCGCCGTCATAGTTGGCTATAAAGCCGCGCAGCCACTGGACGCTTTCGAGGTCCAGGTGGTTAGTGGGCTCGTCCAGAAGCAGCAGGTCGGGATGGCGCAGGAAGAGCTTGGCGAGCGCGATGCGCATCTGCCAGCCGCCCGAGAACTCGGAGCACGGGCGCTCAAAGTCGGTGACCTTAAAGCCCAGGCCGGACAGGATTTTGCGGGCGTTGCTCTCGAGCTCGTAGCCGCCCAGGTGCTCAAAGCGGTCCTGGACCTGGCCGTACTCGTTGAGGAGTGCGTCGACGTCCTTGCCCTGCTCGGAGAGCTCGGTGATTTGGGCCTGCAGCTCGTTAGCGCGCTCGCCCATGCGGCGGATTTCCTTGGCGGCGGCCATGACCTCGGCGAGGATAGTGGTGTTCTTTTGTTCCAGATTAGTTTCCTGCTCTAGGTAGCCCACCTGGCAGTCCTTTGCGCACTGGACCTGGCCGGAGTCGGGACTGTCGATGCCCATGATGATTTTGAGCATAGTGGTTTTGCCGGCGCCGTTGGGGCCCACGAGCGCGAAGCGCTCGCCGGGGTTGATCTGGAAGGACGCGCCGCTGAAGAGGACGCGTGCGCCGAAGCTTTTTTCGATCTTGTCGACCAGGAGGATCATGCTGCCGCCTTTGACCTTGTGTGCCTATATGAAAAAAGGCCCCAACTTGCGTTGGAGCCTCATTCAATGCTCGGGTGGAGACGAGGGGGATCGAACCCCTGACCTCTTGACTGCCAGTCAAGCGCTCTCCCAGCTGAGCTACGCCCCCGTGACGAGGAGATACTATAGGGGAAGATTCTTAGTTGTGCAAGAAGTTTTTTGGGTTGATTCTCGCACTTACGGGTTTTCCTACTCGCAAACCGTCCCGATAAAACCCTGATGCAGCAAATACGCTATTGCAGTGCCGGTATGGACTTCGATCTCTGCAGTGGATCGGACTATGTTGCTAATGCCAGTGTCGGCTAACAGGCCCAGGGGGCTGTGATCTAGCTCCCACTCTAGGCCGTGCTCGCTCACCTCGGTGTTCGGGGCTATGGCGATGATGGAAAACGTCTTGCCTTCGGCGCCTTCGATGGTCCACGACTCACCTGCGTGAAGGACGCGAGCGACCACTTTGTCTTCGGCAATCCAGATGGGAGCGTCCTCGTAGCCCGCGAGAAGCCCCAGAACGGAAAGCGCCATGTCCGGGCGGCCGCCGGTGGCGCAAGTTGCCACCACTTCGGCACCCGGCCAGCGACGGCGGACGGAATCGAGCGCCAATGCCAGATCGGTGTAGTCCTTGTAGGGGTTGTGGCGCTCAACCTCAAAGGCTTCGGCCGCGTCGACCAGAGCGCGTCCCTCATCGCTTACGGTGTCGGCGTCGCCCACATAGAAATCGCAGCTCAGGCCAGCGCCCAACAGGGCGTCCAGACCGCGGTCTACGGCTACGATGCGGTCGCACTCCCCTGCCAGTTGACGCAGCAGATCCTCGCTCGCCACCACGGGCGAGCCGCAAACAACCAATACCTTGCAAGCCACGGCCCTCGCCTAGCCCTCAAACGAAAGCACGTGGGCCAGGTCCAGCTCTTCATAGCTGTCGATGAAGATATCGCAGTTGGCACGCACCTCGTCGCGCTCCATACGGCCATGCGGGTCATAGATGCCCACGCGTTTAAATCCAGCGGTGCCGGAGCTCTTTAGACCAAAGACGGCGTCCTCAAACACCCAGGTGCGATCAAACTTGTGCCCATGGCGCTCCTCCAAACGACGCAGCGCCAGCTCGTACACGTCAGGGAACTGCTTGGAGCGTCCCGCCTCCCCTGTCGTAGTAATAAACTCCATATAGCGATCAAGACCGGCACCCGCAAGGGCGGACTTCACCAGCTCGGCCGGTGTAGACGTGGCAACGCACATGGCAATACCGGCCGCCTTCGCCTGCTCCAAAAATGCCAGGAGCCCCTCACGCGGCGGCACCTTGGAATAGCCATCGATCAGGATCTCGCTCAGCTCGCGGTACAGCTCCTCGCCATTCGCGCCAATGCCCCACGTGTCGTGGTAGGCCTGGCACTCATCCTCCAGCGACAAGTGTTCGAACTGGGCAAAATCGTCGACCGTTACATCAATGCCATGACGGCGTAATAACTCGGGCTGCGCATAGCCCCAGACGGGGGTGCTATTAACCAGCGTGCCGTCGCAATCGAAAATAAAAGCAACATTGGGAGCGGCGGTCTGGGACATAAACGTACCTTTCGATGTCAAATGGTAAACAACCTGCTAAAAACGTTTTACCAAACGTCAGCCTAACAGTTTTGAAACCCTAATTGGTAAAACTGTCAAGAGTTTTACCATCGCAATTCTGCCAGTGGTATAAACATGGCGCTCGCCGATTAAACGCCGCCGCAAATCCACTTTTCTCCATAAAAGTAACGAACAGGCGTTATCGTATTTCGTGCCGAAAGTTCCACCGAGCACGCGAGGTGGAACGAATCATAGAACTATCGCCGTCCCTTCGATTCGTGCAGCCTTGGACCTTTCGCATCTAGTCACCAAGGCAACACGCTGCCGCGTCATGATGGGATCAAACGTGAGCGATACAAAGCTAAAGCCAGCAACCAAAAAGCCCGCTGCCCGTAAGGCCGCCCCGCACGCACCGGAGCTCTCCAAGGACGATGTCTATCTGTTTGGCATTGGCATGTGGGAGCGCAGCTGGGAAAAGATGGGCGCGCATCCCGACACGCAGAACCGTACGCGCGGCTGGCGTTTTTGCGTTTGGGCGCCCGATGTAAAGAGCGTTCACGTCATTGGCGAATTTAATAATTGGGATGAGGAAGCCAACCCGCTGGTGCCCGTACATACGAGCGCTATTTGGGAAGGCTTTATTCCTGGTGCCGAGCAGGGCCAGCTCTATAAGTACCTTATCGAGACCAACGAGGGCGAAAAGCTATACAAGGCCGATCCCTATGCCTTTAAGGCCGAGTGCCCTCCGGGTACGGCGAGCGTGCTGTGGACCCTCGATGGCTATAAATGGAACGATGCCGCGTGGCTCAAGCGCCGTGCAGGCCACAACCACATGTCGCAGCCCCTTAACATCTACGAGGTGCATATTGGCTCGTGGAAGCGCCACGGCGATGCGCCGCAGGGCGAGCCGGACGAGTATGGCAACTACCCCGGCCCCATGGACCCCTTCCCCGCACAGCGCGGCGAGTTCTACACCTACGACGACCTGTCGGTGGAGCTCGTGGACTACGTGCGCGACATGGGCTACACGCATATCGAGGTCATGCCGCTTATGGAGCATCCCTTCGATGGCTCCTGGGGCTACCAGACGACCGGCTACTACGCCGCCACGTCGCGCTACGGCAGCCCGCAGCAGCTCATGCACTTTATCGATGCGTGCCACAAGGCAGGCATTGGCGTGATCATGGACTGGGTACCCGGCGGTTTTTGCGCCGACTCCCACGGCCTTGCCACCTTTAACGGCCACATGCTGTTTGAGCACGAGATTCACCCCAACTGGGGAACGCACAAGTTCGACTTCGCCCGCGGCGAGGTCCGCTCCTTCCTGGTCTCCAACGTGCTGTACTGGCTCGAGAACTTCCACGTGGACGGCATTCGCATGGACGGCGTGTCCAGCATGCTGTACCTCAACTTTGGCATCGACGACCCCGGCCAAAAGAAGTTCAACAAGTACGGTACCGAGGAGGACCTGGACGCCAGCGCGTTTATCCGCCAGGTCAACTGCGCTGTAGAGGCGCACTACCCCGACGTGATGATGATGGCCGAGGAGTCCACCGCGTGGCCGCTCGTGACCTACCCGCCGCAGGACGGCGGCCTGGGCTTCCACTACAAGTGGGACATGGGCTGGATGAACGACACCCTGCACTACATGCAGACCGATTTTCCGTGGCGCCCCGGCAACCACGGCCTGCTCACGTTCTCCATTATGTATGCCTTTACCGAGAACTTTATCTGCCCACTGAGCCACGACGAAGTCGTGCACGGCAAATGCTCGCTCATCGGCCGTATGCCGGGCGACTGGTGGCGCCAGTTTGCCGGCCTGCGCACGCTTGCTTTCTACCAAATGACACATCCCGGTGCCAAGCTCAACTTTATGGGAAACGAGATCGGCCAGTTTATTGAGTGGCGCTACTACGAGTCCATCCAGTGGTTCCTGACCGAGGAGTACGAGACCCACCGTCATCATCAGGCGTTTATCAAGGCGCTCAACCACCTGTACACCGCCGAGCCCGCCCTGTACGAGCGCGGCTACACCGACGACGGCTTTACCTGGATCGATGCGGATAACTCCAAGCAGTCCATCGTGAGCTTTGTGCGCCAGGGCGAGGACATCGACGACGACCTGGTGATCCTGATCAACTTTGACCCGGCGAGCTATGAGAGCTTCCGCGTGGGCGTACCGCGCGAGGGCGACTGGGAGGTCATCTTTGACTCCGACCGTCCCGAGTTTGGCGGCAGCGGATACGCCGGCGAGGAGCCCTACACCTGCTCGAGCGAGCCCTATCCCTGGAACGGGCAGATGGACTCCATCGAGATCAAGGTGCCCGGCCTGGCAGGCGTGGTGCTTAAGCGCCGCGGTCCCAGCAGCTATAAGCCGCCGGTGGTCGAGGCTCCCAAGAAGGCGACGCGCAAGCGCACGTCCTCGGTGAAGCCCAAGCCTGCGGCTGCGAAGAAGGCTCCGGCTAAGGCGAAGGCAAAGGCTGACGCAAAGCCCGCTGCTAAAGCTACTGCGGCCAAGAAGCCGGCTGCCAAAAAGGCTGCTACCAAGGCCAAGTCTGCTTCTGTTAAGCCGTCTGCCAAGGATGCGTAACAAAGCCGTTACAGCTGTAATCACCCGCCCCGCCGGGGCGTAGGATACAAGTCATAACCGTTCCGGGAGAAACATCCCCGGGGGAAAGGAACGTATGAATAAGATCTTCGACAACAAGCAGGAGTTTACCGAGCTCTATCGCGATGCCGTCATGAGCATCAGCGGCAAGAGCGTCGAGGCCGCGAGCGACCTTGACCGCTTTAATGCCCTGGCCAAGCTCGTGGCCGAGAAGGCACGCACCGTTGCCACCAAGAGTGACGCCCGCGTCACCGCCGAGGGCAAGAAGCGCGTGTACTACTTCTCGATCGAGTTTTTGATCGGCCGCCTGCTCGACAACTACCTGCTCAACTTTGGCGTGCGCGACATGGTCGCCGAGGCGCTCGACGACATGGGCTTTGACCTGTCCGTCATCGAGAACCAGGAGCCCGATCCGGCTCTGGGCAACGGTGGCCTGGGCCGTCTGGCCGCATGCTTCCTGGATTCCATGGCAGCCGAGGGCATTGCCGGCTACGGCAACGGCATGCGCTACCGCTACGGCCTGTTTAAGCAGGAGATCGTCAACGGCAGCCAGGTCGAGACCACCGACGAGTGGCTCACCCACGGGTATCCCTGGGAGGTCCGCCGTCAGGACAAGGCCGTGACCATCAAGTTTGGTGGCCGCGTCGAGGGCTTTGAGGAGGACGGCCGCACGTTCTACCGCACGGTGGACACGCAGGACATCCTGGCCGTCCCTTATGACATCCCCGTGGTGGGCTATGCCGGCGAGACTGTCAACAAGCTGCGCGTCTGGGCCGCCGAGCCGGTCGAGGAGCACTTTGACCTTGAGGCGTTCAACCGCGGCGACTACGCCCTGGCCGACGCCGAGCGCGCCGAGGCGGAGGCCATCAGCGCCATCCTCTACCCCAACGACGCCGGCGAGCACGGCCGTCTGCTGCGCCTGAAGCAGGAGTACCTGTTTGTCTCGGCCGGCATCTACAGCCTGCTCGACACCTTTGAGAAGGAGCACGGCGAGAACTGGGAGCTGCTGCCGCAGTTTGTGGCCATCCACACCAACGACACGCACCCCGCCATGTGCGGCCCCGAGCTCATGCGCATCCTCATCGACGAGAAGAGGCTCGAGTGGGATGACGCCTGGAACATTGTGACGCAGGTCGTGAGCTACACCAACCACACCATCCTGCCCGAGGCTCTGGAGAAGTGGCCCATCGGCACGTTCTCCAAGCTCCTCCCCCGCGTGTACCAGATCATCGACGAGATCAGCCGTCGTTGGCACGAGTCGTTCGACACCACGCAGGAGGGCTGGCAGGAGCGTCTGCGCCAGACCGCCATTCTGTGGGACGGCGAGATTCGCATGGCCAACCTGTCCGTGATCTGCAGCCACAGCGTCAACGGCGTGGCTAAGATCCACTCCGACATTATCAAGAACATCGTGCTCAAGGACTTCTATGCCCTGACGCCCGAGAAGTTCAACAACAAGACCAACGGCATCTCGCACCGTCGCTTCTTTGCCGAGGCCAACCCCACCTATGCCAAACTCGTAACCGAGGCCATTGGCGATGGCTGGCTGAAGGACGCCTTTGAGTTGGAGAAACTCAAGGAGTTCCAAAACGACACCGAGTTCCTGAAGGCCGTGGGTGCCTCCAAGCGCGCCAACAAGGAGCGCCTGGCCGCCTACGTTAAGGCCGAGACTGGTCTGGTTATTGACCCCAACACCGTCTTCGATGTCCAGGTAAAGCGCTTCCATGCCTACAAGCGCCAGCTCATGAACATCATGAAGGTGATGGACATCTACAACCGTCGCATCGCCGACCCCAACTTCCACGTGACGCCGACGACCTTCATCTTTAGCGGCAAAGCCGCCTCGAGCTACACCTTCGCCAAGGAGACCATCCGCCTCATTAACTCCGTGGCCGACGTCATCAACAACGACGCCCGCGTCAACGAGGTCATGAAGGTCTGCTTCATCCCCAACTTCCGCGTGAGCAACGCCCAGCTCATCTACCCCGCCGCCGAGATCTCGGAGCAGATCTCCACGGCCGGCAAGGAGGCACGTCCAACATGAAGCTCATGATGAACGGCGCCATTACGCTGGGTACCCTCGACGGCGCCAACATCGAGATCGCCGACCTGGCCGGCCGCGAGAACGAGGCCATCTTTGGTCTCACCGCTCCCGAGGTCGAGCAGTTGTGGGCGTCGAACAGCTACTTTGCCTGGGATACGCTCAACAACGATCGCGAGCGTCTGGGCCGCGTGATGGACGAGCTCAAGGACAACACCTTTGCGGGTCTTTCCGGCAACTTCGAGAGCATCTACAACGAGCTCATGAACAACAACGACCCCGACCTGGTCATGGCAGACTTCCGCAGCTATGTGGATGCATGGGAAAAGCTCACCGGCAGCTATGGCGACCAGGAGACCTGGAACCGCAAGGCACTGCTCAACACCGCCTCGAGCGGCTGGTTCTCGAGCGACCGCACCATTCGCGAGTACCGCGACGAGATCTGGCACGCATAAAGGCCGCGAGCTCCCTTTGCCAGCACGGCATTACTCGACGGGCGCGACCGAGCGCCGCGCCCGTCGCTAATGGGTTTAGGAACATCGATGACAGAAGGAGAAATCGATGAGTAAGAAAGAATGCATCGCGATGCTCCTCGCAGGAGGACAGGGTAGCCGATTGGGGGCACTCACCCAAAAGATCGCTAAGCCGGCGGTTAGCTTTGGTGGCAAGTTCCGCATTATCGACTTTTCGCTCTCCAACTGCTCCAACTCGGGCATCGACACGGTGGGCGTTCTGACGCAGTATCGTCCCTACCTGCTGCATGCCTACGTGGGCTCCGGCGAGGCGTGGGATCTGGACAGCCGCGACGGCGGCGTGTCGATCCTGCCGCCGTACGAGACACAGACTGGCGGCGCCTGGTATGCGGGCACGGCTGACGCCATTACGCAGAACCTGGACTACATCAAGGCCAACGACCCCAAGTACGTCCTGATTCTTTCGGGCGATCACCTGTATCGCATGGACTACCGCAAAATGCTCAAGACACACATTGAGAACAACGCCGACCTCACGGTGAGCGTTATGCCCGTGCCTTGGGAGGAGGCCAGCCGCTTTGGCATCCTGACCACCGACCCCGAGGACGGCCGCATCACCAAATTCACCGAGAAGCCCGATAAGCCCGATTCGAACCTCGCCTCCATGGGCATCTACATCTTCTCGGCCGACGTGCTGATCGAGGCGCTCGAGGAGGACGCTCTGGACCAGCGCTCGAGCCACGACTTTGGCAAGGACATCATCCCCAAGCTGCTCGGCGAGGGCAAGCGCCTGTACAGCTACGAGTTCCACGGCTTTTGGAAGGATGTCGGCACCATCGCCAGCTTCCACGAGACCTCGATGGACCTGCTGGGCAACAACCCCGAGTTCGATCTGTTTGACAAGCACTTCCCCATCATGTCCAACATCACCACGCGTCCACCGCACTACATTGGTCCGGATGGTCGCCTGGACGACTGCCTGGTCTCCAACGGCTGCAAGATCTACGGCACCGCTCGCCACTCGATCCTTTCGACCGATGTCATCATCGAGGAGCGCGCCGTGGTTGAGGACTCCGTGTTGCTGCCGGGTGCGCACGTTAAGAGCGGCGCACACATCTGCCGCGCTATTTTGGGCGAGAACTCCACGGTCGAAGAGGGCGTGAAGCTCGGCTCTGTCGATACCACCAAGGATACGGCCGTCGTTGGAAATGACGTCGTTATCGGGAAGGGGGAATGATCCGATGATCAATCGCAAGGCCATCGGTTATATCACCGCTAACTACTCTTCGACCTACGGCAGCGTGCTGCTCAAGGACCGCCCCATCGCGTCCGTTCCGTTTTTGGGCCGCTACCGCCTAATCGACTTTCCGCTGTCCAACATGATGAATGCCGGCATCAAGACCGTCGGCGTCGTCATGCCGGGCAACTACCGCTCGCTGATCGACCACGTGGGCTCGGGCAAGGACTGGGGCCTCGACCGCAAGAAGGGCGGCCTGTTCATGGTGCCCGGCAACGCCTATGGCACCACCAAGGGCGGCATGCGCTTCTTGCTGCGCGACATCATCTCCAACAAGACGCTGTTCCAGCGCTCGGACAAGCCCTACGTTGTGATGATGGGCACCAACATCATCTTTAACATGGACCTCAACACCATCATCGACGCGCACGAAAACTCCGGTGCCCAGATGACCGTGGTGTACTGCAAGGCCACGCGCAACGTCGATGACGAGACCAAGCTCGAGATTAACGAGAACGGCCGCCTGACGGGCGTGAGCGCCGGCGTCGTGTACGGCGACAACGCCTCCATGGACTGCTGCATCGTCAACCGAGAGACGCTGCTCGAGATCATCGACCACTACCAGGCCGCCGACTATCTGGACCTGCTTGAGGCACTCCAGGGCGACTTTGGCAACATCGACGTGTGCAGCTACGAGTACAAGGGCGAGGTCGTGGGCGTGTTTAGCGAGAAGTCGCTGTATCGCCGCAGCATGGATCTGCTCGACCAGACCGTGGCCGACCAGCTCTTCGATCCCGAGCGCCCGATCCTGACCAAGGCCCACGACGTGCCGCCTTCGCGTTATGCGACCGGCAGCCACGCGTGCAACTCGATCATCTCGGCCGGCTGCATCATCAAGGGCACCGTGCGCAACTCGATCCTGTCGCGCGGCGTTGTGGTTGAGGAGGGCGCTTCGGTGACCAACTCGATCATCAACCAGAGCTGCATCATCAAGAGCGGCGCCCGTGTTGAGAATGCCATTCTGGACAAGAACAACGTGGTTCCCACCAACACCGAGCTTCGCGGCACGCCCGAGAACATCCTGGTGCTGGGCAAGGCTCCGTTAACTTCCGACACCACCATCGTACGTTAACGTTGGCACCGCAACATCGCTCGTAACATGTAGAATAGCCGCCCGGTTAGCGCCAGGCGGCTATTCTCGAATTGCAACATGGGAGACAATATGGCAGATTCCAGCAAAAAGATGCAGATTGTGTTTGCCTCGGCCGAGTGCGCACCGTTTGTAAAGACCGGTGGCCTGGGCGACGTGGCGGGCTCGCTGCCTGCGGCGCTTGTGCGCGCCGGCGCCGAAGTTATCGTGATGGTGCCCAAGTACGCCACCATCAAGGACGAGTACAAGGCGCAGATGGAGCACTTCTCCGATTTTTACGTGAGCCTGGGCTGGCGCAACGAGTACTGCGGGCTCGAGAAGCTCGAGCACGACGGCGTCACGTATATGTTCATCGACAATGAGCGCTACTTTGCGCGCGACTATCCGTACGGCTTCTTTGATGACGGCGAGCGCTTTGCGTTCTTCTCCAAGGCCATCACCGAGAGCCTGCAGCACTTGCCCGCCGGCTTTGAGTGCGACATCCTGCACTGCAACGACTGGCAGACGGCACTGGCGCCCGTGTTTTTGCGCGAGTTCTACCAGGGCCTGCCGCTGTACGACCGCGTCAAGACCGTGTTCTCGATCCATAACGTGGCGTTCCAGGGCCAGTTTAGCGACACCGTAATGGAGGACATCCTGGGTGTGGCGCATATTCCCGCTGCCGCCTCGCAGCTGCGTTGCGACGCCTGCAGCGTCAACTACATGCTGGGCGCGCTGCGCTATGCCGACGCCATTACCACGGTGAGCCCCACCTATGCGGGCGAGATCCAGACGCCCGAGTTTGGCGAGGGCCTGGACGGCGTTCTGCGCGAGCGTTCGTACGCGCTGCAGGGCATTTTGAATGGCATCGACGTCGCGGGCTTTGATCCGGCGACTGACAAACGCATTGCCGCCAATTACACCGTGGAGGACCGCTCCGGCAAGGCTGTGTGCAAGGCCAAACTGCAGGAAGAGCTGGGACTCGAGGTTCGCGACGACCGTCCGCTCATGGTGATGGTCACGCGCCTGACGCGTCAGAAGGGCATGGATCTGGTCATGTACGCACTCGACCGCATTCTGGCCGGCGGCGTGCAGGTGGCGGTGCTGGGCACCGGCGACCGCGACTACGAGGACGGCCTGCGCTACTTCCAGGACAAGTACCCCGGCACCATGGCCGCGCGCATCGAGTTCGATCCGGCGCTGTCGCAGCGTATGTATGCCACATATCCGGCGGCGTTCTTCATCTGCGGGCAGCTGCCGTTATCGTTGGCA
>URUC01000037.1 GCA_900550965.1 uncultured Collinsella sp. | reverse complement strand
GGGCTCTAGCGTCTTGCGGGCGATGGCGATCTGCTCGGCCGCGGCCTCGGCATTCTCCTGCATCTCGATGTTTCCCTGCGCCAGCTGCGGGATATAGGCACCGCACACGATTGCGAGGGGCAGCGCCACAAGTGCGATGATCCACTTTTTTGCACGGGGGATAGGCACGCTATAGGCCTCCGCCATGGCCTTTGCGTTAGCGAAGCTCTCGGTAAGCACGTCCGCTGCGGTGGCGACGGCGCCTACGGCGGCAGCGACTTCTGCCGCGCCGCCCAGGTTGCGTGCGGTCTCGTTGTCGCTGTTCTTGAGCAGGCGCGCGGCGGCCTGCGTGCCAACAACGCCTGCGATTTGTGCCGAGCGGTCTTCCTCACTCTGCTCGACGACGAGCCGGTACTGCATTTCCTTCCACTGCTTGCCGCGCATGCCAAAGCGCGGTGCGAGCGCGCAGTAGCAGAATATGACGAGCTCGATGGCGGCGAGCACCAAGGCGGTTATCATGCCCGTCTCTTGGAAGCTTTCGTGATGGAAGACGATGTCGTCAATCATTTCGAAGGGGATAATCAATAAGGGCAGCACGAACGCCATGGCAAGCGCCGCGCCGGCAATCTTGGGGCAGATGCAGTATCGCTGGATACGCTTACGTTCTTGTTCGGTGAGCTGCTGCATAGGGTCCTCGACTCCCATCGTTTTTCGGGGGCGATGCGCGCACGCTCTTGAGTATAAATGAGTAGAGGGTGTGCGCTGTTCAAGCATAGTGATCAACAGCGTGTTATTGGCAATCGTTGCACAGCGACTGCTGGAGGGGTAGTTAACGCCAAGTAACCGCCTCCGCCTTGTGGGTGGCCTCAAGGACAAGGCATAATGCATGTGACAAAGGGACTGTCCCTTTGTCACATTGATGTGAAAGTGGATGTCGATGATTCTATCGCTGGCCCCTATGGAGGGGATTACCGGATATGTGTTCCGTCGCGTGCATGCGGAGTGCTTTGGTGCGCTCGACTGCTACTACACGCCGTTTTTGCCGCCGCCGCGGGTGGGCAATCGCTTTGGCGGCAAGGCGTTTAAGGAGATCGATCTTGCCAATAACCAGGGGCTCAACGTGGTGCCTCAGCTGATGTCCAAGAACGCGGACGAGTTTGTGTGGGCGGCGCAGGTGCTTGCCGATATGGGCTACCGTGAGGTCAACCTCAACTTGGGTTGCCCTTCGGGAACGGTTGTCGCCAAGGGCAAGGGCTCGGGTTTCTTGCGTAATCTCGACGAGCTTGAGGTGTTCTTGAGCGATGTGTGCGAGCGGTCGCTGTTGCCGGTATCGGTAAAGACCAGGCTGGGGCTGGAGGGTGACGACGAATACGAGCGTGTGCTCGATCTGTATTGCCGCATGCCGCTGGCAGAGCTGATCGTGCACCCGCGCGTGCAAAAGGACCGCTATACGGGATCGCCGCGCAAGGAGTTTTACGGCGAGACGCTGGAACGTGCGCCGTTCCCCGTGGCCTATAACGGCGACATTTTCGATCTTGAGGATATGAATGCGCTGGTGGAGGCCTATCCCGGCACGCGCCATGTGATGCTGGGGCGTGGCCTGCTCGCGAACCCCGCTCTGGCTCGCATGGTCAACGGCGGTCCTGCTGCCACGGCAGCCGAACTGCAGCGTTTCCACGACACGCTGTTTGCGGCCTATGCGGACGAGATTGGCGGCAATGCAGTCTTTCGCATGAAGGAGTGGTGGTTCTACGCCAAATGCGCCTTCGCTGACCCCGCTACCGTTCATAAACTCGTACGCAAGACTAAAAAGGTCGACGAATACCACGCCGCCGTCGATCGCGTCTTTCGCGAGCAGCCACTTGCACCCATAGCCCGCTTCCACGGCTAGCGAGTAGTCGTTGGGGGACGTTCTTTATCGGCTAGTCATTCAGGAACGTCCCCAATGACTACCCGATGACTATTCGGATTGCTAATTTGTGCGGGTTGTGGTTTTGTGACCTGCTGAAATTTAAGATACTGTACAACTGTACGTTAACTCATCTTCGTAGTATATTGCTACCCGCAAAACTCAGCACCATTGTGCCGTGAGGCACTAAAGCGCCTACGTACAATGGTTATCGATAGTACGATTCGATTCAACGACAGGATGGATGGTCCAAGCGTGAGTCTCGGCAGCAAACTATCCAACGCAAAGGTCTCCTTTGCGATATTTAAGCGCGACATTAAGCGACTGCTTATGAACCCCGTCGCCCTGGTGGTTACCTTGGGCGTGTGCGTCATTCCCTCGCTGTATGCCTGGTACAACATCGTTGCCAACTGGGATCCGTACGGAAATACCCAGGGCATTAAAATCGCCATCGCCAACAACGATCAGGGCACCCAGAATGACTTGGTGGGCGAGCTCAATGCAGGCGATAAGGTGGTCGACCAGCTCAAGGAAAACGATCAGCTGGGCTGGACCTTCGTCGACTCGGCTGCCGATGCCAAAGAGGGCGTCGAGAGCGGGGAATACTACGCGGCGATCGTAATCCCCAAGAACTTCTCCGACAATCTTGTCTCGATGCTCGATGGCAATTACCATCAGCCGAAGCTCACCTATTACGTCAATGAGAAGAAGAGCGCCATTGCGCCCAAGGTCACCGATACCGGTGCCAACACCATCGAGGAGCAGATCAACTCGGAGTTTGTCTCCACGGTGGGCGAGACTGTTGCCAGTATCGCCAAGGATGCCGGTGTCGATTTAAAGGACAAGGCAACCCAGACTCAGGACTCGCTGACAAGTTCGGTGTCCGAGGCATCCGACACCTTGGGTGAGGTGCGCGATTCGATTGGCGATATGAATGCCGCCATCGATAAGACGAGTGGCGCTATCGCCTCGGCTGATGCCGCGTTGGCGGGCCTGCAGGGTCAGACGCCCTCTCTAACGCAGGCAATCGCTCAGGGCAATGACCTGCTGGGCGAGGCTCGCGCTACGGCGGGCAACTCTGTCGCCTCGCTCTCCAAGGCGCTCTCGGAAGGCAGCCTTGCGCTCACCAAGACGTCAGCCTCTGCGAACGCTGCGATTGGCAAGCTGACGGGCACAGTCACATCTACGACCACCCGCATCGACAACTCACTCGAGTCTCTCCAAGCGACGATCGATCACAATAAGGCCGTTATCGGGCATTTGGAGATTCTCGTCAATGACACGTCGACAGGTTCCGAGGAAATTGACGCGCGCATTGTATCGACCATCGATTTGCTCCGCGAGCAGAATGAAAAGCTTCAGAGCATCAAGGACGGTCTGTCTGCGCAGTCGAGCGCCATGGCGAATGACGCCGCGGCCGTCTCGGGTGCAAGCGACGCTATCAATAACGCAATTCAGACCGGTGCGACCAACCTTGGCCAGGCCCAGACGAACCTGGGTCAAAACGCGCTGCCGAAAGCCTCGAGCGCGCTCGATTCCTTTGCCGCCGTTTCGGGCGATTTGACCGGCATTGTGTCGGGTATGACCCCCACGATAGCGAGCGCGCGCGGCACGCTGGCGCAGCTCGACGCCACGCTCAAGCAGGCAAAGACCACGCTGTCCCAAACCGACGCCTCCCTTGCCAAGGTTCAGGACAAGCTCGCGACCGCCGCCAATGACATTGCGGCGCTGCAGACCTCTGAGTCTATGGGCGAGTTAGCCGACCTCATGGACGTCGACGTCAATGACGTGGCAGATTTCATGGCATCTCCGGTTGAGCTCGCGTCCAAGTCGATCTATCCAGTCAAGAGCTTCGGCTCGGGCATTGCCCCGTTCTATACCAACCTAGCGCTTTGGGTGGGCGGCTACGTGCTTATCGCCATCTACAAGCTCGAGGTCGACCGCGAAGGCATCGGCAGCTTTACCGCGCGTCAGGGTTACTTTGGCCGCTGGTTGCTACTGGTGATCCTGGGCGCGTTGCAGGCCATCATCGTTACGGTAGGCGATCTGGTGATTGGCGTGCAGTGCGTCAGCCCGCTGCTGTTCGTGCTGGGCGGCATCGCCATTTCGTTCACCTACGTCAATATCATCTATGCGCTGTCCACCACGTTTAAGCATATCGGCAAAGCTATCGGCGTCATTCTCGTCATCGTGCAGATCCCCGGTTCGTCGGGCATGTACCCCATCGAGATGATGCCCGGCTTCTTCCAGTGGCTGCACCCGCTGCTGCCCTTTACCTACGGCATCAATCTGCTGCGCGAGACGGTCGGCGGCATGTATTCGTTCAACTACCTGTTTAACCTGTGCATTCTGGGCGTGTTCTTGATCGTGGCGCTCTTTATCGGCCTGCAGCTGCGTCCGCTGCTGCTCAATCTCAACCTTCTCTTTGATAAACAGCTTTCCACGACCGGTATGATGATTTGCGAGTCCAACGACCTGCCGCGCCAGCGCTACTCGCTGCGCACGGCCATGCGTGTCATGCTCGATTCCGATTCGTACCGTCGCGAGCTGCTCGATCATGCCGTGGCGTTTGAGCATCGCTACCCGTACTACATCAAGGGCGGTTTTGCCGCCGTGGTAGGCGTGCAGGTTCTGCTCTTTGTGCTTTCGACGGTGCTCGATATCGACAATAACGGCAAGATCATCCTGCTCGTTATCTGGATCATTTCGGTTATCGCCATCTGCGGCTGGCTCATCAACATCGAATACATCCGTGCGAGCCTCAATACCCAGATGCGTATCTCGGCGCTTTCGGACGAGGACCTTCGCCGCGAGATGCGCGAGCACACGGCTGCCATCCCTGCCGCCCGTCGCATGTTTGGTCTCAACGCCAGCGAGCGTGGCGCCAAGGGAGGCGAACAGCCTACGAGCCGTCTGCCGCATATCGGTGCGCATCGTAAGGCTCAAGATGCCGACGGCGCTGACAACGTAAACGGAAACGACGGGGACACCACCCTGTTTGGCAAGCACTCTAAAGGAGGTGAGGCATAAATGAAAAACATCCTGCACCTGTTTAAGCGTGATGTCCAAAACGTGTCTCGCTCCGTGATCGGCATGGTCGTCGTGATGGGCCTGATCATCGTTCCGTGTCTCTATGCATGGTTTAACATCGCCGGCAGCTGGGATCCCTACGGCAATACCGGCAACCTTAAGATTGCAGTGGTCAACACCGACGAGGGTTACGAGAGCGATCTGATTCCCGTCGAGGTCAACGTGGGCGAAAACGTAACCGCCACTCTGCGCGGCAACGAGAACTTTGACTGGGTCGTTCTCAACGACCGCGATAAGGCGATTGAGGGCGTTAAGTCGGGCGCGTACTACGCTGCCGTCGTTATCCCTAAGACGTTTAGCGCCGACATGATGACGCTCTTTTCGACCGACGTGAAGCACGCCGATATCGAGTTCTACGAGAACCAGAAGGCCAACGCCATCGCGCAGATCGTGACCGAGAAAGGCTCGAGCGCCGTCCAGAGTCAGGTCAACGAGACCTTTACCGAAACCATTACGAGCATCGGTCTTAAAACCGTGTCCAGCCTGCTCGACTATATGAGCACCGACCAGGTGAGCAACTTTATCGCCAATCTTTCCTCTGCGCTGGGCGATTCGGTCCAGGACCTGCAGGACATTCAGACCAGCGCAACGTCGCTGGCGGGCGTTTTGAGCTCCACGTCCGATTCGCTGACGTCGGCGGGCGGTATGCTCAAGCAGACGGGCACCGTCGATGAGTCGACGAAGCAGCTGATGGAGCATGCCAAGAGCGGTGTGAGCGATTCCGAGGAAGCGCTCAAGGCAGCCAACGACGCCATCAACACCGCGATCGACGGAAGCGCGGGCTCATTCGACAACGTGTCCACCGAGCTTGCGAAGGCATTCGATGCCGCGAATCAGCATGTTTACCTTACGGTGTCTCAGCTCAACGAAGCCGCAGCGGCGCTCAATACGCGTGCTGACGATATCGATGCGATGGCCGATCAGCTCCGCAACCTTGCCGACCAGGTGAGTGATGACAAGCTCAAAGACGGTCTCGAGTCCGCTGCGACGTCGCTGGGCAGAATTGCCGTGGAGTACCGCAACAATGCGAAGGACCTGACGGCGACCGCAAAGTCCCTTTCGGACGGCATGGCGGAGGTCAACAACTCGCGTGCCGAGGTCGACCAGGCCATCGCCGATGCCAAGGCGGGTATCTCGGGAGCCAAGTCCGACTACGATTCCACGTTCTCGGTTAAGGCCAAGGAGCTCAAGAAGACCATTTCGGGCGTTCTGGATTCCCTGAACGGTATCTCGGGTGACTTGGATAGCGCTGTGAGCGGTCTGACCGACGCATCCGGTTCGCTGGCAAAGGGCCTCTCCAAGGCTGCAAAGCTGGTCAACAAGGCTTCTGATCAGCTGGGTGAGGCATCGGACAAGATCAGCGCCTTTAAGGACGAGCTCGATGGCGCCCTGATGTCGGACGACCTTGCCACGATCAAGACGATGATCGGCAACGATCCCGAGGGTTTGGCCGTGTCGCTTTCCGGCCCCGTCGCGCTCGACCGCAAGCCGGTCTATCCGATCCGCAATTACGGTTCGGCCATGGCGCCGTTCTATACGATCCTGTCGCTGTGGGTCGGCTCGATCGTGCTGGCGGCCATGATGAAGGTATCGGTTGACGATGAGCTCATCAACGAGCTGATCCCCGTGCGCCTGCACGAGATCTACCTGGGCCGCTACCTGTTCTTTGGAGGTCTGGCCCTGCTGCAGGCGACACTCGTGTGCGCGGGCGACATCCTGTTCTTTGGCATCCAATGCGACAACCCGCTGCAGTTTGTGCTGGCGGGCTGGGTCGCGAGTCTCGTGTTCTCCAATATCGTCTACACGCTCACGGTTTCGTTTGGCGATATCGGCAAGGCGCTCGCTGTCGTGCTGTTGGTCATGCAGGTCGGCGGTTCAGGCGGTACGTTCCCCATCGAGATGACCGGCCCCGTGTTCCAGGCGATCTACCCGTTCCTGCCGTTTACCCACGGCATCAACGCCATGCACGCTGCCATGGCCGGTGCCTACCATATGGAGTACTGGATTGAGCTGGGCATTCTGGCGAGCTACCTGATTCCGTCGCTGGCCCTTGGCGTCGTCTTCCGCCGCCCGGTCATCAAAGCCAACGACTGGATCATCGAAAAGCTGGAGTCGACTAAGTTGATCTAGTTCAGCCAGGTAAACGCCGTCGGAACATCGAGATCTTCCAGTTTGATACTTTATTATGCTGGATTGCGATGCAACACCGGTTGTTGCTACAGTAGCGGGGCGTGCCGGGGGTCCGGCGCGTCCCGTTTTTATTTGACCATGAGGCGGCACGCAGCCATACGCGTGCGGACACCACGCCCAGATTGAGTGTGAGGATGTTCCATGGCCCAATACGCTGCCAACGAAATCGAAAACTTGCCCGATAGCCCAGTAGCCCGTGAGGATTTGGGCGCGGGCGGTATTCCCCGGGGCGCCGGCGCACGCTCTCCGCTGTTCTGGAAGGTTCTGCTCCTTTCGGTGGCGGTCATCTGGGGCTACTCCTTTACCACTATGAAGGACGCACTCGGCACCATTCCGGTGTTCGCGCTGCTCTATGTACGTTTTCTGCCCGCAGCGTTGGTCATGTTTGCCGTCTTCCACAAGCGCATCATCGCGCACCTCAACGCTCGCAACCTGATCGTTGGCCTGAGTATGGGCGTGCTCATGTGGGCGGCCTATGCGTTGCAGACGGTCGGTCTGGCACATACTACGGCGGGCAAGAATGCTTTTTTGACGGGCACGTATTGCATCCTTGTGCCGTTCGCGAGCTATTTCCTGAGCGGCGAAAAGCTCACGCGCTACAACTTGGGTGCCGCGCTGCTGTGCCTAGCGGGCATTGGCCTCGTCGCACTCGATAGCGTTGAATTCAACATTGGTGACGTCATTACGCTGGCGGGTGCGGCCTTTTTCGCCATCCAGATGGCGGTGACTGCCAAGTACGGTCGCAAAATGGACATCAACGTCATCACGTTTTGGATGTTTGTGGGCAACGGCGTGCTGAGCCTGGCAACGTCGCTGCTATTCGAGACCCAAGCGCCTCTGTCCGTGTGGACGCCGAGCTTTATCAGTGCGATGGCGTTTCTCTCGGTGGGCTGCACATGCGCGGCTCTGCTCATCCAAAACGTCGGCCTGGCGCATGTCCCGGCCTCGACGGGCTCGCTGCTCCTTTCGATGGAGTCGCCTTCGGGTGTGCTGTTCTCGGTGCTGCTGATGGGGGAGGCGCTCACCTCGCGCCTGCTCGCCGGCTTTGCGCTCATCTTCCTGTCGATTATCTTGAGCGAGACTCACTTCGATTTTTTGCGTCGAAAGCCGCGCCCGCAATTGTAAACAACTTGTTGCGCCGCCCTCCCGGGGCGGCATTTTTTATGCCTCGCCCTTAAAGTAGTACCTTGCACTTTACGCTATCAAAGTGCTTGCTGCAAAAACGATACTGGAGGGCATCTATGGCACCAGCTTTGTCCGATCTTCAACCGCAATCAGCGCCCAAGGCCACCGCAGCGGCGCAGACCGCTATCGGTGACGGTCTCGTTGCAGAAGCTCAGGCTTTTGCAGACGAGCTCGCTGCGTGGCGACACGATCTCCACCAGATGCCCGAGCTGGGTAATAGCCTCCCACAGACCTCTGCGTATATCCAAGCGCGCCTGACTGAGATGGACATCCCATTTGCCACGCTCGTTGATGGTTCCTGCGTTGTGGGCCTTGTCGGCGCCGGTGCCGCCGCGGCCCAAGGCAATGGCGTCTGCACGGACGAGCAGGCCGGTACGGTCATCATGCTCCGTGGCGACATGGATGCCCTGCCCGTTGCCGAAGAGTCAGGTGAGCCTTTCGCCTCTACGAACGGCTGCATGCACGCATGCGGACACGATATGCACGCAACGGCGTTGCTTGGAGCGGCGCGCCTGCTCAAGGCCCGCGAGTCCGCGCTTGTTGATGCCAACGCCACGGTTAAGCTGCTGTTCCAGCCGGGCGAGGAAACCTTTGAGGGTGCCCGCGCCGCCATCGCCGACGGTCTGCTGCAGAACCCGCGCCCCCAGGTCGCCTTTGCCATGCATGTCAATAGCCAGTCGCCGCTTGGCCTGGTGCTCTACGGCAGCCCGGCGCTCTCGGGCGTGTACGGTTTTCGCATCACGCTTCAGGGCAAGGGCGGCCATGGCTCGAGCCCCGAGATCTGCATCGACCCCATCACGGCCGGCGTCCATGTGCATCTGGCGCTTCAGGAGCTCATCTCCCGCGAGGTGCCGGCGGCCAAGGAGGTCGCGCTTACCGTTGGCAAGTTCGCCGGCGGTCAGGCCGCAAATGTCATCCCCGACACTTGTGTGCTCGAGGGAACGCTGCGTGGCTTCGACGTCGAGCTCATGGAGCGCCTCAAGACCCGCATCGCGGAGGTCGTCAAAGGCGTTGCCACGACCTATCGTACGCCGGCGACTATCGAGACACTCTCGGATGTTCCCCCGCTCGTACTCGACGACGGCATGACGCAGGCGTCGCTTGGCTACGTGGGCGCGGTGCTGCCCAAGTCCGCCTTCCTGCCGCTGTTCCACGCCATGGCGAGCGAGGACTTCGCGTTGATCTCGAGCGAGATCCCGAGCGCGTACTTTACCGTGGGCGCTGCTGTGACTGATACGGACGAGCATTTTGCTCAGCATCATCCCAAGGCACGTTTTAGCGATGCCGAGCTTCCCCTTGGCGCCGCGGCTTATGCCGCCGTCGCTTTGGGCTACATCGCCGACCACCGGTAGCACCCAATCTTGCTACTCGTTTGCTTAAAAAGGAACAGTATGTCTCAGCAACGTAAGTTCTTCCCCGGCTGGCTCGTGGTGGCCTCCGGCTTTGTGATCATGGCCACGTGCTACACCATTTTCGTCAACTGCATGAGCCTGTTCCAGCCGTTGATCGTCAGCGACCTGGGCATTTCCCTTGCGCAGTACACCATCTCCAACGCCCACTATCGCTGCGTCTAAGCAGTTTGGCATGGCCGACCTGGGTAAGGTCACGGGCACCATTACCTCGCTCGAGATGGTTGGCGGCACGGTGGGCGCCATCGTCTCGGGAATACTGTTCGATGCCACGGGCTCCTTTACGAGCACATGGATCGTGTGTCTGGCGTGCTCGGTGGCAATGCTGGTGTTCCTGCTGGCGTCTGAGCCCATCGCGGCTAAGCTGCGCGCGAGCGTGGCGGGGGAGTAGGGACGACGTCGCTCGTAGCTCTTTGCCCCGTTTTGTCCGTGGCTGCCTTGGAAGCCGAATGGATGCTCGTACCGTCATTCGGTTTCCCATGTAGCCACGGGCTCAAGAGATGACCCGAAGTCTTTCCGTCCAACGGATTTTGTGATCCGAAGAGGCGGAAGGATTGCAGATTGCACACCGCGGCGGCGCATCTGGCCGAACGAGTCCCCATACCCTCGTTCGGTCAGATGCACCGCCGCTGTTTGTGTTTGTGCCGTATAATGACCACTACCTATGACGCGATACAAAAGAAAGGTGTTTGCCCATGCAGGCACAGAAGGCGGAGGGAACCCGCGACCTTATCGGCGCCGAGATGCGCGCTTGGCAAAAGATGCAGCAGATCGCTGCCGGCGTGTTCGAGCCGTTTGGTTTTAAACCCATCGAGACGCCCGCGATCGAGCAGGTGGACGTCTTTGTCCACGGCATCGGCCAGTCGACCGACGTCGTGCGCAAGGAGATGTTCCGCGTCTTTAGCGGCGCCAACCTGGAGCGCGTCTTTACCGAGGGCACCGACACAAAACTCAAGCCCAAGCAGCGCCTGGCGCTTCGTCCCGAGGGCACGGCCGGTGTGGTGCGCGCAGTCGTGGAGAACAACCTGGTGCCCCAGGGCTCCACGCCGTTTAAGGCTTACTACGCTGAGGCCATGTTCCGCGGCGAGCGTCCCCAGAAGGGCCGCCTGCGTCAGTTCCACCAGGTGGGTATCGAGTGGCTCGGCGCTCCCGATCCGGCGGCAGACGCCGAGTGCATCATCATGCTCATGGAGTTCTACAAGCGCCTGGGCTTCGATCTTTCCAAGCTCCGTCTGCTCATTAACTCGATGGGCGACGCTCAGTGCCGTCCGGCTTACCGCGAGCAGGTCAAGCAGTTTATCCTCGATCACGCTGACGAGATGTGTGACGAGTGCCGCGAGCGCGCCGAGCTCAACCCGCTGCGTGCCTTCGACTGCAAGAACGACCACTGCCGCGAGATCATGGCCGACGCGCCGCTGATGGGCGACAACCTGTGCGACGAGTGCCGCGAGCACTACGAGCAGGTCAAGCGCTATCTGGATGCCGCCGGTATCGAGTATGTCGAGGATCCCACACTGGTGCGTGGTCTGGACTACTACACCCGTACCGTCTTTGAGGTCGAGGCTCCCGGCGCCGGTGTCGGCTCCATTGGTGGCGGCGGTCGCTATGACGGTCTGGTCGAGCTCGAGGGTGGCAAGCCCACGGCGGGCGTCGGCTTCGCTGTCGGTTTTGAGCGCGCCCTGCTGGCCCTGCAGGCCTTTGGTAACGACTTGGGTGCCGAGGAGGCCCCGTGCGTCTACGTCGCCAATGCCGGCAAGGAGCTGCGCCAGAACGTCTTTGCCATCACGCAGGAGCTTCGCGCCGCTGGCATCGTGACCGAGGCCGACTACCAGGGTCGTTCGCTCAAAGCTCAGTTTAAGCAGGCCGACAAGGTTGGCGCCAAGCTCATTTTGGTCCTGGGTGGCGACGAGCTTGCCGCCGGCAAGGTCAAGGTGCGCGACATGGAGAGCCATGACGAGGCCCTCGTCGATCTGGCCAACGTGGTCGAGGCGGTTCGCGAGCGCCTGTAGCGCATGATTTTTGAGCTGTAGTGCCGCTGAGGTGCCCAGCTCATTGCGAGCGATTGTTACGGGGGTGTTTCGCTTTTATGCGGAATGCCCCCATTTACGTATGCCGCCCACCGAGAAATACGACCATTTAGGGCAGAAACCCTTGCAATGCAGAAAATACTTTTGTGTGGTAAAGCGCAATCAGTGTCGAAAGTATTTCGCAAGCGCCTATAATGAATACCGCATGTTACGTGCATAGAAGGAGGAATGGGAGGAAACGTGGCTGAGAACCTAAGCAACCAGTCTGTACCCGAAGCCGCGGCGCGCGTCGCTGCCGTGGTCAACCGCCTCGTTAACCGAATCGGCTCGAATGCCGAGTCCAGGGAGCGTCTCGCCGAGATCGAGATCCCCGAGGAGCTGCGCGACAACTTGGCGCTGTTCCTGCGCCTGGAGCGCCGTGTGCTTAGCGAGTATGATCCCGAGATCGCGGACCTGTTCGACAAGATCCTGACGGCCGAGATTGTGGCCAATGCCGGAAATCCCGGCGCCCGTGCTGCCGACGAGTCCGTCGACGAGCAGGGCGTGCCCACCGCCGACGAGCCTACTGCTGTGGCGTTTCGTGAGGTCGTCGATCTGATTGACAGCCTGCCGCTCGATAAGCAGCAGGTTATTGTCCGCGCCTTTACGAGCTTCTTCCATCTGGCAAACCTGTCGGAGGAGAACTACCGCGTGGCGCAGCTGCGCGAGCGCGAGGCAGGTGCGTCGACCGATACCGAGGTCGATCCCGCCAACGAACTCACCGTCGCCTATCACCAGTTGGTAAACGAGATGGGTGTCGAGGGCGCCAATGAGCTGCTCGACAAGCTGGAGTTCCACCCTGTCTTTACCGCACATCCCACCGAGGCCCGTCGTAAGGCCGTCGAGGGCAAGATTCGCCGTATCTCCAACCTGCTGGAGGAGCGCCCGCGCCTGGGCGGCTCCGACCTGGTGGAGAACGAGCGCCATATGCTGCAGGAAATCGACGCCCTGGTACGCACGAGCCCCATCGCGTTGAAGAAGCCCACGCCGGTCGAGGAAGCCGATACCATCATCGACATCTTCGATAACACGCTGTTCGACGTCATCCCCGTTATCTATCGTCGTTTTGACGACTGGGTGCTGGGCGACAAGGCCGGTACCGTGCCGCCGCTGTGCCCGGCGTTCTTCCATCCCGGCAGCTGGATCGGGTCCGACCGCGACGGCAACCCCAACGTCACCGCCAAGGTGAGCCGCGAGGTCGCCGCCAAGTACTTCACTCACATGGTGCTCAAGCTCGAGGACAAGTGCCGCCGCATCGGCCGCAACCTGACGCTCGAGGCCACCTACAGCAAGCCGTCTGCCGAGCTCATCAACCTGTGGAACCATCAGGTCGAGATGAGCACCCAGTACACGGCACGCGCCGAGCTGATCTCCGAGCACGAGCCGCATCGCGCCGTCATGCTCGTCATGGCAGACCGACTCAACGCCACCGTCCGCCGCATCACCGACACCATGTACCACAGCGCCGATGAGTTCCTGGAGGACCTGCGCGTCGTCCAGCGCTCGCTGGCCGCCTGCGGTGCCGTCCGTGCTGCCTACGGCCCGGTTCAGACCATCATCTGGCAGGTCGAGTCCTTCGGCTTCCATATGGTCGAGATGGAGTTCCGTCAGCACTCCGTGGTGCACGCCCGCGCCCTCAAGGATATCCACGAGAACGGTATCCATGGCGACCTGCGGCCCATGACGCGCGAGGTCATCGATACCTTCCGCGCTATCGGCTCCATCCAAAAGCGCTACGGCAAGAAGATGGCGCATCGCTACATCATCTCGTTTACCAAGAGCGCCCAGCATGTGGCCGACGTCTTTGAGCTTGCCCACCTGTCCTTTGCACACGAGGAGGATGTCCCCGAGCTCGACGTGATCCCGCTGTTCGAGCAGCTCGAGGACCTCGAGGGCTGCGTCGACGTGCTCGACCAGATGCTTACGCTGCCCGTGGTGCAAAAGCGCCTTGCCCAGACCAACCGCCGCATGGAGGTCATGCTGGGCTATTCCGACTCCTCCAAGGATGCCGGTCCTACCACGGCCATGCTCGCGCTGCACTCCGCGCAGGAGCGCATTGCCAAGTGGGCCGAGAAAAACGATATCGACTTGGTGCTCATGCACGGTCGCGGCGGTGCCGTGGGCCGTGGTGGCGGCCCGGCCAACAAGGCCGTGCTGGCGCAGCCCAAGGGTTCGGTCAACTGCTTCTTTAAGCTCACCGAGCAGGGCGAGGTCATTTTTGCCCGTTACGGTAACCGCACGCTGGCTCAGCGCCATGTTGAGTCCGTTGCAGCCGCAACGCTTTTGCAGTCGGCCCCGAGTGTCGAGAAGACTAACACCGAGACCACGCAGAAGTTCTGGGATATGGCCGAGAAGCTTAACGCCGCAAGCCATGAGCGCTATCTGGACCTGCTGAACACCGAGGACTTTACACCGTGGTTCTCGACCGTGACGCCGCTGACCGAGGTCGGTCTGCTGCCGATCGGGTCGCGCCCGGCCAAGCGCGGTCTGGGTGCCAAGTCGCTCGACGACCTGCGTACCATTCCGTGGATCTTTAGCTGGAGCCAGGCACGCATCAATCTGGCCGCTTGGTACGGCCTGGGCACCGCCTGCGAGCAGCTGGGCGATCTTGACCAGCTCAAGGCTGCCTACCAGGAGTGGCCGTTCTTCCGCACCTTTATCGACAACATCGAGATGTCGATCGCCAAGACTGACCAGCGCATCGCCAAGATGTATCTGCACCTGGGCGATCGCCAGGATCTGTCCAAGAAAGTCTTCACCGAGATGCAGCTCACGCGTAAGTGGGTCCTTGCCATCGTCGGTGACGAGTGGCCGCTGCAGCGTCGTCGCGTGCTCGGCTGCGCCGTCCGCGTGCGTAACCCCTACGTCGACGCCCTGTCCATCGCCCAGGTCCGCGCCCTTCGCGAGGTGCGCATGAACCAGGACGAGATGGCCGAGGAGAAGAAGGCCGAGTACATGAGCCTGATTCTTTCGACTGTGACCGGCGTCTCGGCAGGACTGCAGAACACGGGGTAATCGATAGCCCTGTAGTCGTCCGGGCCCGCCATCAGTTTACTTTTAGGCACGTCCTCGGACATGCAAGAAGCCCTCGCTGCGCACTTTGTGCGGCGAGGGCTTCTTGCGTCCTGCGGAGTGTGCCTAAAAGTAAACTGATGGCGGGCCCTGCGATGTCCGGTCTTTGGCAGAAGGCCGCTGGGTGAGGGTGGTGCTTGGGGCGACGTGCAAAAAACGGAGTTTTCTGCGGCCAATGATTGATGTATAGGACCAAAGGTGACGTTCGCGGTATTTGTAGAAGCCATTACATGCCAATTGGGCCTTGTCGATGTTCAAATATGGATGGTTTCTTGCCGCATGCTGTCTAGAAGGGAAGAACCATGGAGGCTTCCTGTCTTTCGATAGACCTTTAGCTCCAAAGACTTATCTCGCGATGCTGAATACTCGCAAAAATGCACGCTCCGGATGGGGCTACCCTGTTACGGTTCGAAACCCATGCGTCATTCTATGCAGTTTATTGACGTATTTATGCAAGATAGCTTACACGCGCATGCCACAGGATTGATGTTTGTCTCTGCGCTGTGTAAGCCATCCTGTCCATAGTGCCATTGACAGGCGGCCGCGGTCCCGTTTGGGGTCGCGGCCGCTCTGTTTTGGGTCAAATATGAACGTTCTGTTAACGAGTGAGCAAACGGTAGCTTTTTTCGGTGAGCGGCGTATTCTCTCAACGGTTTATCTAGTGTGTCAGTTGAAAGGAAGAGGGCGCTCGTCATTGTTTGAATGTGAACTGCCGTTTGACCACAAGACGTTGCATCTGGAACTCGAGGATAAGAACTTCGCGGGTGTGATGGAAGGTCACCAAAACGAGTTTAAGACTACGAAATCGCAGGAAGAGCTGGTAGAGGAGTCGCTTGCCAACCCTTATGGCTCGCCTTCGCTCGAGGAGCTTTGTGCTGGCAAGAAGGATATTGTCATCATTAGCTCCGATCATACGCGTCCCGTTCCCTCGCGTGTGACGATGCCTATTCTGCTGCATCACATCCATTCCGCTGCGCCCGAGGCTCGCGTGCGCATTCTGGTTGCTACGGGTATGCACCGTCCGTCGACGCATGAGGAACTCGTCAACAAGTACGGCGAGGAGATCGTTGCCAACGAGGAAATCGTTATGCACGTCGCGACTGACGACAGCATGATGAAAAAGATCGGCACCCTGCCTTCTGGTGGCGAGTGCATCATCAACAAGATTGCCGCCGACTGCGATCTGCTGCTTGCCGAGGGCTTTATTGAGCCGCACTTCTTTGCCGGTTTCTCTGGTAGCCGCAAGTCCGTCCTGCCTGGCATCGCCAGCTACAAGACCATCATGTACAACCACAACGGTCAGTTTGTGAACGATTCCCATTCGCGCGCCGGCAACCTGTGCCACAACCACGTAAGCGAGGACATGTTTGCCGCTGCCGAGATGGCTCACCTTGCCTTTGTGCTCAACGTGGTGCTCAACGGTAAGCACGAGGTCATTGGCTCCTTTGCCGGCGACATCCATAAGGCGCACGAGGCCGGCTGCGAATTCGTGAAGAGCCTTGCCGGCGTTGAGCCCGTTGAGTGCGATATCGCCATCACCACCAACGGCGGCTACCCCCTCGACCAGAACATCTACCAGGCCGTGAAGGGCATGTGCGCTGCCGAGGCCACGCTTCCCGAGGGCGGCGTGATCATCGACGTCGCCGGTTGTGCCGACGGTCACGGTGGCGAGGGCTTCTATCACAACATCGCCGACAACGATCCGGCGGAGTTTGAGCGCGCCTGCATCGACCGTCCTAAGGATGAGACCCTGCCCGACCAGTGGACGAGCCAGATCTTTGCCCGCATCCTGGCGCATCACCCTGTGATCATGGTCACCGACCTGTGCGATCACCAGATGCTCAAGGATATGCACATGACACCGGTCAACACTATCGAGGAGGCGCTCAAGCTCGCCTTTGAGATGAAGGGTGCCGATGCCAAGGTTGCCGTCATTCCCGATGGCCTGGGCGTTGTCGTTGCGCAGCACTAGCGCGTGGCTTAAACGAATCGTTTATAACCGACAAGAAAGATAAGGTTTTATGCTTACCAAACTCCTCTGCGAATTCGGCGCGACGGCCCTCATGATCGTCTTTGGCGTGGGCGTGCACTGCGATACCGTGCTCAAGGGCACCAAGTATCAGGGCTCCGGCCACATGTTTGCCATCACCACCTGGTCTTTTGGCATCTCGGTCTGCCTGTTTGTCTTTGGCGGCGCCGTGTGCATGAACCCCGCCATGGTGCTTGCCCAGTGCATCGTCGGCCTGGTGCCGTGGGGCAGCTGCATCCCCTTCATGCTTGCCGATATGCTCGGCGGCTTTGTGGGTGCCGTGATCGCTTGGTTTATGTATGCCGATGAGTTCAAGGCTTCCGAGGGCGTCGTCGACCCCATTGCCCAGCGCAACATCTTCTCGACCAACCCCACCACCGAGGGTACGAACTATGCCCGCAACTTCTTCTGCGAGGCCATCTGCACCTTCGTGTTCATTAGCGCCATCCTTGCTGCTGCTAGCCGTGCTGGCGAGAACGTTTTGATGCTCGCCATCTGCGTCGGCCTGATTGTCTGGGCCGTTGGCATGGGCATGGGCGGCATCACCGGCTTCGCCATGAACCAGGCACGCGACCTTGGTCCCCGCATGGCCTATCAGGTGCTACCGATCAAGAACAAGGCTGACAACAACTGGAAGTATGGTCTGCTTG
Source organism: uncultured Collinsella sp. (assembly GCA_900550965.1). GTDB lineage: Bacteria > Actinomycetota > Coriobacteriia > Coriobacteriales > Coriobacteriaceae > Collinsella. The sequence goes on along the minus strand of URUC01000037.1, from coordinate 110 downwards.
TTCCTGGCATCGCGCCGTTTGTCGGTGCTATTGTGGCCGCGCTGTTTGTGCATGGTTTCTTGGGCATGTTCTAGTCGAAGGCTACATAGTTGTCCGCTGGCCGCATGGGG
>URUC01000036.1 GCA_900550965.1 uncultured Collinsella sp. | reverse complement strand
CTATAAAACCAGCAGGTCAAAGCCAATTTTCGGGACCAAATACAAAGTCGCCGGCTCCCTCCTATAGCGCACTTTGCCACAGAAAAGTGCGAGACTTCGGTATGCGGTATCAAGCAATCGTTATTCGGGTCTTTGGGAATCCGCGTGATTAAATGCACGGCAATGGGTACATAGCCAGTACAGTAAGTCCCCGAGGCAGATTGGAGCCACGTATGGATATCAAGGTTTCTGGACGCAAGACGACGGTAACCGATGCTCTGCGTGCGCATGTGGATGAGAAGATCGGCGAGGCGCTCAAGGTTTTCGATATCGAGCCCATGACGGTCGACGTTGTACTTCGCTATGAGAAGAACCCCTCGAACCCCAACCCGGCAATCGTCGAGGTTACGGTTCGTGCCCGCGGTTCGGTGATTCGCGTTGCCGAGCACGGTGCAGATATGTACGCCGCCATCGACCTCTCCGCCGATAAGGTCACCCGCCAGCTGCGTAAGTTCAAGACTAAGGTCGTGGACAACCGCCAGGGCGGTGCCAGCGCCGCGGATGTCGCGCCGGTCGAGCGCGTCGAGGATCTGGCCGACCTGCTGCTGCCCGAGGAGGAGGACGACCTGCTCGTCCGCGAGAAAGTCATCGATGTCACCCCGATGACTGAGGAGCAGGCGCTGGTGCAGACCGATCTGCTCGGCCACGACTTCTACGTGTTCGAGAACGCGACGACTGGCCTCATCAATGTGGTGTATCACCGTAAGAATGGTGGATATGGCATCATCAAGCCCCGCATCGAAACACTTGACGAGTAAAATACGTTAACTTGCATGAGTTAACGGTTGGCGGCCATCCCATGCGGGTGGCCGCCTTTTTACGTAAGGAGTCGCCTTGATGGACAAGGCCGCATCCGCCGGTCATTCGGACCGTTGCCGCATCGTCGTCGATACCTGCTGCGACTTTAGCCCCGAGGTCGCCGCGAACCTCGATGTCGATATCTTGGGTTTCCCCTTCATTATCGATGGCGAGGAGCGCACGGATGACATCTGGTCGAGCATCACACCCAAGGAGTTTTACGATCGCATGCGCGCCGGTGCCCGCGTGTCCACCTCGGCTGTGTCGCTCGGTCGCTATATCGAGTTCTTTACCGAGTGCGCCAAAGAGGGCACGCCCACGGTCTACCTGTGCTTTACCTCGGCGCTGTCGTCGAGCTACAACTCCGCGTGCCAGGCGGCGGACGCCGTGCGCGCCGAGTATCCCAACTTTGAGCTGTACGTGGTCGACAACGCTCTGCCCTGTGCGACCGGCGAGCTCTTGGCGCTTGAGGCCGTGCGTCAGCGTTCGGCGGGACTGACCGCCAAGCAGCTGGTCGACTGGGCAAACGAGGCCAAGACCTATGTCCACGGTTACTTTACGCTCGAGAGCTTTGACGCGCTGGCTGCCGGCGGCCGCATTCCGCCCGCGGCGGCACAGCTCACGGCAAAGCTCGACGTCAAACCCGAGCTGTCCTACGACCTGGCCGGCTCGCTGTCGCTGATCGGCGTCAACCGCGGTCGCAAGAAGGCGCTCAAGTCCATTCTCAAGTCGTTCCGCGAGAACTATGTGCCCGATCGCACCATGCCCATCGCCATTATGACGGCCGATGCCGAAAAGGACGGCGACTGGCTCGAGGCCGCCATCCGCAAGGAGGAAGGCTGCGCCGACGTGACCATCATCCGCAGCTCTGTGGGCCCCACCATTGGCTCGCACGTGGGCCCCGGCATGGTGGCTTGCGCGTTTTGGGGCAAGAACCGCGCCGACAAGGCGTCGCTTTCCGACCGCATCGCCCGCCGCGTGCGCGGTCAGTAGGCAAGTAACGCGGCCGTAATCGCCCTCGACTCACAGCCCAACGCTGGCACCGAGTATTCAACCTGGTAATAACACCCAACCCAAAAGGAAAGGTTTCATGGCAAACAAGCTCTCCGTCGCATTCATCGGCACCGGAATCATGGGTGCCCCCATCGCCGGCCACATCCTGGATGCCGGCTATCCCGTCACGGTCAACAACCGTACCAAGTCCAAGGCCGCCGCGCTTATCGAGCGCGGTGCCGTTTGGGCCGATACGCCGGCCGACGCCGTGGCGAACGCCGATGTCGTCTTTACCATGGTGGGCTATCCCTCCGAGGTCGAGGAGCTCTACCTGGCGGGCGACGGCCTGCTCGCGTGCACCAAGCCGGGCGCGGTGCTGATCGACCTCACCACGAGCTCCCCCGAGCTGGCGCGCGACATTGCCGAGGCCGCCCAGGTTTCCGGCCGCATGGCGTTTGACTGCCCCGTCACCGGCGGCGAGTCGGGCGCTATCGCCGGCACGCTCACGGCTATCGTGGGCGCTACCGAGAACGACATCGCACCGGTCCGCGACATCCTTGCCACTTTTGCGGCCAACATCTGCTGCTTCGATGGCGCCGGCAAGGGCCAGGCAGCCAAGCTCGCTAACCAGGTGTCGCTGGGCGCCTGCATGGTCGGCATGGCAGACGCCATGGCATTTGCCGAGCTGAGCGGCCTCGATCTGGAGAAGACCCGCCAGATGATCCTGGGCGGCACCGGCAAGTCCGGCGCCATGGAGAGCCTGGCGCCCAAGGCGCTCGACGGCGACTACAAGCCCGGCTTTATGGTTGAGCACTTCATTAAGGACCTGCGCCTGGGCCTTGCCTACGCCGATGACCGCGAGCTCGCGCTGCCCGGCGCCGACGTGGCCTTTACGCTCTACGACATGCTCGACGCCATCGGTGGCGCCAAGCTGGGCACCCAGGCCATCACGGTCCTCTATAAGGAGGAGGCCGATGCCATCGCCGCCGGTCTGGACTGGTCGCAGTATCGCCCCGAGGAGCATGGCGCTCACGAGGAAGGTTGCGGTTGCGGCGAGCACGGCGAGGACCATGAGTGCGGTTGTGGCCATCACCACGGCGAGGATCACGAGTGCTGCGGCGGCCACGGTCATGACGACGGCCACGAGTGCTGCTACGGCCACCATCACGGGGAGTAGCGCCCATGAGCTGGACGTTCGTGGTGCTTGCGCTGGTGCTCTTTCTCTTTGCGATCTACATCGGCTTTCTGTGCGGCCAGTGGGCGTGCGAAAAGCGTGTCATCACCAAGCGCGACTACTGGATTGCCAACTTTGCGGGAGCGGCGGCGGTCGTCCTGCTGACCTGGGTGTTCTCGCTGTTCCCGCTGGTGCAGTTTGCGCCGATCGGCTGGCTCGGCGGCTTTATCGCCGGCCTTAAGATGAGCTTTGGCGAGTCCGTCGGTCCGTGGCGCAAGCACGACGAGGTCTTTAACGTCAACAAGGCCCATCGCGCCGCCGCCGACGCGGGCGATGCCGAGGAACGCCGCCGTGCACGTCGCAATGGCGCGGCCGACCGACAGCTCATCTCGGTCACCGATGACAGCAAGGGTGCTGGCAAGCACGCTAAGAAATAGTAAGAAGAGGTAACTATGGCAGAAAATAAAGACGAACAGCTCACCGACGAGGAGCTGGCACAGCTCCAGCTGGCAGAGGAGAACGAGAACGCCGTCGACCGTCTGGTCCAGGAGCTCGGCTGCCCCACGCGCCGCATCCGCCAGTTTGCCGCCCGCGTGCTGCACCTGCTTGCCGAGCGCGATCCGCAGCGCGTCGAGCCCTGCGTACCCGCGCTGATCGAGGCGCTCGACCGCCCCGAGGCGCAGACCCGCTGGGAGGCCCTCGATGCCCTGACGGCGCTCGCCACCACCTGCCCCGAGCAGCTGGGCGATGCCTTTGAGGGCGCCGAGACCGCACTGTTCGACGAGATCTCCTCCACGCTGCGCTATGCCGCCTTCCGCCTGCTGTGCGTGTGGGGCGCCACGAGTGTCGAGCGTTCGCGCGAGGCTTGGCCCATCCTGGACGAGGCCATCCAGTGCTACCACGGCGACCTTGAGTATCGCGACATGCTCGGTTGCCTGTACGAGTTTTGCCAGGGCGAGATCGACGCCGAGGTTGCCGAGAAGCTTGCGCTGCGCCTTAAGTTCGATGCCGAGAACGGTAAGGGCAGCTATCTCAAGGCCCGTTCGAGCGAGATTTGCGAAATGCTTGTTAAACGTTTTGGCCTGGATCTCTCCAAAAAGAAGAAGCGTGCTAGCGTTAAAAAATCTGAGGCCGCCGAAGACGAGGAGTAACAGATTATGGCGCACGATGTAGTCCTGATTCCCGGTGACGGTATCGGTCCCGAGATTACGCAGGCCATGCGCCGCGTGGTCGAGGCCGCCGGTGTCCAGATCAACTGGAACGTCCAGGAAGCCGGTGCCGGCGTCATGGACGAGTTTGGCACGCCGCTGCCCCAGCACGTGCTCAATGCGGTCGCCGAGACCAAGGTTGCCATCAAGGGTCCCATTACTACGCCGGTCGGCACGGGTTTCCGCAGCGTCAACGTGGCCCTGCGCAAGCATTTCGACCTGTACGCCTGCGTGCGCCCTTGCCTGTCGCAGCCGGGCGACGGCTCGCGTTTCCGCGACGTCGACCTGGTTATCGTGCGCGAGAACACCGAGGACCTCTACGCCGGCATTGAGTTCGACGAGGGCGCTGCCGAGGTCGAGGAGCTCTCGCAGCTCGTCGAGCGTTCGGGCCAAAAGACCTTCGCCGCCGATTCCGCGATTTCGATCAAGCCGATCTCTATCGCCAAGAGCCGCCGTATTGTGGAGTACGCCTTTGAGTACGCCCGCCGCTGCGGCCGCAAAAAGGTGACGGCCGTGCACAAGGCCAACATCATGAAGGCGACCGACGGCCTGTTCCTGCGCGTTGCGCGCGAGGTGGCCGCCAACTATCCCGATATCGAGTTCAACGACAAGATTGTCGACGCCACCTGCATGGGTCTGGTCCAGAACCCCAATGACTTCGATGTCCTGGTGCTGCCCAACTTGTACGGCGATATCGTCAGCGACCTGTGCGCTGGCCTGGTGGGCGGCCTGGGTATGGCCCCCGGCTCCAACATCGGTGCCGACTGCGCCATCTTTGAGGCTACGCACGGCTCCGCACCCGATATCGCGGGCAAGGATATCGCCAACCCCACGGCCGAGATCCTCTCTGCCGCGATGATGCTCGATCACCTGGGCGAGAACGATGCTGCCAATCGCATTCGTGCCGCCGTCTCCGCCACGCTCGACGAGGGCGAGCAGGTTACCGGTGACGTGCGTCGTGCTCAGACCGGCTCCGTTGAGGGCGCCGTGGGCACGCAGGCCTTTGCCGATGCCGTTATCGCGCACCTGGCCTAAGGTATGCACGCTGCAAACGCCTAAATAGTACTTAAGTGTTTGCGTATAACCTAAGAATCAATACGCCCGGCGCCTCGTCGGGCGTATTCTATTGGGGACTATGTTTCCTAACAAGGAGTAATTGATATGGGTCTGATTCAAAAGAAGGACGAGAAGGACGAGATCGACGGCATCCAGATCATCGAGCGCGGCGAAGGCCCCGACGGTGACGAGGACGAGAAGATCGACCTGGTCGCCGGCACGTCTGCCGAACATATCGCCGCTGGCACGACCGCCGAGGAGGAGGACGCCCGCCTGGAGGCAAAGATCGCCGCGGACGCCGCCGACGAGAACCTTATGCCTGAGGAGCAGGACGAGGACGACGACTCCGACGCGAACGACCGCGCATCCAAGCACAAGAAGACGATGATTGCCGCCTTTGTGGTCGCCATCGTGATCGCTGCGGTGGTCGGCTTCTTTATTGGCAATGGCGGCTTTGGCGGCAAGGGTGTCGGCTCGGCTACCCTCACCGAGGACCAGCTCGATTCGACCGTGGCAAGCTATAGCTACAACGGCAAGAAGAGCGATATCACCGCGCGCGAGGCCATCGAGAGCCAGTACAGCCTCGATACCGTCAAGGATAGCGATGGCAACTACACCGCTCCTTCTGCCGACGTCATCCTGTCCTACGTGCGCAACAAGATTCTGCTCGATGCTGCTGAGGACGAGGGCATTACCGTCTCCTCTAAGGAGATGAAGAAGTACGCCGAGGATTCTATCGGCACCTCGGACTACGACACCATGGCCAAGCAGTATGGCGTGTCCAAGGACCAGGCCAAGCAGATCGTCCGTCAGTCCGCGACGCTGCAGAAGCTCTACAAGAAGAAGGTGGGCGATAGCTCCGCAAGCATGCCGACCGCTCCGACCGAGCCTGCTGACGGCAACGAGGAGACCGCGAGCAAGGACTACGCCGACTACATCATCAACCTTGCCGGCGACGAGTGGGATAGCGAGAAGGGCACTTGGAAGGACGCCGACAGCACCTACGCTAAGGCCTTCGCTAACGATGCCTTTACTGCCGATAGCGCAACCTATAAGCAGGCCATGACCGCCTATTACACCGCCTACCAGCAGTACTCTTCGCAGGCCTCGAGCGCCAGCTCCAAGTGGACCGAGTATGCTAACGGCCTCTACGCCAAGGCCAACATCAGCATCTACGGCCTGTTTGCGTAAGATCTGCCTGAGCTTTCGAGCGCGAAGCCGATATATTTGATTGAGCCTGCTAGAACGAACACCGTTCTAGCGGGCTTTTTGCGTTGAGGGCGTGATTGACGGCTTAATTATGGCTATTCATCTTTAAGTCCAAAGAGGTTATCGGCTTCATCGTCAGGCATATATTCCAGCACATCGCCCGGTTGGCAGTCGAGTGCCCGGCATATCGCGTCAAGAGTTGAAAAGCGCACGGCAGAAACCTTGCCCGTCTTGATACGCGACATATTGACCTGGGAGATACCCACGCGTTCCGCAAGCTCTTTGGATGAGATCTTGCGTTCGGCAAGCATGCGGTCGAGCCGCAGAATAATCATGGATTCCCCCTAGAGCAACTCGTCATCTTGTATTTGCAGGATACACCCGTACTGGAAGACGCTGGCAATCAGGCTAATAATCAGGCCTGCAAAGAGCATAGAGAGGTCGAGATGCTGGCCGCCAAGCGCATCCGTAAAGTTGCCGCCAAATCCTGAGAGTATCAGCCCCGTGACTATGGCACCAAGAAGCTTCACAGCAACGCCGCCAATAAGGAACAAATGTCCTACTTGACGTAGTATGCGGATGCATTCGAGGTCAAAGGGCCTGCCTGCCTTTTCAATGGTGGAGAAAAACCTGTATGCGCTTAGCACAATGGCAAGCGCAAGGCATGTCATCATGGCGCTCCCTATGGCAGTATGACCGTCGTGCGCGACAAGCATAAGAGGGGTCTGTTCATTGGCGCCGACGAGAGCGAGAGATGGCCCTTCGCCGGCATTAAGCTCTACGGATTGGAGGCAGAACCCTTGGGAGAGGCTAGGCAATATGAGTAGAAGCTCGATTGCAATGACTGCGAGGAGTCCCAGAGCGAGCGCTACGGCGGTGCAGATTGTGGCCCATTTGCAGATGTGAGCGAGCTTCCTCAGATCGGCTATTGCCTGTTCGCGGTTGATGGGTTCATTCGATTTGGATACGTTCCAGCGGATCATAGCTCCTCCAACCAATGTCTAGGATGATATTTAAATCTTATAACATACTTAATGATAAACGATAAACAATTACAGATTAGAGTAAGTTATGTTTGTAAGACGAATAGCGAGAGCTTATGGCATATTTAGGGAGTGAGAGTTTGGCACGTGGGGGATGGACGAGTATCGAAATTTCCCGCAACCACGCAAGTGCTTCATCGGGTCTCCCTAATTCATATGGAAAAGGAGCTGCAAACGATTGGAAATAACCGCTGAGCGGTCGAAAACTACCGTTCACCGATAATTTCTAAACTGGTTCTAACTGGTATTAAGTCAAAAAGACCAATTCACAAATCTTCACAATGACCTGCATTTTTTCTACATGCCTTTTTTGGCCACCCTGCGTTGTTTAGACACAGAAAAGGTTCCGATCTTTCGTCAAAGTATTTCGAAACGGTTTCAAAACCGCAGGTAGAAGTGTTAACGAGCGGTAAACGGTCGATTTATCGCCGTGAGCGGTGCAAAAACGTTTTATTGCGTGAATCAGCGAAAGCGACCTCTTCTGTGATGATATAGTGACAACAGCACGTCACGTGGTTACTACCAGTTGAGAGACCACTGGTCTTCAAAGAACGCTTTCCAAGAAGCTTTAAGGGCGTCCGCCCGCTGGCTTCCGAAAACATCGGACTCAGATCGTACACACCTTCGGAAGGGAAATTTGAATGGTTGGCTTTATTCTTACCGGTCATGGACAGTTCGCACCCGGCCTCGCAAGCGCTATCGCTATGGTCGCCGGTGATCAGCCCGCTTTTACCGTCGTTCCTTTCGAGGGCGACCAGGCTGCTTCCTACGGTGAGGATCTCCGCGCCGCTATCACCGCCATGCGCGAGGAGTGCGATGGCGTGCTCGTCTTTACCGACCTGCTTGGTGGTACCCCGTTCAACCAGGCAATGATGATTGCCCAGGATGTCGACAACGTCGAGATTCTGACTGGCACGAACCTTCCCATGGTTATTGAGCTTCTGTTCCTCCGCGGCAACGCTACGCTCGCCGAGCTTGGCGAGCAGGCCGTGACCGTTGGCCAGACGGGCATCACCGCCCAGACGGTTGCCTCCGTCGCTGGTGCCGAGGAAGAGGATATCTTCGGTGACGAGGACGGCATCTAATGGCCGATTTCGGAGCCAGCGTCCTGAGCTCCTCGGTCGCTCTTTTAGGCCTGCTTGTCGTCATGGGCTTGATTTACACCATCTGGTCGCAAATCAACATGAAGAAGAAGCAGAAGTACTTCAAGGAGCTGCACACCGAGCTCAAGCCGGGTCAGGAGGTTCTTTTCGCCGGCGGTATCTACGGAACCGTCAAGGGCATCGAAGGCGAAAAGGTCCAGATCAAAGTCCGATCCGGTGCCGTCGTAGATGTTTCGCGTTACGCGATTCAGGAGATCGAGTAACTGTCGTCAGCAAATAACGAAAGGAAGCTGATCAACATGGCAGAACCCAACATTCTTCTTACCCGCATCGATAACCGACTGGTCCATGGTCAGGTTGCCACCCAGTGGAACTCCACCCTGGGCTCCAACCTTATCCTCGTCGCCAACGACGATGTGTCGACCAACACCATGCGCCAGAACCTCATGAAGATGGCCGCTCCCGCCGGCGTCGCTACGCGTTTCTTCTCCCTGCAGAAGACCATCGACGTCATTGGCAAGGCGAGCCCGCGCCAGAAGATCTTCATCGTGGCCGAAACACCGGAAGACGTGCTTACGCTCGTCAAGGGCGGTGTGCCTATAAAGAAGGTAAACATCGGCAACATGCACATGTCGGAAGGAAAGCGCCAAGTCGCCACCTCCGTCGCAGTTAACGACGAGGATGTCGCTGCGTTTAAAGAGCTGCAGGAATTGGGGGTGGAGTTGGAGATCAGGCGCGTTCCGAGCACGCCTGTTGAGGATACGAGCAAGCTCTTCTCGTAATCCTCGTGATCCACGTTGTCAGGATTGAAACCCTGACGTTCTGTACGTGATATCCAAAGTGCGTACATACATTTTGAAAGGAGGAGCAAGATGGAATACTCGATCATCCAGGTCGCTCTGGTCTTCATCGTCACGTTCGTCGCGGCAATCGACCAGTTCAACTTCCTCGAGTCTCTCTATCAGCCCATCGTCACCGGCGCCGTCATCGGTCTTATCCTTGGCGACCTCAACACCGGTCTTCTCGTGGGTGGTACCTATCAGCTCATGACGATCGGCAACATGCCGATCGGAGGCGCTCAGCCGCCTAACGCCGTCATCGGCGGCATCATGGCAGCCATTCTCGCTATCGCTACGGGCCTCGAGCCCAACGCGGCAGTCGGCCTTGCCATTCCGTTCGCTCTGCTTGGTCAGCTCGGCGTTACCCTGGTTTTCACGCTTATGTCGCCGCTCATGTCCTCCGCGGACAACATGGCTCATAACGCTGACACCAAGGGCATCGAGCGTCTGAACTACTTCGCCATGGCTCTGCTCGGCCTGATCTTCGCTGTCGTCGTCACCCTGTTCTTCATCGCTGGCGCTACCATCGGTCAGACCATCGCTTCCGCCATCCCGACTTGGCTGCAGACCGGTCTGTCCGCTGCAGGCGGCATGATGCGCTTCGTCGGCTTCGCCGTCCTGCTCAAGGTTATGATGAACCGCGATATGTGGGGCTTCTTCCTCATGGGCTTTGGCCTCGCGCTCATCACCGTTGCCAACGATTCGCTGGCAACCCCTGCCCTGCTCATCCTCGCTCTCATCGGCTTCGGCATCGCTTTCTGGGACTTCCAGCAGCAGACCGAGCTGAAGGGTGCAGCTGTTTCTGACGGAGGTGACTTCGAAGATGGCATCTAATGAGTATGTGATCCCGGAGCACTACGAGGATCTCACTCCTGCTCCGCAGCTCGACCAGAAGACCCTCAACAAGATGGCTTGGCGCTCCTGCTTCCTGCAGGCATCGTTCAACTACGAGCGCATGCAGGCCGCTGGCTGGCTTTACTCCATCATCCCCGGTCTGGAGAAGATCCACACCAACAAGAACGACCTCGCGGCTTCCATGAGCCACAACCTGGAGTTCTTCAACACCCACCCGTTCCTTGTCACCTTTGTTATGGGTATCGTGCTTTCGCTCGAGCAGAACAAGGTTGACATCCCCACGATCCGCGCCGTCCGCGTCGCCGCAATGGGCCCGCTCGGTGGTATCGGTGACGCCCTGTTCTGGCTGACGCTCGTGCCTATCACGGCCGGCATCACCTCCAACATGGCCATCAACGGCAACGCCGCTGCGCCGATCATCTTCCTGGTGATCTTCAACGTCGTCCAGTTCGCTCTGCGCTTCTGGCTCATGAACTGGTCCTATAAGCTTGGCACCAGCGCTATTGACGCTCTGACTGCCAACATGCAGGCCTTCACGCGTGCCGCTTCCATCATGGGCGTCTTTGTCGTCGGTTGCCTGGTCGTCACCATGGGTGGCACCCAGATCAACCTCCAGATCCCCAACGGCACCACCCGCGGCATTGCTGCCCACACGGTTGTCGTCTCCGAGGAGGAGGCCGAGAACTTCACCGGCCTCGAGGGTATTGATACCGAGACCGCTGAGGCTGGCACCATGGCCATGACCGACGCCGACGGTAACGCTCTTACCGCTTCTGATGCCGACGGCAACGCTGTCGAGTGCGGCGTCACCGATCTGGGCAACGGCATGGCGTCCGTTACCTACGGTACCGTCACCGAGGATCCGGTCAACTTCTCCGTTGCCGACACCCTCAACACCATCGTCCCGAAGCTCGTCCCGCTTATGCTTACGCTGCTGCTTTACTACATGTTCGCTAAGCACAGCTGGACCCCGACCAAGGGCATTCTCCTGCTCTTCGTCCTTGGCATCCTGGGCGCTGGCCCGCTTGGTCTCTGGCCGAGCATCTGGTAAGGCTCTAGCTTGAGGGGTGTGTCCCTACGCGGCTCACACCCCGACCCCTTAAGCCATGTGTATGTTAAAAGCCGCGTGCTCGAAAGAGCGCGCGGCTTTTGTTTTCTTAATGATTCGGGTGTTGCAGACCGATAATGCTTAACACCCTAGGTAGTTAGCCGAATTCGAGCAAAAGGGAGGATAGGATGGCGATCGGAGCGCGTAAGCAACCGCTGTACGATCAGCTGGTCGATATTCTGACCGAAAAGATTGACCATGAATATCGCGCCGGTGACATGATTCCTTCCGAGCGCGAACTTTCGGAGCGCTATGGTCTCTCGCGCACTACGGTACGCCTGGCTCTGCAGGAACTGGAGCGTTTAGGACTGGTGGTTCGGCAGCACGGTCGCGGTACCTTTGTGACCGACCGTTCGGCAAAGGCAACCAATCTTATGCAGTCCTACAGCTTTACCGAGCAGATGCGCGCGATGGGTCGTGACCCCGAGACCACGATTCTCGATTTTTGCGAGATGGAGGCCGATAAGAATCTGGCCGAGCATATGGGATTACGTATCGGTGATCGCATTTTTAAGCTCAAGCGCCTTCGTTCTGCCGACAACATGCCCATGATGGTCGAACGTAGCTATCTACCGGTTCGTCAATTTCTGTCCCTAAAGCGACCGCTGCTGGAGCGTAAGCCGCTTTACGATGTGATTGAGCAAGACTTTAAGCAAAAAATACGCGTGGCCGAAGAGGAGTTCTATGCGAGCATAGCCCGTCCCACCGATGCCCACCTTTTGGAAATCGTCGAGGGCTCGCCTGTGCTCGATTTGGTTAGGACTACGTATAACGAGTCAAACGAGGTTGTGGAGTATACGCTCTCGGTTGCTCGTGCCGATCAGTTTAAATACAAGGTTTACCACCAGCGTAGCGATTAGTGTCTGCACCGTTTCCATATGATGATTCTTTGTATATAACTGGTTACTACCAGATAACCAACCGAAGTGTATAATTGCACGTCAGAGGATTACTTCTAGAGAGAGGTATTAGAAATGTTCGAGAAGAGTGTCGAGGAGCTCACCGAGCTCGGCGCCCAGATCACCACGGCCGAGATTGCTCAGCAGCCCGAGCTTTGGCGTGATACGCTCAACATCTATCGCGAGAACAAGGAGGCCATCGAGGCCTTTCTGGCCGAGGCTCGCGCTATGGGCGAGGGCCGTCTGTCCGTTGTCTTCACCGGTGCCGGTACGTCCGACTATGTTGGCGATACCTGCGCCCCGTATCTGCGTCACGCCGGCAACACTGATCTCTACGACTTTAAGCCCATCGCCACGACCGACATCGTGAGCGCCCCGCGCGACTTCCTGCGCGCCGAGGATCCCACGCTCGTGGTTTCCTTTGCCCGCTCTGGCAACAGCCCCGAGAGCCTTGCCGCCGTTGCCGTTGCCAAGGAGCTCGTCCACAACGTCAAGTTCCTCAACATCACCTGCGCGCCCGAGGGCAAGCTCGCCGTCGAGTCCGCCGATGATCCCAATGCGCTGACGCTGCTCATCCCGCGCGCCAACGACAAGGGCTTCGCCATGACCGGTTCCTACACCTGCATGACCCTGCTCTCTACCCTCATCTTTGACGAGGCTTCCGACGAGCAGAAGGCCGAGTGGGTCGAGACCATCGCCAAGATGGGCGAGGAGGTCATCGCTCGCGAGTCCGAGGTTGCCGATTACCTGGCTGGCGACTTCAACCGCGTGACCTACTTGGGTTCCGGCTCCTTCGGTGGCCTTGCCCAGGAGAGCCAGCTCAAGATCCTCGAGCTCGCTCACGGTCTGGTCGCTACTTCCTACGACACCTCTATGGGTTATCGTCACGGACCCAAGTCCTTCGTCGACGACAAGACCCTCGTGTTCGTGTTCGTCAACAACGATGCCTACACCCGTCAGTACGATATCGACATCCTCAACGAGATCGGTGGCGACGAGATCGCTCAGCACACCGTTGCCGTTCAGCAGGATGGCGCTATCGTCTACGAGGGCGAGTCCTTCACCTTTAAGGGCTATGAGGCACTCCCCGAGGGCTACCTTGCCCTGCCGTTCGTGATGTTTGCCCAGGCCATCAGCCTGCTCAACTCCGTGCGCGTGGGCAACACGCCCGATACGCCGAGCCCCACCGGCACGGTCAACCGCGTGGTTAAGGGCGTGACGATTCACCCCTTCACCGCTTAATCGCGTCCCCCCTGTAAGGGCGCCCGTCCGCTCATAACGGCGGGCGGGCGCTTTTTGTTTTCACTTGGACCGGGTATAAGCATCACCACAGTCAACTGCTTTAGAAGCAAGGAGTGCATATGAGCACGTACGCAATTAAGGCTGACAAGTTCTTCTTGCCGGCAGGTCCGCAGCTGGGCGGCTATCTTATGGTCGAGGATGGCGTCTTTGGCGCCTGGCAGGCCGACGAGCCCTCTTGCGAGATCAAGGACTACACGGGATCGTGGATCGCACCGGGTATGGTCGATACCCACATCCATGGCTTCTACAACCACTCAACTACCGATAACGACCCCGAGGGTATCGATATCAGCTCGACTGAGCTCGCCCGTCGCGGTACCACCAGCTGGCTACCCACGACGTTCACCGATGGCGTCGAGCAGATCAAGGACGCCTGCGCCGCCATCGCTCAGGCGGACGAGGGTCGCGGCCCCGACTTCTGCGGTGCTCGCATTCAGGGCATCTACCTGGAGGGCCCCTTCTTTACCATGAAGCACGTGGGCGCGCAGAACCCCGCTTATCTTATCGATCCCTCCGAGGAGGTCTTTGATCAGTGGCAGGAGGCTGCGGGCGGTCGCATCGTTAAGAGCGCCATGGCGGCCGAGCGCGACGGTGCCGCTGCTTATGCGGCTGCTCTGAACGCCAAGGGTGTGGTGACCAGCATCGGTCACTCCGACGCCACCTACGATGAGTGCATCGCCGCCATCAACGCCGGTGCCAGCTGCTTTACGCATACCTATAACGGCCAGCGCGGGCTGCATCACCGTGAGCCCGGTGTCGTGGGTGCTGCTATGTCCACGTCCGAGACCTACGCCGAGATCATCTGTGACGGCAAGCACGTAAACCCTGCCGCCATCAAGGCGCTGCTGCAGGCCAAGGGCTGGCAGCACACGGTACTCATCACCGACTGCCTGGGCTGCGGCGGCATGCCCGAGGGCAGCTACACCAGCGGCGGCATGGACGTCATCATGAAGGACAACCTGTGCTGGCTCGCCGATGGCAAGAGCATTGCCGGTTCGGTGCTCACGCTTGCCCAGGGCGTCAAGAACATCGTCGACTGGGGCATCGCCAGCGCCGATATCGCCATTCGCATGGCAACCGAGGTGCCGGCACGCTCCGCGCACATCGAGGATAAGTGCGGCAGCATCATGCCGGGTCGCGACGCCGACTTTGTCGTGTTCGACCATGAGCTCACCCTCGTCGAGACGTATGTTGGCGGCCAGAGCGTCGGCAACGCCTTTACCGAGTAACGAAAGAAAAAGACGGCGGGCCCGAATCTGCTCGGACCCGCCGTACGGGTTAAACGCTCAAAAGCACCTTTACAGTTACAGCTTGCTAGCGATTTTCTTTGCCGTACGCTTAACGCCGGCCACCAGGCCTCCTGCAGGATGCTCCTTCTCGTATGCTAGGCGCTTCTCGCGCTTGGCGTACTCTTCGACGATGATGTCTCCATACTCGTCTTCGATCTTGTCGAAGAAGTCGACGGCACCCTTAATTTCCTCAGCGGTCGGGTGCCCCTTTTGGACACCGCCGGTGAGTTTGAACGGCCCCCACGTATCAAAGCCGGGGCAGCCGTAGACACCCATAAAGATGGCCTGCCTCATGCGGCAGATGCCATCGATATCCTTGCCGTACCACTTGTTTTTGCCACCGTAGGTCATAAGGCCAAACACCTTGTCCTGCGGCTGCAACACGTTAGTGAGCACGCGTGCCATGTCCTTGTCGATCTCGGAGTAATAGATGCCCGTGGCGACACCAATCAGATGGTATTCGTGCAGGTTGGGATACTCGTTTTTGCCGAGCGTTTTCACATCGAGGGTATCGATTTCGGGGTGCGCCTCGACGATGGCGTCCACGAGCTTTTTCGTATTGCCGTGGTGGCGTGAGGCATAAAGAATGATGGTTCGCATAAGAAGGCCTTTCAGCTGTAATTGCATCAATGTCTGTATGGTACCCCGTTACATGGCCGGGATACCGGACGCATCGATGAGCGTGCGGGTTTGTTCTATGGTTAGGATTGAAACGGGCGCTTGCGTGAAATAAAGCAGTTGTTCGAAAGGATGGGTAATGGAATACGCTCTCTCCAACGATTCGATTTCTATTAAGGTTTCCACGGCTGGTGGCTCGTTTACCTCGATTGAGGCCGGAGGTCGCGAGTACTTGTGGCAGGGTGATCCCACCGTGTGGTCCGGCCAGGCGCCGATTTGCTTCCCGATTTGCGGAGGCTTGCGCGACAACAGCGCCATGACGTTTGCCGGGCATCATGTAAAGCTCGCTCGCCACGGCTTTGCGCGCAAGCAGGAATGGAAGCTGCTGAGCCAAGGCGAGAACGAGTTGGCTATGTGCCTGGCTTCGGAGGATAACGCCGCGCTGCTGAGCGATTATCCGTATCCGTTTAGGCTCGTCGCCCGCTATACGCTCGAGGACGCCGCCGTGCGTGTCTCCTATGAGGTTACCAACGAGGGCACCGAGGACATGCCGTTCTTTATCGGTGGGCATCCCGGCTTTAGGTGCCCGCTCGATGAGGGCGAGGCCTATACGGACTACGAGTTGCGCTTTGAGAAAGAAGAGGCTGCAGAGCTTTGCACCGCTGTCCCTTCGACTGGCTTGATTGACGTGGACAAGCGCTCCAAGAACCCCATGGTGGGAAAGACGCTGCCCCTGTCGCACGAGCTCTTCGATTTTGCGGAGACCATCTTTGACGTGCTCGAGAGCCGCCAGGTCACGCTTTCCAAAAAGGGCGAGGACAAGGGCGTCCGCCTGAGCTTTGAGGGCTTCCCATATCTCATTGTGTGGAGCAAGCCCGAGGGTGATTTTGTGGCAGTTGAGCCTTGGGGCGGCCTTTCGACCTGCTCCGATGAGGACGACGTGCTTGAGCATAAGCGTGGCTGCCTTGTCGCCAAGCCCAAGGAGACCGTCGTTCGCTCGTTCACGATTGAAATTCTGTAATTCCGTTTTGTCGACTCGTATCGCGAGGCACAAGGAGCCTGCGAGATAAGGAGCTAAAAATGATCCTCACCGTTACGATGAACCCGTCTGTCGATACGCGCTATCAGCTCGATGAGCTCGTTATCGACGACGTCAACCGTGTGACGCCCGAAAAGACCGCCGGCGGCAAGGGCCTCAACGTGGCCCGTGTGCTGGGTCAGCTGGGCGACGACGTCGTGGCAACCGGTCTGCTCGGCGGCCACATGGGCGCTTACATGGCTGAGCTCATGGACGCCAACGGTATTAACAACGACTTTGTGCCCATCAAGGGCGAGACCCGCATCTGCCTCAATATCCTTCATGCCGGCAACCAGACCGAGCTGCTCGAGAGCGGCCCGACAATTGCCCCCGAGGAGCTCGATGCCTTTACCGCCAAGTTTACCGAGCTTGCGAGCAAGGCCGACGTCGTCACCATCTCGGGTTCGCTGCCCCGCGGTGTCGAGGCAGACTACTATGCCAAGATCACGGGCATTGCCGAGAACGCCGGTGCCAAGGTGTTGCTCGATACCTCGGGTGCTTCGCTCGAGGCCGCCCTTAAGTCCGAAATTAAGCCCGAGCTGGTCAAGCCTAACCTGACCGAGATCAACGGCCTTTTGGGTACGAGCTTTACCACCGACGATGTGGACGAGCTCCGCGCCGCGCTCGCCTCTGATGCCCGCTTCTCCGATATCCCCTGGGTCGTCGTGTCCATGGGCGCTGCCGGCTCCGTTGGCTTCCACAATGGCCGTGCGTTCCGCGCAAAGACGCCCGATATCCCTGCCGTTAACGCTACGGGCTCTGGTGACTCCACTATCGCTGGCTTCGCGCATGCCATTGCTGCTGGCGCGGACGACGAGACGGTGCTGCGTACCGCCAACACCTGCGGCAAGCTCAATGCCATGGATCCCATGACCGGCCATCTGGTCATGGACCGTTGGGACGAGGTCTACAACGGCGTTGTCGTGACCGAGCTGTAAAAGCCTGGGCGTCGGCCCCGGCATTGCTTGCTAGCTCATGTCGACGACAAGTGCGGTAGCATTATGCTGGGGCGCGACGCCGAGTTTGTCGTGTTCAATCCCGACCTTACCCTGGTCGAGGCGTATGTGGGTGGCAACAGCGTCGGTAACGCGTTTGCCGAGTAGCCGCCAAAGAAGCGATCCGAGAGGGGATTTAGATGATTTACGGTGCATTGGGCGATATCGAGGAGTACCGCGGAATGCTCAAGGGCCTCGACGTGCTGATCGACTGGCTCGAGGAGAACGACCCGGCAGAGCTCGAGGTCGGCAGCCATCCGATTCTGGGCGACAAGGTCTATGCGAACGTCATGGCTCCCACGACGCGTCCCGAGGCCGAGGCTCACTATGAGACGCATCAGCGCTATCACGACCTGCAGATCGATGTCGAGGGTCGCGAGGCCTTTAAGGTCGCCACGGGCAGCCTGACGCTGGTTCAGGAGTTTGACGAGAAGGACGACTACGATCTGGTCGATTCCGACGCTTCGATCGCCGGCGATCTTGCCGACGACAAGTTTGCGCTGTTCGTTGCCGGCGAGCCTCACATGCCCACGCTCGAGTTCCCGGGCGATGGCGCACAACCGATCAAGAAGATTTGCTTTAAGCTGCTTGCAGATGCTTACTGGGAGGAGTAGCGCGCTGCTCGACTGAGCTGCTCGTCTGATGGCGTGATTCCCCTAGGGAAATCACGCTAGGACCCCGCCAAACGTGTTTTCCCTAAGGGGATCACGCTTGGCGGGGTTTTCGGTTTTTGAATAGGGGAGATGTTTATTTGCGAAGAACATCGGCTAGCCGCAGGATTGAAATCATCGACCGATAAGTGAGTTCCACCTTTTCGCCCGCAAGCAGTCGTTTCGATTGAATCTCATCCAGCCCCACAAGCCGAGAGAACAATGTACTGCTCATCGTGCCCTCGTCAATTGATTCCCTTATGGTCTTCAAAACGTCCGTATCATGAAGCGATGCCGAGCTGTAGGGGGCAACACGAGCGGAACTCTCAATTAACGACGAGACAAAAGGATGGAGATGCTTTGGACATAGTCCATCAAACACCACATCCCCATTGTCGTTCGAGCCGACCAGGCGCCAAGTATAATGATCGACCCAGTCATCTCCGTCATATATGGCGTCCATGAGCAACTTCCCGTCTAGAGAGAGAAATCTATTTGGACATCGGGGCGCAAGACCGCAATCCATATCGGGCCTGCAGCAGCTCCAACCCAACGCACCACATAGGTTCCCTTTCGTACATGTGTATCAATCTGCCCCGAAATGCCGGTGAATGCAATTCCAGATCCGTTTGTCGGATAGCAATCGACGT
>URUC01000035.1 GCA_900550965.1 uncultured Collinsella sp. | reverse complement strand
CGGGGGTGTGTGAAACACCCGTGCACCCCCGCCGTTAAAAACCGTGCTAAAACTAGCAGACGGCGTAGTCCTGAGGCTCGCGGCCGTAGTAGGCGTCCAGGTAGAGCTCCTTGATCTCGCTCATGAGCGGGTAGCGCGGGTTGGCGCCGGTGCACTGGTCGTTGAATGCCTGCTCGGTCATCTCGTCGAGGGTGTCGAGGAAGTACTGCTCGTCAACACCGTAGTCGGCGATGGTCTTCTTGACGCCGATGAAGTCCTTGAGCTCCTCGAGCTTCGTGATGAAGTTCTCGAAGACCTCCTTGTCGTCCTTGCCCTCGATGCCGCAGTACTTGGCCATCTCGGCGTAGTTGTGCAGCGCGTTGGGGTAAGGATACTGGGAGAAGGTACCCATCTTGACGGGAGCCTCGGCGGCGTTATAGCGCATAACGCGGGTCAGGATGACGGCGTTTGCGAGGCCGTGGGGCAGGTGATGGAAAGCGCCGAGCTTGTGGGCCATGGAGTGGTTGAGGCCCAGGAAGGCGTTGGCGAAGGCCATACCGGCCATGCAGGAGGCGTTGTGCATCTCCTCGCGGGCATGCGGGTCCTTGGCGCCGTTCGTGAAGCTGGAGGGCAGGTTCTCAAAGACGAGCTTGGCAGCGCGCTCGGAGAGGCCCTTGGTGTAGTCGGAAGCCATGATGGAGACGTAGGACTCGATGGCGTGGGTCATGACGTCGATGCCGGAGGCAGCGGTCAGGCCGCGCGGGGCGGTCATGCAGTTGTCGGCGTCGACGATAGCCATGTTGGGGAGCAGCGCGTAGTCGGCGAGCGGCCACTTGATGCCGGTCTCCTTGTCGGTGATGATGGCGAACGGCGTGCACTCGGAGCCGGTACCCGAAGAGGTCGGGACGGCGACGAAGTAGGCCTTCTTGCCCATCTCGGGGAAGGTGAAGATACGCTTGCGGATGTCCATGAAGTCCATGGCCATGTCCTCAAACTTGCACTCGGGGTGCTCGTACATCATCCACATGATCTTGCCGGCGTCCATAGCGGAGCCACCGCCGACGGCGATGATGACGTCCGGCTCAAAGAGAGCCATCTGCTTGGCGCCGCGACGTGCGCACTGCAGCGACGGATCGGGCTCGACGTCGTAGAAGCAGTCGTGGGCGATGCCCATCTCGTCGAGCTTGGCCTCGATGGCGCGGGTGTTGCCATTCTTGAAGAGGAACTGGTCGGTGACGATGAAGGCGCGCTTCTTGCCCATGACGGTACCGAGCTCGTCGAGGGCGACGGGCGTGGAACCCTTCTTGAAGTAGACCTTCTCGGGAGCGCGGAACCACAGCATGTTCTCACGGCGCTCGGCCACAGTCTTAACGTTGATCAAGTGCTTCACCCCAACGTTCTCGGAGACGGAGTTGCCGCCCCAGGAGCCGCAGCCCAGGGTCAGAGACGGCTTCATGCCAAAGTTGTACAGGTCACCGATGCCGCCGTGCGAGGACGGGGTGTTGATGACGATACGGCAGGCCTTCATGACGTGCTCGAACAGGCTGATCTTCTCGGCCTGGGCGGGGTGCACGTACAGAGAGGCGGTGTGGCCCGGGCCACCGGCGAGCACCAGGTGCTCGGCCTTGTCGACGGCCTCCTGGAAGTCCTTGGCGTGGTACATGGCCAGGACCGGGGAGAGCTTCTCGTGGGAGAACTCTTCCTTGGCGGGGTCGGTGGAGGTGACCTCGGCGATCAGGATCTTGGTCTTGGCGGGAACCTCGATGCCGGCGAGCTCGGCGATCTTGGCGGCAGCCATGCCGGGGATGCGGTGATCGAGGGCGCCGTTCTTGAACATGGCGGCACGCAGGGCCTCCATCTCGGCACCCTGCTTGACGAAGTAGCAGCCGCGCTTCTGGAACTCGGCCTTAACCTGGTCATAGATGGTGTCGATGACGGTCACGGACTGCTCGGAAGCGCAGATCATGCCGTTATCGAAGGTCTTGGAGTGGATGATGGAGTTGACGGCGAGCAGCACGTCGGCGGTGTCGTCGATGACGACCGGGGTGTTACCGGCGCCAACGCCCAGGGCGGGCTTGCCCGAGGAGTAGGCGGCCTTGACCATGCCCGGGCCACCGGTGGCGAGGATGATGTCGACGTCGCGCATGACCATGTTGGTCAGCTCAATGGAGGGGACATCGACCCAGCCGATGATGCCCTCGGGGGCGCCGGCCTTGACGGCGGCGTCAAGCACGAGCTTGGCGGCGGCGATGGTGCACTTGGCGGCAGCCGGGTGCGGGGAGATGATGATGGCGTTGCGGGTCTTCAGGCTGATCAGCGTCTTGAAGATCGCAGTGGAGGTGGGGTTGGTCGTCGGGATGACGGCGCCCACGATGCCGATGGGCTCGGCGATCTTGGTGATGCCGTAAGCCTCGTCGCGCTCCAGAACGCCACAGGTCTTGGTGTTCTTGTAAGCGTTGTAGATGTACTCTGCGGCGTAGTGGTTCTTGATGACCTTGTCCTCAAGAACGCCGCGGCCGGTCTCCTCGATGGCCATCTTCGCCAACGGGATACGAGCCTTGTTGGCGGCCATGGCGGCCTCATAGAAGATCTTGTCGACCTGCTCCTGCGTGTACGTAGCAAAAAGCGCCTGGGCCTCTCGCATCTGAGCGAGCTTAGCCTCAAGCGCCTCTACGTTGTCCACAATTGCGGGAGTAGTGTTTTCCGGTGACTTTTTCACCATTTGTGTCTCCTTGCGATCGGAGATTTACCCTACGCCTTGCATGATAGCAAGAAATTATTCGGCGAACGGTCAGATTCCCGTAAAAGGCACACTAAAACGCTTCAATAAACTGAAGCGTTTTAACTAAAACTATCTGCCAGTGCATCGCCCCGCTCATTGGGGACAGACTTACATGAGTGCTTTCACGCATTTGGGACAGACATCGATTTGTCATTTTGTCGTTTTGGGCATGTTTTTGTCGTTCATTGTATATAAATAGGTCACAGGCTCAGCATTTTGCGTTGCTTCTCTCCTTTTAGGTGTTGCCTGTTCAGTTTTGAAAGGAGAGATTATGCCCCGATGCGCCCGCGAAATTTCGCTCACCGGCTATTATCACGTCTTTGACCGCGGCAACTCCAAACAGATCATTTTTGAAGATGATTCCGACCGTTATCGTTTTCTATCGGACATCTCGGACAGGTTTGCCTGCCATGACGTGGCGGTTTTGGCCTGGTGCCTTATGGACAACCACTTCCATTTGATGGTTGATGACCCGTATGACAACCTTTCAAAGGCAATGCAGTGCGCACTGACGGCATATGCTAAGTATTTCAATGGGAAAACGGGGAGAACGGGTCATCTGTTTGACAATCGCTATTCGCGGGTTGCGGTTGAGTCAGACACGCAGGCAGTGCAGCTGCTCGATTATATCCATCTCAATCCCGTAAAAGGCGCGCTCGACTCGCTCGATGCCTACCGCTGGTCAAGCTTCAGGGCATACCAGCTGGGCTACGATCCCTTTGACATCTGTGATGCGGCCCCCATGCTCGATATTGTCGGGGGTTCCCGTCGCTATTGCGAGCATCTTAAGGAAGTTGCCGGGCGGATCTGGTCAGTGGAGGTTCTTCCACGCCGGCGGATCCCCGATGAGGAGGCCCTTTCCGTTGCGCGCGAAGTCCTGCCGAGCATAGATCCTGCGCTGCTCAAGGCCCTGCCACGCCCCGAACGCGATGCCTGTCTGCTGAGGCTCAGGCGGGCGCATCTCACGGTCAAGCAAATTGCCCGCATCACCGGTATCGGCGCTACAAGCGTGACCAAGGCCACCACTGGCTGGAACGAGGCTGCCTGAGGTATGGATTGGGACCGTTCGATGCACTGTTAGCTTAGGAAAGCACTCATCTAAGTCTGTCCCCAATGCGTGAAAGCACTCATGTAAGTCTGTCCCCAATGAGTGCCCAATGAGTGCAAAAAAGGCGCCCTCCGTGGGGGGGGGGACGCCTTTGGTAAGTTCTATGTGAACGCGAGGTCTTTGACCCGGAGAGTCCGAGGTACTTGTTGGTAAGACCTTATTTAGGAGCGCGCAACCTTGCCGGACTTGAGGCAGGTGGAGCAAACGTTCATCTTGCGACGGTGGCCATCGACGACGACGTAGACGCGCTGGATGTTGGGGCGGAACTTACGGTTGGTGACGCGGTGAGAGTGGCTGATGGAGCGACCGGCAACGGGGTGCTTACCGCAAACTTCGCAAACTTTGGACATAACTGACCCTCCTTGGGCGACAAACGAACATGTCGCGTTAACAAACAAGCCTGAACTATAGCACAGAAGTCACTCCCTGTGCGCAATCTACACAGAGATATTTCTCTTTTGGCGATAGTGCCCACGCCACGGCCCTGGACGTAGATCCGATTTGCGTGCAGCAGGGGGGATTATGCCAGCTCGCAACAAGGTTTTCAAGCTCGTCCCACAAATATATATAGGTTTATTGAGCGTAGGGCTCCGTTTACGGATTGCTCTGTATTTATGCTCGCAATTAAGCTCAAGGTTGGCTACACTATCCCTTGACCATTAAAGGGGTACGAGATACCCACATGGAATTACATAGCTGCCAAAGAGCAGCCCTTCCTGTGGGTGTCTGGTCCGCTTTGAGCGGTCGGGCATCTATTTTTTTGACTGTGTCAGCAGTCAAGACATGTGAGGAAGGAGATCGATGGGCACGACTTCCCCCAAGGCGGTCATCATGGACGAGACCGCCGTCAATCGAGCGATGACCCGCATCGCGCACGAGATTCTCGAGCGCAACGAGGGCTGTGAAGACCTCGCTCTGGTCGGCATCGTCACGCGCGGCGACCTTCTGGCAAAGAAGCTCGCCGAGGAGATCAAGGAGATCGAGGGCGTCGACGTTCCGCTCGGCAGCCTCGACATCAGCTTCTATCGCGATGACTATGCGACCAATTTCGCTCCCGCGATCCACGCCACCAACATTCCCTTCAGCGTCGACGGCAAGCGCGTCGTGCTGGTGGACGACATCCTGTATACGGGTCGTACCATTCGCGCCGCTCTGGACGCCGTCATGGACCTGGGCCGTCCGAGCCGCATCGAGCTGGCGGTCCTCGTTGACCGCGGCCACCGTGAGCTCCCCATCTCGCCGGACTTTGTCGGCAAGAACGTTCCCTCGTCGCATGAGGAGAACGTGCACCTATATATGAAGGAAGTCGACGGCCACACCGCTGTCGAGATTAACGACGTCGCGCCGGGTTCCCATGTGGGCTCCGCGCCGCTGGGAGGTGAGTAGTACCGTGGCGTTCAACCATAAGCACCTGATCGACATTACCGAGTACTCCGAAGAGGACATCAAGCTCATCCTCGAGACCGCCAAGGCGTTCTCCGAGGTCAACGAGCGTGCGATCAAAAAGGTCCCCACGCTCAAGGGCAAGACCATCGTCAACATGTTTAACGAGCCTTCGACGCGCACCCGCAGCTCCTTCGAGCTTGCCGAGAAGCGTCTTTCGGCCGACAGCCTCAACTTTGGCGGCTCCTCGACCTCTACGGTCAAAGGCGAGAGCCTCGTCGACACCGTCGAGACCCTCAACGCCTACAAGATTGATTGCATCGTCGTGCGCGATAAGCACGCCGGTGCTCCCTACATCGTCACGCAGAACTCGCCCGCGAGCGTCATCTGCGCCGGTGACGGCAAGCACAACCATCCCACGCAGGCCCTGCTCGACCTGTACACCATCTGGGAGCATAAGGGCGACTTCCACGGTCTGAAGGTCGCCGTCGTCGGCGATATCGCCCACTCCCGCGTCTGCGGCTCGCTGATCCCTGCTCTTAAGATCATGGGCTGCGAGACCTACGCCGTCGCCCCCGGCACGCTGCTGCCGCCGGCGCCCGAGGTTCTGGGCTGCGACCACGTGACGAGCGACCTCGATTCCGTCCTGCCCGAGCTGGACGTCGTCTACATGCTGCGCGTGCAGCAGGAGCGCCTCGAGGGCGCTCCGATTCCCGCGATCTTCGGCCTGACCAAGGATCGCGAGAAGCTCATGAAGCCCGATGCGATCATCTGCCACCCGGGCCCCATCAACCGCGGCGTCGAGTTCGACTCCTATATGGCCGACCACCCGCAACGCTCCGTCATCCTGGAGCAGGTCTACGCCGGTATCTGCGTGCGTATGGCTATCCTGTATCTGCTGCTTGGAGGTGCCGATAATGGCCTTGCTTCTTAAGAATGCCCACGTCGTCGACCCGTCCGTCGAGCTTGACGGTGTCGTTGACGTCCTGATTGACGGCGACAAGATCGCCGAGGTCGGCGAGAATCTCGCCGTCGAGGGAGCCGAGGTCCGCGACCTTTCCGGCAAGTACCTCGTCCCCGGTCTGGTGGATATGCACGTTCACCTTCGCGAGCCCGGCTACGAGGTCAAAGAGGACATCGAGAGCGGCACCCGCGCAGCTGCCAAGGGCGGCTTTACCGGCGTGTGCTCCATGCCCAACACCGATCCCGTCACCGATAACGGCACCGTCGTGGAGTTCGTCAAGTCCCGCGCTGCCGAGGTCGGTCACTGCCGCGTCTATCCGTCGGGCGCCATGACCCGCGGTCTTAAGGGCGAGGCCATGTCCGAGATGGGCGATATGGTCGCCCACGGCGCCGTCGCCTTCACTGACGACGGTCGTGGCGTTCAGGGCGCGGGCATGCTCCGTCGCTGCATGGACTACGGCAAGATGTTCGGCAAGGTCTTTATGAGCCACTGCCAGGACGAGGACCTGGTCGGCCACGGCCAGATCAACGAGGGCAAGGTCTCGACCCGTCTGGCTCTCGAGGGCTGGCCGGCTGCCGGCGAGGAGCTCCAGATCGCCCGCGACATCGAGATCGCCAAGCTGACCGGTGCCAAGCTGCACATCCAGCACATCTCCACCGCCCATGGCCTGGAGATCGTGCGTGCCGGTAAGGCCGCTGGCGTTCAGGTTACCTGCGAGGCCACCCCGCACCACATGTTCCTGACCGAGAACGATCTGGACGAGACCTACAACACCTCGCTCAAGGTCAATCCGCCGCTGCGTACCGAGGAGGATGCCGAGGCCATCCGCCAGGGCGTCATCGACGGCACCGTCGACGCTATCGTCACCGATCACGCTCCCCACACCCCGTGGGAGAAGGCCCGTGAGTTCGAGCTTGCGCCCTTCGGCATGATCGGCCTCGAGACCTCGCTGTCGCTCGTACTCACCGAGCTGGTCAACACGGGCAAGATGAGCATGGGCCGCATGGTCGAGCTCATGGCCATCAAGCCGCGTGAGATCCTGGGCCTCGACCAGGTTCAGGTCAAGGCGGGCTCCGTCGCCGACCTGACCGTCTTCGACGCGTCCGCCACCTGGACGGTCGGCGAGGACGGCTACGAGTCGCGTGCCGAGAACTCCGGTTTTGCCGGCCGCACGCTCACCGGTCGTGCCACCGATGTGTTTGTCGGAGGTAAACAGACGCTTGCCGACGGCTGCATCTGCTAGCATAGCCTTATCGCTTTTGTGCGCGGCGCCCTTGCGGTGCCGCGCTTTCTGTTCGCCTGAACCATGCAACCGCATGGGGGATTGGAGCGTCTATGCCCACACCTTCCACTGCACGCATGCACGACTTCGAGGTCGTCTCGAACCAGGAGATCGCCGACGGCATCTTCTCGCTCGTTATCTCGGCCCCCAAGCTTGCAAGTGCGCTCAAGCCCGGTCAGTTTGTGAACATTGCCGTGCCCGGCGATGCGTCCTCGCTGCTTCGCGTGCCCCTGAGCTTCTATCGCGCCGACGCCCAGGCCGGCACCGTCGAGCTGTGGTACGCCGTCGTGGGCGACGACACCCGTCGTCTGTCGCAGATGGCCCCCGGTTCCACCTCTAATCTGCTGGGCCCTGGCGGCCGCGGCTGGCTTGTGCCCGAGGGCACCAGGAAGGCGCTGCTCGTTGCGGGCGGCATCGGTGTTCCGCCCGTGCTGTGCCTTGCCGGCATGCTCGTCGAGCAGGGTGTGGCCGTCGACGTGTGCCTGGGCTTTGGCACCGCGTCCAAGGCCGTGGGCGTCGATGAGTTCCGCGCGCTGGGCGCCACGGTCAACGTGTGCACCGACGACGGCTCGCTCGTCACGCACGGTTTTTGCACCGACCCGGCAGCCGAGCTGCTTGGAGAGGGCGGCTACGATTACGTCGCCAGCTGCGGTCCCGCCGTCATGATGAAGAAAGTCGCCGCCGCTGCCGCCGATGCCGGTGCGTACTGCGAGGTGTCGCTCGAGCGCATGATGAGCTGCGGCTTTGGCGCCTGCAACACCTGCAATGTCGAGACAGTCGACGGTATGAAGGGTGCCTGCATGTGCGGCCCCGTGTTCGATGCTTCCAAGGTGGTGGTCTTCTAGTGGGTACCGTGAACATGGCCGTCGATTTCGGCGGCGTCAAGATGCAGAACCCCATCAACACCGCAGCCGGTACCTTTGGCTACGGTTGGCAGTTCCAGAACTTCTTTGATGTTTCCCAGCTGGGCGCCATCACCACCAAGGGTTGTGCTGCCGAGCCCTGGCCCGGCAATCCCGCACCCCGCATGGCCGAGATTCCCGGCGGTATGATCAACTCCGTGGGCCTTCAGAACCCCGGCGTGGCCGCCTTTGCCCGCGAGTCCGGTCCGTGGCTCGAACAGCTGTCCAAGGACGGCTGCCAGGTCATCTGTCAGGTTGCCGGCCACTCCGTTGACGAGTTTGTCCGCGCACTCGAGATGTATGTCGAGCTGTGCCCCTGGGCTGCCGGCTACGAGATCAACGTGAGCTGCCCTAATATCGCCGCCGGCGGTGCCGCCATGGGTTCCACGTCCGAGGGCGCCTCTTCCGTTATGGCCGCCTGCCGCAAGGTGACCGATAAGCCGCTGTTCGTGAAGATGGCGCCGGTCAACGTCGCCGAGATCGCCAAGGCCCTCGAGGCTGCCGGTGCCGACGGCCTTTCGGTCATCAACTCCATCCAGGGCATGGCCATCGACGTCCATACCCGCAAGTCCCGCGTGGCCAAGCCCAAGGGCGGCCTTTCGGGCCCGCTGTGCCACCATATCGCCGTGCGCATGGTCTGGGAGGTTGCCCAGGCCGTCGATATCCCCATCAACGGTGTCGGCGGTGTCATGACCGGCGAGGATGCGGCTGAGTTTATCTTGGCCGGTGCCACCTGCGTGTCGGTCGGCATGGCCAACTTCGTCGATCCGTGTGCTTCGCTTAAAATCGCGCATGAGCTCGAGGCCTGGGCCGAGTCCCAGGGCGTGAAGGACATCAACGAACTGGTAGGTGCTTTCGAATGCTAGAGACCGATGCCCGCGACCGCGTAATCGTCGCTCTCGACTGCGACCGTGAGCGTGCGCTCGAGCTCGCCCACGAGCTTTCGGGCCATGCTGCCTGGCTCAAGGTCGGCATGACGCTCTATTACGCTGAGGGTCCCCAGATCGTCAAGACCTTTAAGGACCTTGGCTTTAAGGTCTTCCTCGACCTTAAGTTCCATGACATTCCGCATCAGGTGCGCGGCGCTGCCCGCTCGGCCTCGCTTGCCGGTGCCGACCTGCTTTCGGTCCACGGCCTGGGCTCGGGCGCTATGCTCGCTGCCTGCCGTGAGGGTGCTGAGGAGGCACGCGAGGACCGCGCCAAGCTCGTCGCCATCACCGTGCTTACGAGCATGAATCAGGATGCGCTGAGCGAGATCGGTGTCGAGTCGCCTGTTGCCGAGGAGGCCGCCCGTCTGGCAAAGCTCGCCCAGGCCAACGGTATCGACGGCATCGTGTGTTCGCCGATGGAGGCTCACGACATGCGTGAGCTGCTGGGTCCTGATGCTCTGATCGTGACTCCGGGCGTGCGTCCGGTGGGTGCCGCCCTTGGTGACCAGTCCCGCGTGGCGACGCCTTCTCAGGCTATCGAGCGTGGCGCAAGCCACATTGTGGTGGGCCGTCCCATCACCGGTGCCGACGATTCGGTTGCCGCCTTTGACGCCATCGTCGCCGAGCTGGTAGAAAACGTCGCGTAAAGATTCCCCTAAGTCACCACTTTTGGGTCTCATTAGCACAAAATAGCCCCTGTGCCTGCGTAAACTTTCCCATCCTTTGTGTGGAATCGCAGGTCAGGGGCTTAACTTTGGGCGCAGTATATTGCACTTTTTGCGGGTATCGTCTAACCTATGGAGCCGCGATTGGGCATTTTGTACGTTCTACGTGCTAAAATGCCAATTATTGAATCAGATATAACCCAACTATTTGGAGGTACGAATGGCACTCCCTCAGCTTACCGACGAGCAGCGCAAGCAGGCTCTTGAGAAGGCTGCTGCCGCACGTCACGCCCGCGCTGAGCTTCGCGAGCAGATCAAGAAGGGCGAGAAGTCCCTCGAGTCCGTGCTCAACTCCGATGACCCCATCGCTTCCCGCATGAAGGTTTCCACCCTCATCGAGTCTCTCCCCGGTTATGGCAAGGCCAAGGCCGCCAAGATCATGGAGGAGCTCGGTATCTCCGCTACTCGTCGCGTCCAGGGCCTCGGCGTCCGTCAGCGCGAGCAGCTCCTCGAGCAGCTGACCAAATAAGTGAGCGCTCAGGATTCCAAGCTCTTTGTGATTTCTGGACCGTCAGGCGCAGGCAAGGGTACGCTCGTCACTCGTGTGCGCGAGCGCCGCTCGAACCTGGGTCTGACGGTTTCGGCTACCACACGAGCACCACGCAAAGGTGAGGTCGACGGCGTCAACTACTTTTTTCTGACGCGCGAGGAGTTCGACCGCCGCGTGGCAAACGGTGAGTTTGTTGAGTGGGCCGAGGTCCACGGTAACTGCTACGGCACGTTGGTGAGCGAGGTCACATCCAAGCTCGCCTCGGGCTCGTCTCTGATTTTGGAGATCGATGTCCAGGGCGCCCTGCAGGTGAAGGAGCGTTTCCCCGAGGCCGTGCTGATCTTTATCAAGCCGCCTTCGCTTGAGGTGCTTCGCGAGCGTCTAGTCGGTCGCGGTACCGAGACGCCCGAGACGATTGAGCTGCGTATGGCAAACGCCGCCGATGAGCTTGCCCTTGCCGACCGCTACGACGACGTCGTGGTGAATGACGATCTCGACCGCGCGACCGATGAGCTCGTTCGCGTTCTCGATATGCATGAAAGGATCTGAGGTCCGTGTCCGTTGTAAAGCCTTGCATTGACGATCTTCTGGAGAAGACCGATCACAACCGCTTCCTGCTCGCTTCGCTTGCCTCCAAGCGCGCCTGCGACATCAATAGCATGCTGCGTGGCCAGCACAACCGCGTGCTTGCCGTCCAGGATGTCGATGACATCACCATCGGGCTTTCCGGTGCCGATACCATCTCGATGGCTATGGACGAGATTGTCGACGGT
This sequence comes from uncultured Collinsella sp., assembly GCA_900550965.1. Taxonomy (GTDB): domain Bacteria; phylum Actinomycetota; class Coriobacteriia; order Coriobacteriales; family Coriobacteriaceae; genus Collinsella. The sequence goes on along the minus strand of URUC01000035.1, from coordinate 7,603 downwards.
GACATCTCTTACGACGAGGCCCGTTACGAGAAGGCGCTCGGCCACAAGGTTGCTGAAGCCTAAATGGCGGCTCGCGTCTGCCTGGTCCACTATCACGAGGTTGGACTGAAGGGCAAGAACCGCGCACATTTTGAGCATATCCTCATGGATAACATCAAGGCGGCCTTGGCCGCCTTTTCCGTGAATGCCGTGTCTCGAATTTCCGGTTATATCCTCGTGACCTTTAACGAACATCAGGCCGACGAGGCGGCGCGTGTCATTCGCACCGTTCCCGGCGTTGCCCGTGTGTCTTTGGCGTATCACACCAACCGCGACCCGCAGGAGTACTGCGCCGCCGCCGTGAAGGCGCTGCGCGAGTTTGGTTCCTTCGATTCGTTTAAGGTGCACGCCAAGCGCTCCAATACTGACTATGAGCTCACCTCGATCGATATCAATCGTCAGGTGGGCGAGTTACTGTGTGAGGCCTTCCCCGATAAAAAGGTTCAAATGCACGACCCCGATGCGATGGTGCATGTGTTGGTGGTCCAGGGCAGCGTTTATGTGTATGCGCGTTCCGAGCGCGGCGTGGGTGGCCTGCCGGTGGGTTCTGCCGGCAAGGTCGTGACGCTGCTGTCCTCGGGTATCGATTCTCCGGTGGCGACCTGGATGCTCGCGCGCCGCGGCGCGGTTTGCGTGCCGGTACATTTCTCCGGTCGTCCGCAGACGCCCGATACGAGTGAGTATTTGGTGCAGGATATCATCCGTGCGCTTGAGCCGGGTGTCCAGATCGGCCGCCTGTACGTGGTGCCGTTTGGCGACTGCCAGCGTGAGATTTCGGTCACCTGTCCCAGCAACCTGCGCGTGATCATGTATCGCCGCATTATGTATTCGGTTGCTGAGCGCATTGCACACATCGAGGGTGCCAAGGCCATCGTTACGGGCGAATCGCTTGGACAGGTTGCCTCCCAAACGCTTGAGAACATCATGGCCGTCAACGAGGCCGTGAAGATCCCCGTGTTCCGTCCTCTCATCGGTTCGGACAAGCAGGAGATCATCGCGCGCGCCGAGGAGATCGGTACGTTCGATATCTCGACTGAGGCCGCTCCCGACTGCTGCACGCTGTTTATGCCGCGCCGTCCCGAGACACACGCTAAACTCGATGCCGTGCATGAGGCCTGGGAACTGTTTGATCACGAGGAGATGATTGAGCGCCTGCTCAAGCAGACCGAGTACATCGACTTCGAGAGCAACACATATAAGGCCCCTAAGACCTTAAAACGCAAACATTCGGAGCTTGCTCCGCGTGAGATTTACCAAGATTACGAGTAAATTTGTGCATAGACCGACGATGCGCCTGCATCGTCGGTCTTTTGCTATCTGGGCATTTTGCGGCTAAGCGTTCATTTGCTGACGTGTGCCTAAATGGACAGATTTGTGCAAGGTTTTGGTCGGTTTTTGGTTTGACCGCAAAAACCGGTTTTGGGGCGTGGCTGTTGTGGAGCTCCTTTCCTGACACGATGGTGTTGGGAGGTTTTGCTATGGCGCAGCGCGAACAACACGAACGAGTCAAAAAGATGGACCGCTGGGCGGGCAAACTGCTCGGTCATAAGGCAGTGGTGATGGCGATACTGGTCGTCATTGCGATGGCGAGTGGGCTGGCGATGGCGAACCTTGGCGGCGGTGCCGGCGGTGTGTCGTTTGAGCGCACTGATGGTTCGGGCACGTTAGTGGAGCCGGGATCCGGCGATGCTTCGAGCGGAAAGACATCCGAAGGCTCTTCGCCTAAGGCGTCTGCCGCGGCAGAGGTCTATGTCGATGTTGATGGCGCCGTGGTGTCACCCGGTGTATATCGCCTCAAAGACGGGGCGCGGGTGGCTCAGGCGATTGATGCCGCCGGCGGGCTGGCGCCCGAAGCAGACGTTACGGGGCTTAATCGTGCATCCAAGGTCACTGATGGACAAAAAATTCACGTTCCAACGGTAGGGGAGCAGCAGGCGTCCATTGCGGAAGCCGGTGTTGATGGTGGGACTTCCGCATCGTCGGGCGTTAGTGGCGCAACAGGCCTAGTAAACATCAATACGGCAAGCGCAGAAGAGCTGCAGACGCTTTCGGGCATCGGCCCCTCCATGGCCCAGTCGATTATCGATGAGCGGACAAAGAACGGTGCTTTCGCCTCGGTTGACGATCTGATGCGTGTGTCGGGAATCGGCGAGAAGAAGCTTGCCAAAATCAAAGATTGCATCTGCGTATGAGCGCGACCGAGCGCGAGCACGTGATGCCTCCGCGACCCCTGATTCCGTGGACGATGGCCCTGTGTGCCGGCATGTGCGTGAGCTGCGCCTTGGTGCTCAGCATAGCCGCTGATGCGCTGCTGAGGGAGCGGGCGACGGCGGTCGGGCCGCTATGGGCCATTCCCGTTGCGGCAGCGGTTTTCGTTGTGCTGGCTCACTCTTGTGCGCGGCTTGCCCCTTTGAAGCGGTGGCTGTATGCCGCGTCCGCCGGTCTCGTGGCGGGAGCGGTCGTCTCGGCGTGGTGGGCTGTGGGTGTGCTCAGCGCCTCGAGGGCGCTCGACGGTCGAGCGGCAAGCGGCCTCGAGTTTGTCGTGCAGGGTGATCCATCCATAAACGACGACGTGTATTCCTATACCTGCGAGGCACGCGCGGACGGTAAGAACTTGGCAACGGTTCGCCTATCGTGTGATCGTGAGCTCAAGGTCGGGGCGCACGTGCGTGTTATCGGTCGCGTTTCGCGTTTTGAGAACGATGCATATGGACGATCGCGCGTGCTCCGAGGCGAGGTGCGTAAGGTTAAAGCCGTTCGGATTGTGTCGGTCGATGAGGGTTCTCCGGGGCCGCTGCTTCGGCTGCGAAATGGGCTGCTTGCGTCCATCGCGCCTGCGACCGACCCGGCGCGTGCGCTCATAGCCGGTGTCGTCTGCGGTCGTTCGGCCGAGCTGCGCGCCCAGCCGGCGGGCGACTGGTTTTCTGTGACGGGAACGGCACATCTTATCGCCGTCTCGGGCAGCCATTTGGCTATCGTGGGGTTTGTAATCGAGGGCGTATTGCAAAAGACTCGGTGCTCACGTGGTCTTCAGCGGGCGATATTGGCGATAACGCTTGTGGGCTACGCTGCATTTACGGGCGCGTCTCCCTCGGCCGTGCGCGCGTGCTGCATGGTGTTCGTGACGCTTGTCGTAAACGACGCGGGGCGTCGTCGGCACGGCCTTTCGGCACTCTTCGTAACCATGTCCATCTTTGTGCTACTGCGGCCGACGGTGCTGTTCGAGATGGGCTTTCAGCTATCATGTGCCAGCGTCTTAGCCATTCTGTGCTTTTGCTCTTATGCGACCTACGCTTTGGGTGAGCTGGGCTTGCCATCGGGCGTTGCCGGCATGCTTTCCGTCACGCTGTGCTCGCAACTGGCGACACTTCCCATTACCGTTCCTGCCTTCGGTACGTTCTCGCTCATTGCTCCGCTGGCAAATGCTGTCCTCGGTCCGGTGGTGAGCGTACTGCTCGCTGTGTCGATCGTGTTGGTTCCCTTTTCGTTCGTGGCACCGTTGCGGACTTGGGCGCTCGTTGTGCCCATGATTGCCGCCCGTTGCGCGCTGTTCTTCGAGCAGCTGTTTGCCGCCGTGCCGGGTGCATCCGTGAATGTGCCACCCGATAGCATGTGGATTTACTTAGTGCCGTGTTTTCTGGTGGTTCTGCTGGTCTGGTGGCCGCGTCCTCGTGCACGTCCTATGGCGGTGGGGCTTGTATGCCTGGTGCTTTTGGCTGCGATTCCGTACGTCTACTGGGATCGATTCGCTCCGCCTTCGGTGACGGTGCTCGATGTGGGCCAGGCCGATGCGATTCTTATCCGCCAGGGCGGCGCAGTTGCGCTCGTCGACTGCGGACTCGACGAGCGCGTGGTGGCGGCGTTGGTTCGCAATAACGTGCACCATATCGACGCCGTCTTTGTGACGCATTGGGATGAGGACCACTGGGGTGGTCTGCCTGCCGTGCTCGAACAGTTTTCGGTCGGAACGATTACCGTGGCGGCGGATGCGCTGGAGGATGCTCCTGCCGAGGTATTGAACCGACCTGGCGTGGAGTATCGGCAGGTGCGCCGTGGGGATACGGTCGATATCGGCTCATTTTGCGCCCGCGTGATGTGGCCATTCGAGTCCGTGGATGGCGAGGGAAATGAGGACTCGCTTGTCCTGCTGCTCTCTTATGTTCAGGAAGGCAAGGGCCTGCGTATGCTCCTCACCGGTGATGCCGAGCTCGACCAAGAGCGGGAATTCGTGCAGGAGGTGGGGGACATCGATGTCCTTAAACTTGGGCATCACGGCTCCAAGGTTTCAGTCGATGGTGAGTTGCTGGACGTCCTGAAGCCCGAGCTTTCCCTCGCGAGCGCGGGCGAGGGGAATCGATACGGCCATCCGTCCGATGCCTGCATCGATGCCGTGAAGGAAGCGGGTGGTGTGTTCGCGTGTACCATCGAACACGGCGACATTACCGTCACGCCGACTGCGAATGGTTTTGCGATGCGATGCCAGCGACCGTGACGACGTCGTTGGCGTGCGGTGGGCCCCTGGGCTAGAATGGCACGGAACGAATACGAAGACCTGCGGGAGGGGAGCGCAATGTCCGAAACCGGTTTGCTGCCGGCATATCTGATCGTCGGTACCGACGGAGTTAAGCGCGACCACGCCGTCTCGCGTATGAAAGCGCGTCTGGAAAAGTCGGGTATGGTCGAGTTCAACCTCGACGAGCGAGACATGACCAAGGACCCCGATATCGAGTCCATTATCGGATCGCTTAACACCTTTCCCATGGGCAGCGAGTTTCGATTGGTAATCCTCGATGGCTGCTCAAAGCTCGCCAAAGCGGTTTCGGAGCCGCTCGTCGAGTATCTGGCGAGTCCCAGCCCCACAACGGTCTGCCTCATCATCGCCGACTCGCTTGCCAAGAATACGCGCCTGTATAAGGCAATCGCCAAGATCGACAAGAAGGCTATCGTCGATTGCTCGGGTACCAAGCGCTGGGAACTGCCGCGCCGTGTTCAGCAGATGGCGACGCAGCGCGGTAAGTCGATTTCGACGGCGGCCGCCGAGGAGCTCGTCTCGCGTTCGGGCGAAAACACGCGCATGCTCGATAACGACTTGGCTAAGCTTGCCCAGATGGTCGAGTCGCCTCAGATTGAACTTGCCGATGTTGCGCGCTGGATTGTCCGTACGGCCGAGGTTCAACCCTGGGACTTCCTCAACGCCGTCTCGGCTCGCGATATGCGGCGATCGCTCGAGCTCTTCAATCTGCTGCCCGCCAAGAGCTATGTGTGGACCTACACGCTGCTGTGCGGTCGCATCCGTGAGCTGATCGTCGCCAAGGCGCTCGATGCGCGTGGACAGGGTCGTGAGCTGGCCGCAACGCTCAAGCTCCAGTCCTGGCAGGTCAAGAATCACCTGACTTGGGCGCGTCGCTTTTCGATGGCAGAGCTCGTCGCAGCGCTCGAGGGTGCGGTCGATGTGGAGCTCGCGCTGAAGGGTTCGGCCGATTCTCAGACCGCGCTTTTGCTCTGGATTACGAACATCTTGAGAAAATCGTGATGATACCTGCCTATTTGACAAATTCGTTCTATTCCTTTGAGGGGGAGCGTGCTATAGTAGGCGCTTGCATGACCTCACCGTGTCTCAGAGGTGTCATACATTTTTTGCAAGGAACTCGAAAGGAACTCCAGAAGTGGCAAACATCAAGTCTCAGAAGAAGCGTATCCGCACCAATGAGGCAGCTCGCATGCGTAACAAGGCTGTCAAGTCCGAGCTCAAGACGCTGACCAAGCACGTCCAGTCCGCCGTCGCCGAGGGCGACGCCGAGAAGGCCCAGGCTGCCCTCAAGACCGTTACCAAGCGTCTCGACATGGCTGCCGCCAAGCATGTTATCCACAAGAACCAGGCTTCCAACCGCAAGTCCGGTCTTGCCAAGCTCGTGAACAGCATCAACGCCTAAGTTGTAAATTTCACACTACACAGATTACGCGCATAAATGGAGCCTGTTTTATGGAACAGGCTCCATTTTTTGTACCGCTCGGGTAAGATAGTCCGCATGAATACTTCAATTGACATTTCCCACATCCGCAACTTCTCAATCGTTGCGCACATTGACCATGGCAAGTCTACGATCAGCGACCGCATCCTCGAGCTCACCCATACCGTCGACGAGCGCGACATGGAGTCGCAGCTGCTCGACACCATGGATATCGAGCGCGAGCGCGGCATCACGATCAAGTCCAACGCCGTCCGCGTGTCCTATGACGCCGACGACGGCGAGACGTATCAGTTCAACCTCATCGATACGCCGGGCCATGTAGACTTTACCTACGAGGTCTCGCGTTCGCTGGCCGCTTGTGAGGGCGCGGTGCTCGTCGTCGACGCCACTCAGGGTGTCGAGGCACAGACCGTCTCCAACGCGACGCTCGCCATGAACGCCAATCTGGACATTGTGCCCGCCATCAACAAGATCGACCTGCCCTCGGCCCATCCCGACGAGGTTAAGACCGAGATCGAGGACGACCTGGCGATTCCCGCCGATGATGCTGTGTGCGTCTCGGGCAAGACCGGCGAGGGCATTCACGATCTGCTGGAGTCCATCGTCTTTTTGATTTCGCCGCCTAAGGGCGATGCAAACGCTCCGCTCAAAGCGCTCATTTTGGATTCGTACTTTGACGAGTATCGCGGTGTGGTGGCTACGGTGCGCGTCTTCGATGGTTCCATCAAAAAGGGCGATACCCTGCTTATGATGCAGGCCAAGGGCGACTTTTTGGTCGACGGCGTGGGCGTCAAGCGTCCTGCCGAGACCCCGGTCGACGCGCTGACCGTCGGCGAGGTTGGCTATGTGGTCACGGGTCTGAAGGACCCCGAGGCTGTGCGCGTGGGCGATACCCTTACGTGGGCTTCGAACCCCTGCCCCGAGCCTCTGCCGGGCTACCGCGAGGCCAAGCCCATGGTCTACACGGGCCTGTTCCCGATCGACAACAAGGACTACGAGAACCTGCGTGACGCCCTCGATAAGCTGCACGTCAACGACCCGTCGTTGGTGTGGGAGCCCGAGACCTCGGTGGCGCTCGGCTTTGGCTTCCGCGTGGGCTTCCTGGGCCTGCTGCACATGGAAGTCGTCAAGGAACGCCTGGAGCGCGAGTTCAACCTGGATCTCATTGCCACGAGTCCCTCGGTCGACTATCACGTCTACAAGACCGACGGCGAAATGATCGATGTCCGCAGTCCGCAGGACCTTCCCGAGGCCACACGCATCGATCGTATCGAGGAACCCTACCTCAAGGCAAAGATCATCTGCCCGCCTGAGTACACGGGTGCCGTCATGCAGCTCGCCATCGAGCACCGCGGCGTCACAACCGACATGATCCACCTGACGAGCAAATCGGTCGAGATGCGCTTCGATATGCCGCTCGCCGAGCTCATCTTGGACTTCTTCGATCAGCTCAAGAGCCGCACCAAGGGTTACGCCTCGCTCGACTATGAGTTCAACGAATATCGCCCCTCTGAGCTCGTCAAGCTCGACATCCTGCTTTCGGGCGACGAGGTGGACGCGCTTTCGTTTATCGTCCATAAGGACAAGGCATA
>URUC01000034.1 GCA_900550965.1 uncultured Collinsella sp. | reverse complement strand
CTGTTCCTGCTTGGTGAACCCGTGTTCATGGAACGGGCGTTGCAACAGCTTTTCGGCCGTCATCTTCCTTGCCAGTTGCTTGCCCACGATACGGGCGACTACGTTAAACAGCAGCACGCAGGTCATCAGCAGTGCGGCGGTGCCCCAAACGATCTGCTGGGCCTCGGGGCTGCCCTCGCCATAGATCTTGTAGATGTGCACGGCCAGCGACTCACCGGGACGGAACACGTTCCAGGCGCAAGTGGGGCTCGACAGGTTAAAGCTCAAGAAGTTCAGACGCACCGGTGAGCTCATGCCCGAGGTAAAGAGTAGCGCCGCGGCCTCACCAAACACGCGGCCGGCCGAAAGCACGATGCCGGTCACGATGGCGGGCATGGCCTCGGGAATCAGGATGTGCAGTGTGGCCTCCCAGCGGGTGAGGCCCATAGCCAGGCACGCATCGCGCTGGGCCTGCGGCACGTCCTCGAGCGCCTGCTGAATCACGCGCACCAGGATGGGGATGTTGAACATGGTGAGCGCGACGGCGCCGGAGATGATGGAGTACTTCCAGCCCAGCTGCACCGAGAACACCAGAAAGCCGAACATGCCCACGACAATGGAGGGCAGCGAGGACAGCGTTTCGATGGCGGTGGAGGCGATGTCGCGGATGGGGCCGTCCGGCGCGTACTCGACCAGGAAGACCGCGCCGCCCAGGCTGATGGGCACCGAGATGATCAGGGTAATCAGCAGCAGATAGAACGAGTCGAACAGCTGGTAGAGCACACCGCCCTGGGTTCCGTTGGCGCGCGCAGGCTGCGTGAGAAAGCCCGGCTGGAACAGCGTCGAGATGCCCTCGAACAGGATGTAGGCCACCATGGAGACGACGATGAGCATGACGATGGCGACGATCGCCGTCAGCACGCCCGTGGCGATGCGGTCCTGCCTTTGGACACGCCCGAGTCTCGCCTCGTCGATATGGATGCGCGTGCTAGCCACGAGCCTTCGCCCCCTTGCGGCCAATGAGATGGATGATCAGGATGAAGATGAGGCTCATGCCCATCAGCAGAAGACCGAGCGCCCACAGGACGTCGTCCTGGGCCGAGCCCTCGGCATAGACCGCCATGGACGTGGTGAGCGTGGTGGTGATGGTGGAGGCCGGCGACAGCAGCGACGTCGGCATGGCCTCGATACCGCCGATAACCATGCGCACGGCGAGCGTCTCGCCAAAGGCGCGGGTCATGCCAAGGATGACCGCGGTCATGAGCGAGGGCATGGCGCTCTTGAGCACCACGTGCCAGATGGTCTGCCAGCGGGTGTAGCCCAGCGCGAGCGAACCCTGACGGTAGCTGTCGGGCACGGCACGCAGGCCATCGACCGAAAGCGTGGTCATGGTCGGCAGGATCATGACGGCCAGCACGATGGCGCCGGGCAAGGTGCCCAGACCCGTGCTCACATGGAAAACGCTCTTCATAAGGCCGACGACCACGTGAAAACCGATCAGGCCAAAGACGACCGAGGGAATGCCGGTCAAAAGCTCAATAAGCGGCTGAAAGACCTTGGAGCCAAACTTAGGCTGGATCTCGACCGCAAAGATGGCAGAGCCGATGGCGATGGGCAGCGCGATGAGCGTGGAGAGCACCATGACCGCAAACGAGGTGACGATCAGGGGCAGGGCGCCGGTGTAGGGCAGGCCATTTTCGGCCGTGTTGGCCAGGTCCCACTTGGTGCCGGTGAAGAACTCGACGACCGAAACGCCGTCCTTGAGAAAAGCCGAGAGGCCCTTTTGGGCGACCATAAAGATGAGCGCGGCAACGACAAGCGTCACGAGCGCTACGCACGCGCCCGTGACGCCCAGGCCCACGTTCTCAAGGTCGCGCTTTGGCAGCTGTTTTGCCATTGCAAACCTTTCCGGGGCGATTACTTATTTAGCGGAGACCTTGCCGCTGGCGTCCTTGACGACCTTCATAGCAGAGACGGGGATAAAGCCCTGCTCCTCGACGAGCTTGCCCTGGACGTCGTCGGAAAGCATGAACTCCAGGAAGGCCTTGGTGGCCTCGTCGGCGTCCTTGGAGCAGTACATGTGCTCGGTCGCCCAGATCTTGAAGGAGTCGTCGGTGACGTTTGCGCTCTTGGGCTCCACGCCCTCGACCTTGATGGCGTTGAACTTGGAGTCGTCGAAGTGCGAGAAGTCGAGGTAGGAGATGGCATTGTCGGTGCTGCCCATCTGAGTCTGGACATCGCCGGACTTGTCGAGCTCGGCGTCGCCCTTAAAGTCGACGGCCTCGTCGCCAAAGACGGCGGCCTCGAAGGTGGCGCGGGTGCCGGAGCCGGCCTTGCGGTTGAGAACGACGATCTTGGCGTCGTCGCCGCCGACCTCCTTCCAGTTGGTGATCTGGCCGGAGAAGATGCCCTTGAGCTGCTCGAGGGACAGATCATCGACCTTGACGTTCTTGGAGACGACAGGGCCCATGCCCACGACGGCGACCTCGTGATCGACGAGGCTCTTGACCTGATCGGCCTCGAGCTTGGTCTCGGCGAAGACGTCGGAGTTACCGATAGTAACGGTGCCGGCGGCAACAGCGGTCAGGCCCTTGCCCGAACCGTTGCCCGAACCGGAGACGGAGACGTCGGGATTGGCATCCATAAACTTCTCGGCAGCAGCCTCGACGAGAGCCTGGAACGAGGAGGCGCCGTCGTAGGTCACCTCGCCGGAGACGGACTCGGCAGCAGCGGCGCTGCCCTCAGCAGCGGTGTTGGCGGCGTTGGAGCCGCCGCAACCAACGAGACCGAGACCGACGATGCTGGCAAGACCACCAGCGAGGCCGAGGAACTGACGACGAGAATAAGCCTGATCGAGCATGATCTTCCTTTCATACAAGCGACTCGCGGGCACCCTGCCCGCTTTGCTGTTTGGAAAGATACGGTCTCGATCGGGCAGCGCCCGCGTCAGCTGCGCTTTATTACGGGCATCTGATAGACCCTTACCGCAAGCGCGGCTCGGCTTTACAAACGAATAACAAACCCGCCACCAAGCATGACCCGCCTTTTACACCAATAAAAACAAAGTTGCGGTGAAATAGTTCCTGCTTGGCCATCAAATGGCCCATTCTAGGAACTATTCCACCGCAACTTAGATTGGGAAACCGCGTAACCTTAAAGTTCTAATTCATTCAAACGGAGGATCGCCACGATATAGATCTTGAGCGCTTGCTTGAGCTGTTCTTCGTTGGCGCACTCGTTGGGGCCGTGCATCTGGCCGCCCCATGCGGGCAGCTCCAGGCCGGTCTCCTCGGGACCAAACGATACGGCGCGGGCAAAGTTGCGCGCGTACGTGCCGCCGCCCATGGCAAAGGGTTCGGCATGCTTGCCCGTAAACTCGTTATAGGTATCGATAAGCGCCTTCACGGCCGGGTCGTCGGCAGAAACCGAGAACGGCACCTTCGCACGACCCATGCGGCACGTCACACCAAAGCGGCCCACGAGCGGCTCGAGCTGCTCGCAGATGGTGTCGGCACTCGTGCTATCGGGGAAGCGAACGTCAACAACCTGCTCAATGTGGCCGTCTGCCACACGGATGACGCCGGGGTTGCAGGTGAGCGGGCCAAATGCCGAGCTCGTCGCGTCGATGCCCAGGCCGCGGCCATAGGCGTCCGCATGCACAAAAGCAAGGAACTTGACAAACTCGTGCTCGGCAGGCGTCAGCAGGCGCTCGTCGCGGGCGGCAAACGTGTCCTCGACCTCGCGCAGGTATGCCACGATGAGGCCGACGGCATTGATCGTCCCCTCGGGCATCGAGGCATGGCCGCCAATACCGTGGGCGAAAATCTGTGCATGGCCGTTCTCGAGCGTCGTGATCTCCAGGCGGTCGGCGTTCTCAACGGGCGCCGGCAGCTCATCAGCGGCAATCGCAAGTTCGCAGATAGACTGCGACGGAATGGCGTTGCTCGCCTCGGCGCCGCTCCAGGACACAATGCGCCCACCGTCGATCTTGGGGCTCACAAACGTCGCCCCAAACTGACCTTTCTCGGCATTGCAGACCGGGAACTCGGCATCAGGCGTAAACAGAAAGTCTGGGTTCGCGTGGTTCTCAAGATAATGGTGAACGTCGGACATGCCCACTTCCTCATCGCAGCCCAGCAGCGCGCGGAAGGTATAGCGCGGCACAATGCCGTGCTTGAGCAGGTAGGCGCCAGCGTAGAGCGACAGCACCGCCGGGCCCTTGTCGTCGATCACGCCGCGGCCGAGCAGCCAGCCCTCGCGGCGCTCCATCGCGAACGGGTCGGTGTTCCAGCCCGGGCCGGCGGGCACTACGTCCACATGGCAAATGGTCGCGAGCTGCTTGTCACCGCGGCCGGGAATGTCGGCAATACCCACATAGCCCTCGTCGTCGCCCGTCTGGTAGCCGAGCTTCTGCGCGATGCCGAGCGCGCAATCGAGCGCGTCACGGACCGGGCGGCCAAACGGCGCACCGGGCTCTGCATCGGCGGCAACGGCAACAGACGGGTAGCTCACCAGCTGCTCGATATCGGCGACGACGTCCTCCCAGACCTCGTCAACGTACTCGGCAACACTCTGCTCCACCTGATTCATAGACTGCCTCCTTACCAATGAGCGGCAAGCGTACCCGCCCCTCACATTTAGTTCCTAGATAGAGAAAAGTTTAGCAAGCTCGGCCACCGAGTGCACCACTGCATCGGCACCCGCCGCCTCATGCTCACCCGGCGCCGCCGCGCCCGAATAGATGCCGATGCACGGCACGCCCATCGCGTGCGCGCCCTCGACGTCGTTAAAGCGATCGCCGATCATCACGGCATCGTCCGCCGTCGCGCCGAGCGCCGCCAGGGCATCGCGAACCGAATCGGCCTTGGTCTCGCGCCCCTGCGGCGGATTCATGCCAACCACGGCTTCGAACTGAGAAAGACCAAGCTCATGCACCATGTCGATGCATTTGGCCTCCATGCGTGACGTCGCCACGGCCATACGCTTGCCCCGGGCGGCCAACTCATCCAGCAGCTCGGGAATCCCATCGAACACGGGGTACTCCTCCGGTCCCAGCTCATCAAAAAAGGCGCGGTACTCGTCGGCCACCACAAGCGACTCCTCGCGGGAAAAGCCGTAAAAGTCGTGAAAGCTCTTCCACAGGGGCGGCCCGATCATGCGGCGCAGATCACCCATCTGCGTCTCCGAAAACCCGCGCGCAGCCAGCGTCTTGCGCGTCGAGGTCATCACTGCCCGACCCGTATCGGCCACCGTGCCGTCAAAATCGAACAGCACAACCGGCCGCTCGCAAAGTTGCAATGCCGCCATCGGCACCCTTCTTCCCCAGTTGATGATTTCCACACCACCGCTTCAAACTGTTGACTATTCAACAATTGAACCTAGCAATGTAGAGCAACTCCACTATACTTGTCGCACTTTGCTTTCAGAAGGCGGCGCTGCCGCGCCCCAACGAAAGGTGCAATTATGTCTTTTGCCATCATAACCGACTCCACGTCGGACATCTCCCCCGCCCGTGCCCAAGAGCTCGGCATTTACGTGATTCCGCTGCATGTGATTATCGAGGGCGAGGACCTGCTCGACCAGGTGCAGATTACCGCCGAGGAATACGTCGCCCGCATGGCTGGCTCCGAGCAGCTGCCGCACACCTCGCAGCCGAGCGCCGGCGAGTTCAAGGCGCTGTTTGACCGCGTACGCGCCGATGGCCACGACAGCGCGATCTTTATCTCGCTGTGCAGCGAGTGGTCCGCCTGCTATTCCAACGCATGCCTGGTCGCCGAGACCCACGAGCTCGACGTGCGCTGCATCGATTCGCGCACCGGCTCGGGCGCCGAGGGCCTGCTGGTGGAGTACGCGCTGGCTATGCGCGAGGACGGCCGCAGCCTGGACGAGACCGAGGCGCAGATCCGCGCGGCCCTGCCCGACGCCCACCTGCTGCTGATTCCCCGCACGCTCGAGAACCTCGTTAAGAACGGCCGCGCGCCCAAGCTTGCCGGCCAGCTCACGCAGATGCTCAACATTCGCCTGGCCGTTTCGCCGGAGTGGAAATCGGGCGAGATCAAGGCCATCAAAAAGGGCCGCGGCGCCAAGCGCATCGTCGCCAACACCATGGCAGATTGCCTCGCGTTTTTGGACGAGCACCCGGGCTCAAGCGTGCGTGTGCTCACGACCGGCGCCGCCGAGGAGCAGGAACTTGTCAACGAGGCACTCGCGGGCCAGGATTACGTAGACGCCGGCACCGGCCCCATCGGCTGCACCATCGCCACCCATGTAGGCGTCGACGCCATCGCCATCAGCTACTGCCCCCGCTACCAGCCCATCCACTAGGGGCACCTTTACCACTTGCGGTGGAATAGGAACTGTTTTTGGCTTATCAGCCGCAAATCAATCCCTATTCCACCGCAACTTAGAAATCGGCGATCAGCCCAGCGGACCCTGAAACAGTTCCTGATGAGTGCCCATTCTCACCAGCCTAATCACTGGGTTAGTCTTATGGGGAAGATAAAGAACGACCACATCGACCAAGCCATCGGATAGGTGGAAATCGATGTGGCCGTTGTAGTTTCCGCCCGGGTTTGAGAGCTCGTGGGCGCCATACTCCGCCGGAAGTGACCCATGAGCCACAAGCTCTGCAACCGCCGCTTTAAACTCACTTTTTAGCTGCGGATGCATGCGCATCGTTCGTTTGTAGTCCACCTTAAATTGAGCCTCGACTTTAATCTCGAACATCGCTATTCCTCATCGAGGAATGACATAAGCTCATCAGCGTTATTGAATGACAGGCTATCGTCCGGCAAAATCCCCAGCTCATGAGCCTCGGCGATCACCATGGCGCGCCTCGTCACCTCGTTGGGCACCTCCGCCCTTCCTACAATCTCAAAAGGAATCTTTCGCTGATTTACCAGCTGCCGAACGGCAAGATTGAGATAGGAATTGAGGCTGAGGCCGACCGAATCCAAGAACTCAGTCGCCTGCTCCTTGAGCCCCTCTTCGATTCGAACCGTCGTAGGCTTAACTGTTGCTGTAGACATTTGCGACCTCCTCGCCCTCGTCTTTTACACCAGTATACCCAATATAAATGGCAATCTGATGTTAAATAACATCAGATTGCCATGCGTATTCATGTCGCGTGGGCACGATTGATCTACATCAGCCCGCTGAGCGCAATGTCAACGGCCTCGTTGAGGTCGTCGGTAATGTGTACCAGATCCGGATCGAGCGGGCTAATCATACCGGTGCTCATCACCGGGCCGTTGAGCCAGTCGAATAGGCCCTGCCAGTACTCGGTGCCCACCAGCACGAGCGGCATGCGCTTGACCTTGTGCGTCTGCACCAGCGTGAGAACCTCGAACATCTCGTCGAGCGTGCCAAAGCCGCCGGGAAATACGATGGCGCCCGAGCTGTACTTAACGAACATGGTTTTGCGCACAAAGAAGTAGCGGAAGTCCATGCCGAGGTTCACGTATTTATTGAGCCCCTGCTCGTGCGGAAGCTCGATACCCAAGCCGACCGACTTGCCGTTGGCGCTCGCCGCTCCCCTGTTGGCCGCCTCCATGACGCCGGGACCACCGCCGGTGATAACCGCCACGCCGCGCTGGGCGATCTTGCGGCCAACGGCGCGTGCCGCCTTGTAGAGCGGATCGGTCTTGGGCGTGCGGGCACTGCC
This sequence comes from uncultured Collinsella sp., assembly GCA_900550965.1. Taxonomy (GTDB): domain Bacteria; phylum Actinomycetota; class Coriobacteriia; order Coriobacteriales; family Coriobacteriaceae; genus Collinsella. The sequence goes on along the minus strand of URUC01000034.1, from coordinate 11,407 downwards.
GAAGATGGTCACCGCAGGACCAAGCTCGGCAAGTGCGCCAAAACCATCAACGAACTCTGCCTGAATGCGCAGCACGCGCCAGGGGTCGGTGTGCAACCAGTCGGTCGAGTCCTCGGGCGCCAGCAGGTTGGCGTAGGTGTTGTCCTTGGGAATCATGGGGCCGCGCATGACCACGGGGCCGCGGCGGTACGTCTCGTCGTAGGCAGGCTCGCCCTCGACGTTCTCATTCTTAATCATGGGTACTCCTATCGAGAAAAAGAAAAGCGGGCGGGGTCGACGCCATGCGTCAAACACCCGCCCGAACATCAACTATTCGGTATGGTACCCACGATGCATCAAGTGCTTGCAAGCTATCGGTCATCGGTCGCGCAAGCGGTGTTAGCAAACGTGATGACCGGCCGGCGCTCGCCCCTTGCCGTTGCCCGCGCTCTGCAAGCGCCCGTGCTGCTCTTAGTAATCCACCGCCGCAGGGCTGTTCATCCAGTCGCTCACGAACGCGCCGTAGCGGCCCTCGATAATGGCCTGGCGGGCCCGCTGCATAAGGTTGAGCAGGTAGTAGATGTTGTGCATCGAAAGCAGAATGCCGCCGAGCATCTCCTTCTGCGTGACCATGTGACGGATGAGCGCACGGCTGTAACCGCCCGTGCACACCGGGCAGGTGCAGGTGGGATCGATGGGACCGTCGTCGTGCGCAAAGCGAGCGTTGCGGAAGTTGAGGCGACCCTCGCTGGAGAATGCCGTGCCCATACGGCCGGTGCGCGTCGGCAGCACGCAGTCAAACATGTCGATGCCCACGCCAACGCCGCGCACGAGCGTGGTCGGGTTGCCGACACCCATCAGGTAGCGCGGCTTATGCTTGGGCATGTACTCGCTCACGAGCGGCGCCAGGGTCTCGAACATGGTCTCGTGATCCTCGCCCACCGAATAGCCACCGATACCATAGCCCGGGAAGTCGCCGCACTCCTCCAGATGGCGCAGCGAACGCAGGCGCAGATCCAGGTGCATGCCGCCCTGAACGATGCCAAAGAGCGCCTGGTCATCGCGGGTATGCGCCTTATAGCAGCGCTCGGCCCACATGCTCGACAGCTCAACGGCGCGCTCAACGTAGGCGCGCGTGGCGGGATAGCCCGGGCACTGGTCGAGCTGCATGCAGATATCGGAGCCGAGTTTCATGGCGATTTCCATGTTGTCCTCGGGCGTCCAAAACACGTGGCGGCCGTCGTAATCGTTGACGATAAAGCGCACGCCCTCATCGGTGAGCTTGACGGCATCGTTGTGGCTGAAGACCTGGAAACCGCCCGAGTCGGTGAGGATGGGGCCGTGCCAGTTCATGAACTTGTGCAGGCCGCCCAGCTCGGCGATGGTATCCTCGCCGGGACGCATGGACAGATGATAGGTATTGGCGAGCACGATCTGGGCGCCGAGCTTCTTGACAGTCTCGGTAGGAATGCCCTTGACGTTTGCCTTGGTGCCCACGGGCATAAAGATCGGCGTCTCGATGTCGCCGTGCGGGGTGTGCAGCACGCCGGCGCGCGCGTGCGTCGTCGGATCCTCGGCAATCAGGTCGAATTTAAAAAGGTTCTGGTCCATAAATTGGAACTCCTTGGTTGCGGTTCATACGCAAACCATTATACGGGCAACCCGCAAGAAGCACCGACTCGACAGAAACTGGTGCGAGGAGGATACGGCAGGGACACGGCAAATGAGCGTGGATTTTTGGACGCTTACCGGATGAGCGTGGATAATCTCCCACTTTTGCCCAAAGCACAGCCCAAAAACGGGAGATTATCCACTTTCATTCTGCGGGCACTCATTTAAGTACGTCCCCGATGAGTGGAGCTATTTACCAGCCACGGCAACGCCGATATTTTGGCAACGTCAGCGAGCGGGTCGCATTTGAGACAAGGTGCCGTGAAATGAAAGGGCGCTGACCTTCTGGTCGCGCCCTTGAAATTGAACGGCAGATTGTCCAAATGCGGCCCGCACAGCGTCGGCCGGTCCGCCGTTCGGTAGAACGGCGGAACCCCTAAGGACGCTGGCCCATGCCACCCTCGAGGGTGACGGTCTCGCCGTTCATGTACTTAAAGTCGGGACCGCAGAGCTGAACGACCACGCGGCCGATTTCCTTCTCGACGTCGCCGTAGTGGCCCGCCGGCGGCATGTGAACGTTGGCCTTGAACGCCTCGGGGTAAGCATCCTGGAAGTTCTCGAGCGCAGCGGTCCAGGCAAGCGGGCACACGATATTGACGTTGATGCCGTCTTTGCCCCACTCGTTGGCGGCAACGCGAGTCAGACCGCGGATGCCCTCCTTGGCAGCGGCGTAGCTGCACTGGCCATAGTTGCCAAACAGGCCGGCGCCCGAAGCAAAGTTGACCACGGATCCCTTGGTCTCCTTCAGGTGCGGATAGGCCTTCTGCATGTACAGATAGGTGGCATACAGACCGGAATAAATGGCCAGGTTAAACTGATCCATGGTGTGGTCGGCGATGGTCACACCCGAGGCGCTGGCCTGAGCATTGTTGACGACGGCGTCGATGCGGCCGAACTCCTCAATGGCCTTGTCGATGACGTTCTGGACGACAGCCTCGTTGTCCTGACCAGCCGAGACATCGGCCTGAACAGGCAGAACCTTGACACCGTACTCGGCCTCGAGAGACTCCTTGGCGGCCTCGAGCTTGGCGACGTTGCGGCCGGTGATGACGAGGTTCGCGCCCTCCTTGGCAAATGCGATATCGATGCCGTAGCCGATGGAGCCAGCGGAACCGTCCTTAAGCGTAGCCTTGCCGCCGCCGGTGACGATCACGGTCTTACCAGTGAAAAGTCCCATACAAAGTCCTTTCAAATCGCGACGGGCACGCCCGCCGACTGCGCGTATCCAAATAAACGCGCCAAAAGCTGAGATGCAACTTTAGCGTGTTCAAGCAAAAATAAAAGACCGCGGTAGGCGAACGGCACCACGTCGTTCGGCGAAGGGATTGTCAAGTACAAACTGGATAAAGCGACCGAGTTATTGTTATCAGATCGAGCCATCGAACACGTTTTGAAACTTTGCTGCGGCGCGCGGGATGTCGGCGCGAGACTTTATCATAGGGTGACAAACAACGATGAGGAGCACATGCCTATGACAGACGAGCTGGACCCCCAGACTCAACAGCATATTGATGATTCCGCAGACGTCACCGCAGATGCTGATGCTGTGACCTGCGATGATATTGACCTCGACGACCCCATCTTGGACGAAAGCGCTACGGCGGAAACCCCTGGCGCCGAAGATGCAGGCGAGCAAAACGACGATGCGCCCGCTCAGGACGACGACCCCGTACAGGATGCCGCTCCGCAAGCTGCGGGCCCTATCGAGGTGTCTTCGGAAGAAGAGCTCGACGCCGTCATGGACTCCATGATGGATGCCGTCAAAGCGATGAAAGACGCCGTGGCCGACGCTGACGTTGACGCCGAGGAAGAGGAGGCTGCCGAGGCGGCCTCGACCTTTGTACCCGGCGAGACTCCGGTTGCCGACCAGGGCAGCACCATGCCCTCGTTTCTGCAGCTCGAGCATCCCACGATTGGCGCCGATGCGGTCGACCCGCACGCAGCAGGCTTTTCTGTGGTCGAGGGCGGCACCGGCAATATCGCCGTGCCGCAGGCTGCCGATGCGGATGCTGCTGACACCGCTCGCCCGACCGCCTCGCACTCCCCTGCCGCGGACCGCGATCTGGGGACCGCTGTCTCGAACACCGCGAACGCCGTGGGCACCTTTATCGCCCAGGGCGCCTCGGCCATGCGCGAGATGAACGCCGCGAAAAAGGCACTTGCCGATGCCCGCGCCCACCTGGCCGAACTTGAGCAGCGCATTGCCGATCAGGCCGAGGAACTCGAGACGCGCCAGGATATCGCAGGCCGCTACGACCAGATCGTCGCCGACCAGCGCCAGGCGATCGCCACAGCGCAAAAGACCGCTGCGGCAGCCGAGATTGACCGTGATGCCCACGCCGCCAAAGCGACAGAGCTCAAGGGTCAGTTCGAACAAATGAAGACAGAGGATGACGCGACTGAGCTCCGCCTGAAGGCCGCGCTCGACGCCGTAGAGGCCCGCGAGGCGAGCTCGCGCGAGACCGGCAACCGCCTCGTTCGACGTCTTGAGGATTCCAAGCGCATCCGCGACAAGGTGAAGGCCGAGCGAGACGCCGGCATTGCCGCCGCACAACAAACCGTCGACGCCACGCGCGCCCAGCTCGAGACGCTGCGTCATGAGTATGCCGAGCTGCAACGCAATCCCTCGGCAAATCCCGCCAACTATACGGTGCGCACCAGCGAGCTCTCGATGCAGATCTCCGACACGGCAGATGCCCTGCGTAAAGCCGAAGAAGATGTCCCGCGCATCACCGCCGACCTTGAGCACTCGCTTGCCGCAGCCGAGCAGGCCGTCGAGCAGGCGCAAGCCCCCATCGCCGACGCAAAACGCGCGCACCAAGCCGTGACGACCGAGGCCGATGCCGCGCGCGACGAGCTGCAGACGGCGAAGACCGCCGCCGCGACGCGCCAGCGCGAACTGCGCGAGAAGATCGCTGCCGAGGACAAGGCACGCCGCGACCAAGAGCAGAGCATCGCCAACGCCCAAGCAGATGCCGCGCATGCGCAGTCGATTATCGAACAGGCGACCGAGGTGCACGACCACCCAGAGATCACTGAGTCGCTTGCAGGATCCTTAGCCCGAGACAAAGCCGAACACGCCGAGACCGAGCGAGAAGTCGCCCAGCTCGAGGCCACCGAGGACGCGGTGCGCGAGCGTACCCGCGACTCACGCATCAAATTCACCGGCGCCATCGTCTGCATAGTCGCCGCAATCCTGGTGATCATCCTGGTCTGGCTGTTCGCAAGCAAGTAGTCGTTTAAGAACGTCCCCAACGACTACTTTTCGCCAGCAACGCAAACGCCGATGTTATGGCACCGACAGCGAAAACCCGCCAGAGCGAGCAAGGTGCCTTGAAACGAGGCGGCATGACCTTCTGGTCATGCCGCCGAAGTTGAAAGGCAGATTGCCGCTCTGGCGGGTTTGCAGCGTCAAGTGGTTACGCGGTTTGGTAAAACCGCGTAACTAACAAATGAGCATCGCGTCGCCAAAGCTGAAGAAGCGGTAACGTTCTTCGATGGCGGCGGCGTAGGCATCCATGATCTGGTCGCGGGTGGCAAGCGCACTCACGAGCATCATGAGCGTGGAGCGCGGCACGTGGAAGTTGGTGATCAGCGCGTCGACCACGTGATAGGTCGAGCCGGGCATGAGGTAAAGCTGCGTCGTCGCGTTCTCGCGCACCACGATGTCGCCGCGGCCGAGCGTATCGGCCCCGTCCTCGCGGCCCTCAAAATAGCGCGCCGTCACGGCCGGATCGGACACCGGGGCATCCGCGTCAAAGGCGCTCTCGAGCGAGCGCACTGCGGTGGTGCCGACGGCGATCACGCGATGCCCCTCGGCCTTCGCCTTGTGCACGGCGTCGACAACCTCCTGCGACACGTGGTAGCGCTCGGTGTGCATCACGTGCTGCGTGGGGTCGTCCTCCTCCACCAGACGGAAGGTATCGATACCCACCTCGAGCTCGACGGCGGCAAACTTCGCACCCTTGGCCTCGATAGCGGCCATGAGCTCGGGCGTGAAGTGCAGGCCAGCCGTGGGAGCAGCGGCCGAGTGCTCCTCCTTCATGGCGTAGACGGTCTGATATTTCTCGGGATCGCCCTCGTAATCGGTAATGTAGGGCGGCAGCGGCACGTGACCGGCGGCGTGAATGGCCTCGTCGAGCGTGCGCGGCTCGCCGGCTGCACTGCAGCCGGCCGGCTCAAAGCGCACCAGGCGGCCACCGCGACTATCGGTGACAAAGTCGACGACCTCGGCCGTCAGCACCACGGGCGCGCCCTCGGGCGCATGGGCGCCACCGGCGCGATACTCAATCTGGGCACCGGGCTTCAGACGCTTGCCCGGCTTGACCAGGCACTCCCAAACGTGACCCAGCGGGTCAACATCCTCGCGGCGCTTGAGCAGCAGCGTCTCGACCACGCCGCCCGAGCCCGTCTTGCGACCGATCAGACGGGCCGGCATCACGCGCGTCTTGTTGATGACGAGCACGTCGCCCGGCTCGATATAGTCGATGATGTCGCGGAAGATGCGGTGCTCGACGGTGCCGCCATGCTCCAGCGGCGTTCCTGTCTCGGAGCCTTTGCGATCAACCACCAGCAGGCGGCAGGAGTCGCGCGGCTCGGCAGGCGCCTGGGCGATGAGCTCTTCGGGCAGGTTATAGTCAAAATCATCGGTACGCATAGACACGTCGGATTCTCCTTATATAGCTAAAGTCCGCTCTACATCCTAGCAGGCTGACGTCCCAAGTGAACTACTTTTTGGCGGCTTTGCGCTCGTCGCGGATGCGGGCGCGGTCCATGGCCGCCTCGACAGCCGAGAAGCGGCAACCACAGTAGTTCTGCCGATACATACCAAGCTCGCGCGAACGGCGTGTCGCCTCGGGATAATACGGACGAAAATCGCGAATGACCGGGGTGAGCCCATGCGCCGCTGCCAAGCGCTCAAGCACGTCATTACAGGTATCGAACAGCTGATACGGCGAGACGGCGAGCGTCGTACCCACAAACTCAAACCCGTGCTCCTGGGCCACGCGGCACGCCTCGGCCAAGCGCAAGGCATAGCACGCGCGACAGCGCCGGGGTCGATCGGCGCCCAGCGGTGCCACACCGGTCTCCCAACGGTCGCGGTCCTCGCCCGCCTCAATGAGCTCGATGCCGCCATCGGCACACCACCGGCGCAGCTCGTCCAAGCGGCGCTGCCATTCATCGCGCGGTTGAATATTGGGGTTGGTCCAGCAAATCGTGGGCTCAAACCCCTCCTCGCGCAGCAGGCGAACCGGCTCCAACGAGCACGGCGCGCAGCAAGCATGCAGCAGCAACGGCTTCATCGACATCTCCTCACCCAAAAAAGCGCACGCCAAAGGACGTATCCTCGCAGGCGACAATGCGGCGGTCGCGCAAAATGGTCCGCACGTAATACCAATCGCCCACACAGCCCGACAAATGCAAGCCGGCCGCCAGATAGCACAGCAGCGGATAGCCCGAAAACGCAAACCCCAGGGCAAACGCTGTCGTCACAACAACCGTCGGCGCCAGGCAAATGGCCATGTAACGCCGACGCGAATACACAACGCCCTCGGCGCAGGCATAGATCATCGCAGTCTCGCGATTCGCCCCAAAGGTCACACGCACGCCCGCAGGCGCCAGCAGCTTAAAAAACACCGCATGCACCAGCTCGTGCACGACAAATGACGCCGCCGAAACCGCGATCAAACCGACCATCCAGCACACGACCGCCGTCCAGCCGCCCGCTTCGGCCGCATCCAAGTCCGCAGGCCCGCCCAACAGCATAAACACCGGCACCAGGCACACGGCAAACACGCCGACTACGACCATCCCCCACACAAAGCAGGCGTGCAGAAAATCCTCGTCCTCAAACGCATGTATGTTGGAAATCTCATTCATAGCATCTTAGGATAGCGCCCCTGCCACGCACCCGCCCGCATGTGCGATAATGTCGAACGATATGCACGAATTGACCACCGCGCCGCCGAGCCCCGCACCCGGCCGCGCTCTCACCATATGCGAAGGAGTCCCATGGCATCCAAATACTCCATGAACGACCGTCCCAGCTGGCCTCGCCGCGCCATCGTTACCGCCGGCGAGCCCTACGGCAACAAGGGTCTTCACTTTGGCCACGTTGGCGGCGTCTTTGTCCCGGCCGACTTCTTTGCCCGCTTCCTGCGCGACCGTCTGGGCCGCGAGAACGTCATCTTCACCTCGGGCACCGACTGCTACGGCTCGCCCATCATGGAGAGCTACCGCAAGCTCAAGGAGAACGAAGGCTACGATAAATCCATCGGCGAGTATGTCGAGTCCAATCACTCCCGCCAGGCCGCGACCCTCAACAACTACAACATCAGCTGCGATATCTACGGCGGCTCGGGCCTTGAGCCGGCTGCGCAGATTCACAACGAGGTGACCGCCGAGATTATCAAGCGTCTGCACGAACAGGGCACCATCTCCAAGCGCTCCACGCTGCAGTTCTACGACGCCAAGGCCGGCACGTTCCTCAACGGCCGCCAGGTGATCGGCCGCTGCCCCATCCAGGGCTGCAAGTCCGAGAAAGCCTACGCCGACGAGTGCGACCTGGGTCACCAGTTTGAGCCCGAGGAGCTCATCGCGCCCAAGAGCCAGCTCACCGGCGAGGTGCCCGAGCTGCGCCCGGTCGACAACCTCTACTTCGACCTGCCGGCCTACCTCGACTTTATGAAGACCTACACCGCCAAGCTCGCCCAGAACCCGCAGGTTCGCTCCGTGGTCTCCAAGACCATGGAGGAGTGGCTGCTGCCGGCACAGCTCTACATCCAGAACAAGTTCCGCGAGGCCTTCGATGCCGTCGAGGACCAGCTCCCCGAGCACACCGTGCTGGAGCCCGAGGGCAACAAGAGCAGCTTTACCGTCACCTTCCCCAGCTGGAAGGAGCGCGACGATGCCCACGCAGTGCTCGCCAACGGTGGCGTGCGCTTCCGCAGCGGCAAGGCGCTCGTGCCCTTCCGCATCACCGGCAACATCGACTGGGGCGTTCCGGTGCCCGAGGTCGATGGCGTGACCGACGTCACCTGCTGGTGCTGGCCCGAGAGCCTGTGGGCGCCCATCAGCTATACGCGTACCGTGCTCGCACGCGATGCCAAGGCCGCCGGCGTGACCGAGGGCGTCGCCGCCCAGGACGCCGCCCTCATGGGCGAGCCCGCTGCCGATTCCACACAGGTGCCCGCGCCCACCTACCAGCACAGCTCGCTCGACTGGCGCGACTGGTGGTGCTCTGACGACGCTCAGATCTACCAGTTTATCGGTCAGGACAACATCTACTTCTACTGCATCGCGCAGACCGCCATGTGGGAGGCCCTGGGCTGGGACCTCACGCAGAGCGCCGTCAGCGCCTGCTACCACCTGCTCTACATGGGCAAAAAGGCCAGCTCGTCCTCGCAGACGCCTCCCCCGCCGGCAGACGACCTGCTCAACCACTACACCTGCGAGCAGATGCGCGCGCACTGGTTGTCGCTCGGCCTGTCCGAAAAGCCGGTGAGCTTTAGCCCCAAGGCATACGACACGCGCGTGACCGGCAAGGGCAAGGACGGCAACGAGGTGCGCGCCTGCGACGACAAGCGCGTTATCGACCCGGCCCTTAAGGAGAGCGCGCTGCTGACCGGCGTGTTCAACCGTCTGGCCCGCAGCTGCTTCTACGGCGTCGCCGTCAAGGAGGGCGACGAGAGCCCCTACCGCAACGGCTGCATCCCCGCCGGTGCCGCTTCTGACACCGTGGTCGAGGCCGCCCGGCAGGCAGCCCTCGCCTTTGAGCAGGCCATGTACAAGTTCGAGACGCACCGAGCGCTTGCCGTGTGCGACGACTACCTGCGCGCCGCCAACAAGCGCTGGAGCGATGCCTCCAAAGCCGCCAACAAGCTCGAGGGCGAGCCAGCCAACACCGCGATGACGCAGGCCCTCGTCGATGCCTTCACCGAGCTGCGCGTGGCGACCGTCCTGATGCACGGCATCGTCCCGGCCGGCTGCGAGCTCATCTGCGAGTACTTCGACATCGACCCGGTCGCTTTCTTTAGCTGGGATAACATCTTCGCTTCCACGGATGAGTTCGTGGAGAGCCTGGGCGAGAAGCCCGGCGAGCACCGCGTAAAGCCGCTGCCCCCGCGCTTCGACTTCTTCAGCAAGCACGAGAGCCAGTACTAGGCAATCGCAACGCGCCCGGGAATGATTATTTTGGGACGGGGATTAAAAAATCATTCCCGGGCGCCACGGTACAGTCTTTTTGTGACGGGGGTCATGGAATGATTTTTTAATCCCCGTCCCAGAATAATCATTTAGGTGGAAGGAAAGACGGATGTCCAAGCCGCGTCGTCGTAAGCAGAAAAAGCAGGTCAAGGCCGAGCTCAAGCTCAGGCAGTTTGCTGCTACCGAGCTTTCCGACCAGCTTGCCGCCCTCCCCTGCGCCGCCGACCTGCCGCACTTTATGGTCGACACGGTCGCCGGCGCCTATGCACCCGCCGATGCTCAGCTCATGGTCGAGGGCTTCGGCGCCGCCGCCACGCGCCCGGTCACGCTGCGCGCCAACACGCTCAAGGCGACCGCCGAGGACATCGCCGCCGCGCTCGACGCAGCCGCCATCGCCCACCGCCCCGTCGCATGGTACCCGGACGCTCTCATCCTGCCCGAGGCCCAGGTTTCCGACCTATGGGACCTCGACATCTACCGCGACGGCAAGATTTACCTGCAAAGTCTGTCGTCCATGATGCCGCCGCTCGTGCTGGGCGCCCAGGCAGGCGAGGACATCCTGGACATGTGCGCGGCCCCTGGCGGCAAGACGACGCAGATCGCCGCCCTCACGCAGGGACAGGCACACCTCACCGCCTGTGAGATGAGCATCCCCCGCGCCGAAAAGCTCGAATCTAACCTCCATCGTCAGGGTGCCAAAAACGTGCCCGTTATGCGCATCGACGCACGCGAGCTCGACGAGTTCTTCCGCTTTGACCGCATCCTGCTCGACGCTCCCTGCACCGGCACGGGCACCGTCATCAGCGGCAACGAGAAAAGCCTGCGCGGCCTGACCGAGCAGCTGCTGAACAAGTGTGCCCGCTCGCAGCGAGCACTTCTGGACCGCGCCATGGGAGCCCTTAAACCGGGCGGCACGCTCGTCTATTCGACTTGTTCGATCTTGCCGCAGGAAAACGAGGACGCCCTGCAAGAGGTCCTCGACAAGCACATGGATTGCGAGCTTATCCCCCTCGACGGCACGCCGAGCGAAAGTGAAACGCGCCGTGCTCAGGAAGCTGGCGAAGAGCCACGCATCGAGTGCAACGCCCTCACCGTGGCCATCGCCGCCGGCCACGTCTCGTCCGTCGCCAACGGTATGCCCGGCACGCTGACCATCCCGCCCAGCCGCGACTTTGAGGGCTTCTACATCGCCCTGGTCCGAAAACGCGGCTAGCGCACGGATTCAAAACTCGACAAGCTATTCCCGTGCGCGCTTGTCCTGCTGGTCACGGTGCTGCTTAAGTGCCTCGCGTTCCTTGCGCTCGGCTCTTTTGCCCTTAATGGCCGTGACCACAAAGTAGATGACCGCGGCGGCTACGATTGCGCCCACGCATAGGCCAATCGAGCCCAACATTGCCGAAAATTCCATACCGCGTCACCTCTCTTTTAAACGGGACTTTCAAGATAGCACCTCGATCCCCGCCACCACAGCTCCTTCACGTTCGCCGCCCTTCGGTCTAACGGAGGACGCGGCGGGGAAAAATCAACTCGTCAAACGATTTAGCAAGCACAA
>URUC01000033.1 GCA_900550965.1 uncultured Collinsella sp. | reverse complement strand
TGGGAGGAGTCGCTTTTTTGTTGCTAGGAGGTTGGCCCGTGGTTGATGGGGACGCTCGCTCTGAGCTTCTTTCCGCTGATTGGAATGGCGAATGGATGCGCCTGCAGGCTGGTCGGCGGCGGGCTGATGATTCTTTTGAGTGGGATAAAAGGGCTCGGCATTTTCGGCCGCTTGAGACTGCTCCGTATGCCCGGGACTTTATTAAGCTGTTGGCGTTAAAGCCTGGTGAATCCGTGCTTGATATGGGGTGTGGAGCTGGGTCGATTGCTATTCCGCTTGCTCAGGCTGGGCATCCTGTGATTGCAGCCGACTTCTCCCCCGCTATGTTGGGCACCCTTGATGCCGGCATTGAGTATTACGGCTCGAGGGGCGCATAACGCCGCTTGAGCTTGCTTGGGATGATGATTGGGATTTGGTTGGACCGGTCGCGAAAGCGGTAGATGCTGCCTTTGCCAGTCGCTCTGTCACCACGACCAACCTAAAAGATGCGCTTGCCAAGCTTGATCGAACGGCTCGTCGGCGTTGTGCTGTCACGATGGTCGCTAACTCCAGCCCGCGCTATGATCTGCACCTGATGAACGCCATCGGTGCCTCGGTTACCTGCAGTAATGGCTTTGTGTATGCTTTTAATATCCTCATTCAGATGGGTGCCCTGCCGCAGGTTACATACTTTGAATCGCCTCGACGCGACACCTTCGATAGCCTTGAGGCAGGTGTGGCGGATTTTTCCCGTATGCTCGAACATGGCAACGAGGATAAGATCGACCGCCTGCGCGATTACATCGCCCAGCACATGATCGAGAACCCCCATGCCGGTGAGCCAGACTCCAAGGGTGTGCCGCAGGGACGCTACATGCTCGACCACGTCCGCAAGGTTCGTTGGGCATTTATTGCATGGGAGCCAGTCTCTGCGCCCAGCTCATAGCTTGTTCGCAGCCCACGCCGCCCACTCACTCGGCATCCGCATTCTTTTTGAACTGGGCAAACGCGCCCCACACCGCGCCGTTCCTGCGCTATCGTGGGACAGCTCACGTAGATTAAGGCCCCGTCGCGGGGCGCCCCATACATAGAAAGCGAGAACCCATGGCACTGACAGGAGCCCAGGTCAAGCAGCTTCGCAGCATGGCCCATCACCTCAACCCCGCCATCATCATCGGTAAGTCCGATGTCAACGAGGGCACCGTCGAGCAGACGGTCGCCTACCTGGAGAAGCACGAGCTCGTTAAGTGCTCCGTGCTCGATGGCTCCAGCCTTTCTGCCCGCGAGGCCGCCGAAGAGCTCGCTGAGCGCTGCCACGCCGAGGTCGTCCAGGTCATCGGCCGTAAGTTCTCGCTGTATCGCGAGTCCTCGCGCAAGGATATCGAGAAGATCAAGCTCGTCTAAAACCGGCTGGCCATACCGAGTAGTCTGCGGGCGTCCGATTGATTCGGGCGCCCGTTTTTTATCGCTCGACCAGCACGCGATTGAGCCGCCCCTCCACCAAGCGCTCGTATAGGCGCCGCGTCTCGGGCTCGGGCACGCCATTGACCTGCTCCCTCAGATGGTGCATATGCCCGCTGTATAGCTCGACGATATCGCGCCGCCGCCCCGCCGCACTGTAGACGCGCATGGCACAGCGCACCATATCCTCGCGCGCCGTTTCCTGCCGAAGCCCCGACTCCGCCAGCCAAATCGCCGACTGCAGATCGTTTTCTTCTAGAGCGGCATTTGCTCCCTTGATCATGCAATCGATGTACTTTGACTGCATAATGCGTCGCATGCGCAAAAAGTAGGTGGGATTACAGCCATTGGGAACATACAACGGTCCGGCATAAAGCTGCTCAATCTTAAGGCACAGCTCAACTAGATGGGGCCCGCGCGCACCCGTGCGATTTCCCAAAACCTCGCGGCTTATCTGGTCAAACAGCCGTACATCGGTCTTGACGTAATCGCCGTTAAGCCCAATGCACTCGTTTTGAATCAGCACACACGACTTGCCGTCCGGTGTCGGCCCCAAGGCCGAACGCAGGCGCGATATCGTCGAGTACAGGTTGTTGCGGGCGCTATTGAACTCGGCATGGGGCCACAGCTCCATGGCCAGCGTCTCACGATCGACGAGCGCATCCATGCCCAGCGCAAGCCGCTCGGCAAGCGTCGCCGCCTTCTTGCGGCGCCACATTTTGTCCGTGATGGGAAACCCGTCGCGCTCGGCGCGAAACGCACCAAACATGCGAATCTCGATATGGTCGATGGTATCAACGGCTTCAACCTCGCCGGCCTGGAACAGGCGCTCGCCCTCCCCTTCCAAATCGCCGCGCAGCGAGTACCGCGACAGCTCGCGCACAGGAAGCTTCTTGCGTATCCTGCCCGCCGGCTCGCCCAGACAATGCATGGCAAGGCGCGCAAAGAGCCGATACGATGGCTCTAGAATCCCCGCACGATTCATGGACATCCAGGCCGCAAGATCGCTATCTCGCCCCGCACAGGCCAAATGCAGCGCCACCATCCAGGCCTCCGCTCCACCAACCTGCGTCTGGCTTATATCGAGTAGCTCCGCTTCCTCGCGCACCGAAACCATCGAGGTGTTACGCAGATATGCCGCGCGCTCCAGCAGCAATGCGTTATCGCGCATGTACGCAATCGACTCCTCGGCAAGTTTGAGCACTTGGACCGCACGGAACTTTGCATTAACCGGCCGTCCCTCTGCCAGCGACTGCCAGCCTTCTAGCAACAGGCCAAACAGCTGAATCTGGTTGTCGCGCATGCGCACGGCAAAACGATCGAGCTCGTTGAACGCCGCGTCGTCGGTTACCGGCAAGCCGGAAAGGAGCCGCCGTGCCGCCAACACCATGCGCACCCAGATAGCCATCGCCTTAAGCCCACGTACGTCGAGCGCCTCCCGCACCACCGTCATCTCGTCGTCGCGCTCGTCGGTTCCCGTAAACGACCCGTCAAAGAGCTCCACCAGCATGCTATCGGCCCGTATAACAATCCCCGCGATGTCGAGCTCGCAGTCGTAGGCCTTGCTCGTTTTGAGCTGCTGTAGAACGCCGCCGCCATTTCCCCGTTCGGTCAGGCATCGCTTGATCTCGATATGCGCAGACAACATATCGAGTGCGGTATGGGATGTCTCGATTTCTGGCACGGCCAGGTTCGTAGGGAGCCCAAGCCCGTTGTCCCCATAGCAAACAGCCGTCAGTGTCTGGGCCACCCTCCATGAAACAGGGTCTATTTCGCAGGCCGCCCGTTCGCCCCCGCGCTCGATGACCGATGCCATATAGCGAGCGAGCTTTGTATTGGACACGCTGACCGCTGCCAGATATACGCCAAGCGCCTCGGCAGGCGTTGGCTCTGGAGCCGAATCGTCGGCATCGATCGTGCCCAGCGCTGCTCGGCAGATATCGGCCCCGTGCCCCGTCAGAGCCAGATCGACCCCATACTGCCCAGCAAGTTCAAGGACCGCCTCACGGTCCAAAAAGGCATCAGCCAGGCCCATCGCCGCATCGCATCGGCCCGCCTTAAGCAAAATCCGGGCCGCCCTCGGAACAAGTTCGGGGCGAACCTCGGCCACCAACTTACGCAAACGCAAGCGTCCGTTATCCTCCGTACCCAGACACGTAAAACTCCGCTCGGCGGGATCCAAGCCAAAGATCGGGTAGTCGCGTACAAAGTAGGACTGGTCGACCATCGACAGCCTCACCCCGCAAGCCTCGAGTTCTGCGATATTGCCCTCGCCCATCAAAATCATGAGACATGCCACGCAAAACAGTGCATTATTGTCGAGCGAAGCCAGATCGACAAGTGCCGCGCCATATACGTTGACAATCTCGTTTTCGAGCAGACCGGCTACGTCGCCTTGGCCATACAGACCCGTCTGCAATGCCGAAACGAGCTCGGGCACGCCCTGCGTGAGCTGATAAAAGTCGAGCGATGTGCTGATCGAAAACGCCGATGCCCACGCCGAATACTCATAGGCATGCACCTTGAGCATCTGCGCATTGATCTTAACCGAATCGCCCAGCCCATGAATCAGCTGACGATTTGAAGGACGGCAGGAGATAAAGACCCCTACCCCCATGGCGCGCAGGCCGCGAATCCTGTCGATGAGGTCTTCGGTATCGTGCTGATCGAGGTTTGGCACATTATCAATCGCGATAAGGGAGTGCGGTTTGTCTTTGAGTTCTTCGGTAACCACCTCGAGCTGCATAAACACCTCGCGCCCAGTGGCGCGATCGGCCTCGATAATCCGCACGGGACCTCGCGTCGGGTCGCATTTAACCTCATGGGTGTACTGCAGCAGCACCGAGGTCTTCCCAAACCCGTCGGGCGCATAAAGAACCACGATGCCGGCCTTTCGGCCCTTGGCGAGAAGCTCATTCATCAAGCGTTCGCGTCGCACCATATAGCCTCCGCCCAGCGGCATCAGCTCGAGGTCGTCTATACTGCTCAAATCGTTTACCATGCCCGCTCCTCAACTCGACCGTATGGACACTGTAACCGCAAGACCATACAAGCCGCGCTATGTATAGAGCGACCTTGTGTTTTAGGTTGTCTTTTGGTACGCAAGCGGCAAGTTTTTGTACAGCGAGGGCCGATTGTTATTAATCCCCCGACTAATCGGTCTTTAAGCAGGTAAATGAGCTTGTCAGCTTGTCCCATCTAAGCGGCAGTGTAACGCAGATGAACAAGGTTCAGCTATGTCATTCAACTCGCCTAGCACCCGCTACCGTCTACGACCTTTTAGTGGCATTTTTGCATAGAATCTGGTATGGAATGAATCAAGCTGTTGGGCATCCGGCATTCGTCAAGCTTGCGACAAGATTTTGGTCAAGTGGACAGAAAGGGATAGCAAAAAGGCCCCCGCAAAGCGGAGGCCTTAGGCAAGGCTATGTCGAGATGCAGGATTCGCGCTACTCGCAGAGCGAAAGGGCGGCCTCGTCGGCAACGACAACGCAGTTGGTGTGCAGCTGCAGGATCGAAGCCGGGCACGTGGGCGTAACCGGACCGTAGCACATGTCATGCACGGCCTGAGCCTTAGCCTCGCCGTTGGCGACGACCAGGATCATGCGGGCATACATGATGGTCTGGGTACCCATGGTGTAGGCCTGACGGGGGACATCGTCGATGCTGTCGAACAGGCGGCTGTTGGCCTGAATGGTGCTCTCGGTGAGGTCGACGCAGTGCGTGCCCTTGGAGAAGTGGTCATCGGGCTCGTTGAAACCGATGTGGCCGTTGTTGCCAATGCCGAGCAACTGCAGATCCGGGTAACCGGCGGCGGCGACGATCTTGTCGTACTCAGAGCAGGCAGCGGCGGCGTCGGGGTTGGAACCGTCGGGCACATGCGTGTTGTTCAGGTCGATGTTGATGTGATCGAAGAAGTTCTCACGCATGAAGTAGTGATAGCTCTGGGGATCGTCGTGCGAAAGGCCGCGATACTCGTCCAGGTTGTAGGTGCTGACCTCGGCAAAGTCGACGTCGCCCTTCTCGTACCAAGCAGCGAGCTGCTTGTAGGCACCGATCGGGGTGGAGCCGGTGGCAAGGCCCAGCACACAGTCGGGCTTGAGGATAACCTGCGCCGAGATGATATTGGCGGCCTTGCGGCTCATATCCTCGTAGTCTTTAGCTTTAATGATCTTCATTACGCGTCCTTTCTCGTACAAGAGAGGCAAGGCTCCCCTTACAAGCACTTGCCCGCGGCCCGCGTCGGCCGCAACCAACGTGTGCGGCCACCAGGGCGAGGTCGCGTAATGTATGTGTCTCGTGTCTAGCCGCGTCGAGGCCCCTGCCCGTCCACGGTGACCCGAAGCCTTTTAGCTTCGGACAAATCCCATCTTGCCACGGAGGGCGTCCTCTTTCAAGGGCGCCCTCCGTAAACGTGTTTGAATTGTAGGCTAATGGCCACGTGCACTTGCTAGCGCTCGCGAGCAACGATGAGCTGGTCCATCTCTTCGACATGCACGCCAACGGAGCCCTTGATGCTCGAGAACTCAACAGAGTTGCACACCAAGATGGGAACCGTCACATCGTAGCCCTCGGCAGCAATTGCCTCGCGATCGAACTCAATGAGCACATCGCCCTTATGGACGATGTCGCCCACTTGCGCATGTACGGTAAAGTGCTTGCCCTCAAGCTGAACAGTGTCCAAACCAACGTGGATGAGCACGTCCAAGCCATCGACCGTGTTAAGCGCAACAGCGTGTCCCGTGGGAAAAATGGCCTCGACCTTGGCATCAGCCGGTGCAATCACACGCGTGCCGGTAGGCTGAATCGCCACCCCCTGGCCCAAAAGCCCGGTGGCAAATGTCTGGTCATTGACCTCGGAAAGCGGAATGACGTCGCCCGAGATGGGAGCATCCAGCGTAAGGACTCGACCACGCATACCAAAAGACCTTAGGACTTTAGTGAACATGCTCCCCCTCGGACATACCAATCGACCAAAATAGCTTTAACAGTTTACCACTTGGCACTCGTTTTTGACCATTAGGGAAGTTCGCGCTTGACAACCTCGACGATGTCGTCGACAACGCGCTGGGTCAGCTCGTGCGTCTCGGCCTCGGCCATAACGCGGACCAGCGGCTCGGTACCGCTCGGACGCACCAGAATGCGGCCGCGGCCGTCAAGCTCCTTCTCGGCAGCAGCGACGGCATCCCAGATGGGCTGGCAATCGTCCAGACCAGCCTTGTTGTCGGAATGCACGTTGACGAGTACCTGCGGGTACTTCTTCATGATGCCGGCAAGATCGGTGAGGGTACGACCGGTGCGCTTGAGCACGGCCAGAAGCTGCAGAGCCGTCACCAGGCCGTCACCGGTGGTGTTGTGCTCCAGGAAGATGATGTGGCCGGACTGCTCGCCGCCGATGACGGCGCCATCCGCGAGCATACGCTCCAGAACGTAGCGATCGCCCACGGCGGTCTGAACCATCTCGAAGCCCTGCTCCTTCATAGCGATGGAGAAGCCCAGGTTGCACATGACGGTCGAGACGATCTCGGAGTTGGCGAGCTTGCCGCGGGCGGCAAGGTCAGAACCGCAGATGGCCAGGATGTAGTCGCCATCGATCTCGTTGCCCTCGCTGTCCACGAACAGCACGCGATCGGCGTCGCCGTCGTGGGCCAGGCCGATGTCAGCATGGGTGCGCAGCACGAGCTCGCGCAGGGGCTCAAGGTGAGTGGAGCCGCACTCAACGTTAATGTCAGTGCCGCAGTAATCGGTGTTGATGGCATGGACCGTGGCGCCCAGGCGCTGCAGCGCGGCAGGCGTGGTCTGGCAAGAAGCGCCATGACCGCAGTCGACGGCAACGACTAGGCCATCGAGCCTCAGGCCATCAAGTGTTTCGATGGCGTGGTCGACGTATGCCTTGCGAGCGTCCTTCATCTTGATAATGTGGCCCACGCCGGCGCCAGTCGGCAGCGTATCGGCAGCCATGGCTTCCTCGGACATGACCCAGGCGCTGATCTCTTCCTCGACAGCATCGGGAAGCTTCATACCCTTGCGGCTAAAGAACTTGATGCCGTTGAACTCCGGCGGATTATGCGAAGCAGAGATGACGATGCCGCCGTCGAGCTCGTTTTGGACGGTGAGCAGCGCCACGGCCGGCGTAGGGATAACGCCGCAGCAATGCGGACGGCCGCCCTCTGCCATAATGCCAGCGGTCAGAGCACTCTCGAGCATGGTACCCGAAAGACGTGTGTCGCGGCCGATGCAGATGTCCGGGCCAAGGAACTTGGTCGCCGCGCGGCCCAGGCGAAACGCGAGGTCGCACGAGAGGTCGGCATTGGCGACGCCACGGACGCCGTCGGTACCGAAGATGTTCTGGGGCATAGGATCGCTCCTTCCCTAGCAGGCGATATACAACCGCCCACCCTAGTCGAAAAAGAAAAGCGGGACCCGCCGAGGAATCGGCAGGCCCCGCTTGTACATTGTATCTCGAAAGGAGATAAAACCTTAGCGCTTGGAGAACTGGGGAGCGCGGCGGGCCTTCTTGAGGCCGTACTTCTTGCGCTCGACCACGCGAGCATCGCGCGTAAGGAAACCGGCCTTCTTGAGGTCAGCACGGTAGTCGCCAGCGTTCAGAAGAGCGCGAGCGATGCCCAGACGCAGAGCGCCGGACTGACCGGAGATGCCGCCGCCATCGCACAGAGCGATAACGTCGAACTGACCGGCGGTGTCGGTCACCTTGAAGGGAGCAAGGGCGTTCTCAACGAGCTGATGACGGCCGAAATACTGCTCGGCGTCACGCTTGTTGATGGTCACCTTGCCGGTGCCGGGGACGAGACGGACGCGGGCGACGGCGTTCTTACGACGGCCGGTACCCTGGTAGACAACGGTGTTCTCAGCCATCTTTAAGCCTCCAGCTCAATCTTCGTGGGGTTCTGGGCAGCATGCGGATGCTCGGCACCAGCGTAGACCTTAAGCTTGGTCATCTGGGCACGGCCGAGGGTGGTCTTGGGCAGCATACCGCGAACGGCGCGCTCGATGACCTTCTCCGGGTGCTTCTCCATAGCCTGGCGGAAGCTCTCAGCCTTGAGGCCGCCGTTGTAGCCGCTGTGGCGATAATAGGTCTTCGTGTCGGCCTTGTTACCGGTAAGCTGGACCTTATCGGCGTTGATGACGACAACGAAGTCGCCGCAGTCGCTGTTGGGCGTGAACTGGGGCTTGTTCTTACCGCGCAGGATCATTGCGATCTGGGTGGCAAGACGGCCCAGGACAGCACCATCGGCGTCGACGAGAACCCAGTTGCGCTGGACCTCGCCCTGCTTGGCGTAGTGAGTCGATTTCGAAATCACTTAGACTCCTCCATGTACAGTACGTGTTGTTACAGAGATTCACGGGGCTCTGCAAGTAACCCGTCCATATTACCCCGCTCGCCGTACGAGTCAACAGGTATTTTGGCTCCGACCAGAGTTTCTGCACATGTCATCCACGAGCCGTGATTTTTCCAACTCTTTAGCTGTTGTCATTTTTTGAGGGTTCGCCGTCGCTAGCGCTCAACGAACTCTTGGATTTCCGCGAGCAGGCGCTTTGCCTCCTGACGGCCCTGGATATACAGGTCCAAAAGCTTTGCCGGATCGTGCTCGACATGGCCGACCTCGACCGGCTTTTGCGGAGCGATGACCAGCGCGCGGCCCTCGCGCTCATACTTCCACAGGTGCATGCGCTGGAGGTTATAGCGGTCGTGGCGCGTCTCGATAGCCTCGAGCAGGTAGGGGTAGTCGGCATAGCGGGCGCGCGCGGCAGGCATAAACTCGTAGGGCTTTTTCTCGTACGAGCGGTCCTGGGTGACGATGACGACCGCACGGTCGAAGCCCGCCTCCTCGAGCACATGCTCGATAGGAACCGAATCGGCCACGCCGCCGTCGACGTATTTGTGCCCGTCGATCTCGACCGGCGGCGTCACCAGCGGCAGCGAGGTGGAGGCGCGCACAGCATCGAGGTCGAGCACGGCGCTTTTGACCGGCAGGTAGGCAGCGGTTCCAAACAGCATGTCCGTCGCGACGGCGTACATCTCGATGGGGCTCGCGTCGAACGCCTCGTTGTCAAAGGGATCCAGGCGGTCCTGGATATCGTTGAAGATAAAGTCGTAACCCACGATGGAGCCCGTGGATGCGAAGGATGCGGCACCCATGTAGCGGTTGTCATTGCAGAAGGTCAGGTTGATGCGATTGACGCGACCGATCTGGTGTGACTTGTAGTTGACGCCGTTGAGCGCACCGGCCGATACGCCATATACCGCCGGAATTTCGACACCGGCCTCCATGAGAACGTCGAGCACGCCGGCGGTAAACTGCCCACGAAAACTGCCACCCTCCAAGACGAGCGCGACCTTGCCGGCGTTCTTTGCCTTATCTTCTGCAGTCATATTGACCTCCTGCGATTGCGTTTTGACTTTCTTCTACCCAGTTTTGGGATGGAGGGCGCATGGGTTTTGGAGTTGAGGGGGCGGCTGGCGGAAAGCACGTCCCGTTCTGAGGGGCGATTCCGGGATGCGCTTTCCGCCTGGGTTGCCATGGGGAAAGCATGTCCCACTCTACGGCTCGATTCCGGGTCGCAGCTTCCACTTGAGGCGTCATCCGGAAAATGTATCCCATTCCGAGCTTAGATTCCGGGATGCGGTTTCCGCCTGGGCAGTCATTGGGAAAACGCGTCCCACTCTGCGTCACTGAGGCGTTTTCTTTACGCCCGCGCCCTGCATAGAGTTCGATTCTCCGCGGTACGGGGGATCCGTTGATGCTGGGCGAGGCCAGCTGAAATTCGATAAACATCGCATCTATATTGGGCTGGGGCATTGCGCGGAGAATCCGCGTATTTGCTTCGCAAATACGCACCGGTTTCGGCCGCCTGTCGGCGTCCTCGCCCGCTCGCTACAAACGCTCCGCGTTTGCTTAACGCTCGCGCCCTGCACAGAGTTCGATTCTCCGCGGTATCTGTAAGTAATAAAAAAGCAGGTAGAGACACTTCTCTACCTGCCTGTAACTATTGGTGGAGGCGCGGAGAATCGAACTCCGGTCCACGAAAGCCCCCTGATTGGCATCTCCAAGCTCAGTCGCTGGTTTAGTCTCGGACGCTTTGCGCGCAGCGACACGCTCGCGGTGTCCTAACCGGTTCGGTCTTAGCCTGCGCCATACCGATTACGTGCGCAGGAGCATTCCCCTAAAATGACGTCGCGCCGGTGTCGGGGAAATCACCGGGTTGACGCGCCGCTATAAATTAAGCAGCGAGAGCCATAGGCTCAAAAGAAGAGTTGTTGTCAATTCAATTTGACGGTACCCCTGTTTAACGAGGCGAGGAGACCTCGGCTTGCTTCCTCTCTCAGAGCTATCGTGTCGAAACCAGTCGCCCCCGGATGTCGGGAAAGTCTGGATGGTATCGGGCCTGCAAACACCCGATAACCGTCGACTTTTCAAGGAACATGCGGGGCGAGCCCCGCTTGTGAAGTGTTATCTTACCACGTTCTGAAAGCCAACAGCTGTTCTATGCACGAGCTGTGAAGACCCCAATGTGCGCCGCACTTCACACTTTTGCTACCGATCGCGTCACGTATATTTTCGCCAAGCAAAATTGACCCGTCGAAAGGACCGTTATGGATACCAAGCAGCAACTCGTCAATGCCCTCGCAGGCCTGGGCTCAACCATTACCGAAGCTATGGATGTCATCGAGGGCTTTGTCCCCTGCGGACATCCCGCCCTCACGGTATCGAACGCACTCGTCGCGCTGGACGCTGACGATGATGCAGCTCTCGCCCAGCAGCTTGAGACCGTCGAGGGCTTTATCGACCACGTGAGTGAGAACCGCGGCGTGGCCGCCTACCACGGCATCGAGGTCGAGCTCGCGGGTCCCAAAGCTGATCTGCTCGCAGCAATCCGCGAGGTAGGCGCCCTTATGCAGACCGCAGGCGTCAAGAACACCCAGGTCAACGAGTGGGTCTACCGCAGCTTGGCAGCACTCGACAGCTCCGACGAAAAGGCCACCGAGCAGCTCGCAGAAAGTCCTGCCATCAAGGCCGAGCTTTTGTAAATAGCAGACGCGGGCCCCTTGGCGCATCGTCGTCCAAGAGGCCCGCAAACAGTTCGCGTCAACCGATAGCCGCGCCGCCGCGTTCGGCCAAAGCAAGAATCGGCATCATTTGGCGCGGGGTCTTTGCTGCAAGATCGGCATGTTCGAGCAGTTTGCGATCGTTGGTCACCAAGTAATCGACCTGCGCGCGTTTGCATGCGGCGAGTACCAAGTTGTCCTCGTAATCGCGATGGAGCGTCAGATATTTGTCGGCCAGCCAAAGGTCCGACGCATCCGCACCCACGGCCGTGGCGTTTTCGGTCATGTTCCGAACAAACGCCAGCGCCGCATCGCCAATCGCGCGGGCAGAAGCCTCGTCGAGCGCTCCCCCGCTGGCAAGAACGCTACGCTTGAGCTCGTGTTGGACAACGTACAGCACGTCCTTAGCGATATGCACCGGAAAGAACAGCAACGCTCCCGTCTCCGTCGCCTGCCCAATAAACGCACGCGCGGCAAGCGACTCGGCATGGTCGACGCAAAACGAATCAACCCATACGTTGGCGTCCACCATGATCTTGAGAGGCGCCCCACTCACTGGATCATCCCCTTTTGGCGATAGCGCTCGTCCATGGCTTCGGAATAGATTGTGTCCCAATCGCGATCGTCGGATACGGACGACGTAGCGATGCCCAGGTCCGCGTAAAGCTGATCCGCCGCCGCCCATGATGCGGCGAACGGAGTATCGTGCGCGACGGTCTGCTGCCGGTTGTCGACGGCCGCAAGCACTTCCTCGCACTGCCCGCCACCCTGCGCGACCTTGGCCACAACCTTTTTGATGAGCTCGGGCAGTGACCTGCCCGAAAGCTGCAGCGCTTCCTCGGCGCGCTCTTTAACCGAGCGATCTACGCGAACATTCACCTGCGCCATGCCGCTAACAGCGCCCACGTTGATCCCGCTCCCTTCAATTGCTAGCACCGCTAGCAACACTATATAGAGAGGCTAGCGAATGGTCAAATGCAAAAGGCCTGCGCCTGGACGACACCGATGCCGTCTGGGCGCAGGCCAGATAACGTGGCCGAACACGTCTGCTAACGCAGGTACGCCTTTGCGTTGCCCAGGCTGTAGGCGATCGTCGAGCCGTTGTGCAGCAGTGACGACGTCTGCGGAGTGATCATGCCGGTAATACCCAATGCCAACAGCGCCGAGTTGGTGAGCATCACCTTGGAATACGAACTCGTCAGACGGTCGATAAGCCCCTGACTCATGCGGCGCAGGCGCACGATTGCGGCCAGATCGGTATCCGCCAGGATGATGTCGGCAACCTCCTTGGCGATGTCGCTTCCGCCACCCATCGCCAAGCCCACGTCGGCCAAACCGAGCGCCGGCGAATCGTTGACACCGTCGCCCACCATGGCAACGTGGCGCCCCTCGCCCTTAATGCGCTCCACATACGCGTACTTGTCCTCGGGCAGCAGCTCGGCCTTAAACTCGTCGACCCCTGCCTCGCGAGCAATGCGCTCGGCCGTGCGCTCCGAGTCGCCCGTGAGCATAACGACATGCTTAACGCCCAACGCGTGCAGGTCGGCGATGGCCTCACGGACCCCGGCCTTGAGCGGATCCTCGATGCCGAGCACGCCGACGACCTTCCCATCGACCGCCAGATACAGCGGCGACAGGCCCTGCATCTGGGACTCAATGCGCTCCTTAATGTCGGAATCGAGCTGCGCGCTCTCGTCCTCAAACACAAAGTGTGCCGAGCCGATAATCGCGCGACGCCCTTCGATGGACGAAGCAATACCATGTGCCACGATGTACTCGACCGCAGCATGGCGCTCGCGGTGCTCGAGCCCGCGCTCGCGGGCGGCGTTGACCACGGCACGCGCCACCGGATGCGGGAAATGCTCCTCCAGGCAGGCAGAAAGGCGCAGGACCTCGTCCTCGCTCCAGCCGTCGGTCGTCAGCACACAAGCCAGGCGCGGCTGCGCCTCGGTCAGCGTGCCGGTCTTATCAAACACAATGGTGTCGGCCTTGGCAAACGACTCAAAGTACTTCGCGCCCTTGACCATGACGCCCATCTTGGCAGCATCGCTCATAGCGGTCATGACGGCAACGGAACCCGTGAGCTTGAGTGCGCACGAGTAGTCGACCATCAGTGCCGCCGAGGTCTTGATAAGGCTGCGCGTGGTGAGCGCAACCAGGCCCGCGAGCAGGAAGTTCCACGGGACGATCTTGTTGGCAAGGTCCTCCATATGCGACTGGCCCTCGGACTTGAGCGAGTCGGCCGTCTGCACGAGCGAGACGATTGAGCGCAGTTTGGTTTGCGCCGTATTGGCGCGCACGCGCACCAAGATGCTGCCGTCTTCCACGACGGTGCCGGCGAACACGTCGTCGCCTGCGCTACGCTCGACGGCCAGCGGCTCGCCGGTCAGGGTCGCTTGGTTGACCATAGCGCTCCCCTGCTCGACAACACCGTCGATGCAAATGGACATGCCAGTGCGCACGGCTACCAAGTCGCCGGGCTCGAGCTCGGTGGCGGCAACGCTTACCTCGGTGTCACCGACCACTTTTTGTGCCTTATCGGGCACGTCGAGCAGCGAGTTGATGAGCTCGTTTTCGCTCATGGCGCGCGTGTAGTCCTCGAGCAATTCGCCCACGTTGAGCAGGAACATCGTCTGGCCGGCGGTATCGACGTCGCGTTTGACAAACGAGATACCAATGGCCGAAGCATCGAGCACGGGAACGGTCAGGCGCGGCTGCGCGAGCTCACGGAGGGCGGCGCGCAAAAATGCCATGTAACCGGCCACGACAAACACAGCACGCAGAGGCGTCGGCAAGAACCAGCGGCGCGCGTAGTGGGCGCCGATAAGTGTGGCAAGATCCATGACGAGCTTGTGCTTGCGTGGCTCAAGCTGCATCACGTAACCCGTCTTTGCGTCGGCGATGGCCTGAGCGTCGAGCGCACCGACGGCGGCCAGCACGGCATCGCGGCGCGACTCGTCGTATTCGAGTGCCATCTGGCCGATGCGGCCGTAGACGCGCACCTTGTGCACGCCGTCGATGTCGCCGCCAAGCTTAAGAAGTGCATCGAGATCGCTCTCTGGCACAGGACCCGCCAATTGAAGACGGGTCCTGCCGGGGATCTCGCTGATAATCGAGAATCTCATAGTTTGTGCCTGGGAGCGTTACTCGGCTGCCTCGTCAGCAGCGGCCTCGCTTTGGGTGATATAGGCCGCCTCGGCAACCATGTCGTCGACATTAGCCTTGGCCTGCTCGACCATGTCCTGGTAGCCGTTCTTGATGCGCATGCCGCACGCGATACCCTGCACGCAGGCATTCTTGACCGGAGCGCTGGTAAGCAGCTTGATGCCGGCCGTGCCAAGCAGAAAACCGCCACCGACAAGCAGGGTATTGAACGTCGACTTCTTCATGTTGCTTCTCCCTTTTGCCGCATTGGACGCGGCATGGTGCCTCAGCACCCGAGTAAACAAGTTTGCTCGAGCACGCTTTTGAAATATCTCAATTTTATCTAACTATCTAGGTCAGCCATGGCTAACCTTTTGAAAATTAACGATGCGGAGTAACCGATTGTCAATGTGAGAAAGGGACTGTCCCTTTGCCCCTTCTTACAACTGCCAGGTAGCTGCTTCCTTTTGCAGCGCCACCATGCGGGCGAATTCTCCACCTGCCGCCTTGAGCTGCGCCGGAGTGCCCTGCTCGGCAACCACACCATCCTTGAGCACAACGATTTTGTCGGCATTTTCCACCGTACGCATACGGTGGGCAATAACGATAACCGTCTTACCTGCAAGCAGACGGGAGAGCGCCTGCTGAACCACGGTCTCGTTCTCCACATCCAAGCTCGCCGTCGCCTCGTCCAACAGCACGATAGGCGCGTCTTTGAGCAGCGCACGGGCGATAGAGATGCGCTGGCGCTCACCGCCGGACAGCTTGGAGCCGTTCTCGCCGATCATGGTGTCATAGCCCTGCGGCATGCGGCTCACAAACTCGTCGCAGTTGGCGGCACGCGCGGCAGCAAGCACTTCCTCATCGGTGGCATCGCGACGACCAAGACGGATGTTTCCCATCACCGTGTCGTCAAAGAGCAGCACGTCTTGGAACACAATGGCGTAGTCGCGCAGCAACACCTCGGGATCCACGCTCGCAACATCCACGCCACCCACGGTGACCGTGCCTTCGGTGGCATCCCAAAAGCGTGCGGCCAGGCGGCTCACCGTAGACTTACCGGAACCCGAAGGACCGACCAGTGCCGTGACCTCGCCTTCCTTGGCGGTAAAGCTCACATCGGTAAGAACTTTCTCGCCGGCGCGGCCGTCCTCGCCCGCACCATAGCCAAATGCCACGTGATCGAACACCACATCGTGGCCTACGGGCTCAAACTGCTCGCTGCCCCGCGCCACGGGCTCTTCCATGATGGAACGCATGCGCTTGGCCGACGACTCGGCGGCAAACAGCTCGGACATCAGCATCAGCGCCTGATCAAAGGGCGCATAGATGCGGCTCACCATAAGCAGGAAGGCAAACATCATCAAAAAGTCGACCTGGCCGGAGGCGACCATCGCAGCGCCCGTGACCAACGTGGTGGCAATCCCCAGGCGCAGGATGGCAAAGGCGGAGTTGACCAAAAGCCCATTGGCGAGCTCGCCTCTGGTGGTCTCGCGCTCCTCGGCATCGATCACGGCGTTGAGCCCCTCAAGATAATGAGCCTCCTGGTTGGTCGCGCGGATCTCGCGCACGCAGTCGAGCGTCTCCTGGATCGCCTCGGTGACCTTGACCTTCTCGGCACGCACATGGTCGAACACCGGGATCATGGGGCCGCGCGTCAGATACAGCACGGCAAAGGCCACGGGAACGCTCCAAAACGCCGCAATCGCCAGCTGCCAGCAAAAGAACAGCGACGCCACGAACACAATGACGCTTGCGATGATGGCACCCCAAAGCTCTCCCAGCACGTGGCTGTAGGCGTGCTCCATAGTCTGAACGTCGCCCATGATGGTTTCGGTTAGATCGGCCAGATCACGACGGCCGAAAAACGACAACGGCAGCTTGCGCAAGCGCTCGGCAATCTCCATACGCTGCTTGCCGCACTCCTCGTAAAAGATGCAGTAGGTGTAGTAATACTGCTGCCAGTTAGAGGCAAAGAGCCACACGAAAAAGACCAGGAGGCCGCCCACAATCGGCAGGGCATCCGGCAGGTCGGCACCGGTGGCGAGATGTTCGACAAAACCGGCCATGACCAGGAACAATAAGCCCATGCCGGCCATGGTAATGAGATTGGTGAGCGCGGTCCAGAAAATGCCGCGTTTTACGCCGGCGACGCCTTTATCGGATAGGAAGTACTTCTTTTGGAATGAGGCGAACATTTAGGCCTCGCCTCCCTTCGTGACGGCGGCATCCGCGGCAGCAGTGATCTTCCAGCTCGCGGCCTGTTCGTATTCGGCCCACATCTTGGCGTATAGACCGTTTTGGGACAGCAGCTTGGCATGGGTGCCAGTCTCCTGCACGCTACCTTGGTTGAGCACCACGATCTTGTCGGCCCCCACCACGGTCGAAAGCCGGTGCGCGATCATAATGACTGTGCGACCCGCCGCCAGTTTGCTAAAGGCACGCTGGATGAGCGCCTCGTTCTCGGGGTCGGCAAACGCCGTGGCCTCATCGAGCACCACGATAGGTGCGTCTTTAAGGATCGCGCGGGCGAGTGCCACGCGCTGCACCTCGCCGCCCGAAAGATATGCCCCTCCAGCACCGAGCATGGTGTTAATACCCTGCGGGAGCTTGGCCACAATGTCGTCGCACTGAGCTGCAGAGAGGGCCGCACGCACTTCGTCGTCAGTGGCCGTGGGCTTGGAGGCACGCACGTTATCGGCAAGTGTTTGCCGGAACAGCTGGTTGGTCTGGAACACGAAGGCGACCTGGTCCATAAGCTCGTGCGGATCCATATCGCGAACGTCCACACCGCCTACGAGCACTCGACCCGAAGAGACATCCCAAAAACGAGGAATCAGGCTTGCGCAGGTTGACTTGCCGCCGCCCGAAGGGCCCACAAGCGCAAGGGCACTACCAGCGGGAACGCTGAAACTTACATGGCTAACGGCAGGTGCTTCGGCACCCTCGTACGTAAAGCTCACGTCCTCAAATCGCACGTCGCCACCGGCAGGGTGCTTGGGTTGCGCGGGCACGGAGAGCTGCTTGGAATCCATGACGCTTCGAATGCGAGCCAGCGAATCGGCACTCATCTGAGAGGCCTCGCCCACAAACATGAGCTTGGTCATGGCCGTCGGTACCACGGCCGAAAAGATCGCGTAAAACGTGAAGTTTGCCATAAAATGCGCGAAGTCCGTCTCGCCCGGCGCCAACAGCAACGCCACGGGCAACAGGAATGTCACAAGACCATTGAGCGCGGTAAGGTTGAGTACCTGCGGACCTCGGCAAAACGTGCCCGCATAGCTTTGTGCCATGTCGGCGTATTCGGCGATCGCGTCGTGGAACGCCTTAAAGGAATAGACCGTCTGCTGAAACACCTTGACCACGGGAATGCCGCGTACGTATTCGGTACCGGTCTTGTTCATCTTGACCAGCGCGCCCATGTAGGCCTTCATGAACTCGGCGCCCTTGCCGCTCATCATGGTGGCCATGGCGCCAAGCGAAACGGCGACCGAGATAAGGCATGCCGCGCCCAAGCGCCAATCGAGGGCGAAAAGCAGCACGAGCAGACCTGCGACCATGGCGGTGGCGCCGGCGATATCGGGTAGCATGTGCGCGAGCAGGGTCTCGGTGGAGGCGGCGCATCCGTCTACGATACGGCGCAGCTCACCGGTGGCGTGTGTGTCAAAGTAGCCAAGCGGCAGCTTAAGCAGGTGCTCGCTCGTAGTCTTGCGAATATTGGACGCGCAGCGAAACGCAGACAGGTGCGTGCACATGAGCCCCACGAAATAGACCACGATGCTTGCCAGCGCAAACCCCACGGCCCACCAGCCATACGTCGCGATGCCGCAGGCTTCGCTCCAGTTAGGCGCCACGGCGATCAGATCGCGCGCGACAAGCCAAATGCACACGAACGGGCCAAAGCTCAGCAGCTGCGAGAGCGCCGAGAGCGCCATGCCCAAATACGTTAGGAATTTGCGGTCACCGGCATACGCGAGCAACTCGCCGATGCCTCCACCTTCCCTTTTTGATCCCTTTGCCATGAGATTCCCTTCTAACGGCTTGAGAGTTAACCGTTAGAAACTTATCATTGGCGTGTTAGCCGAGGCACACAATCGAGCCAGGCGTGGACGTTTCCGCAAAGGAAGGGGACGCTTTTGAAAATGCGGCGGGCAGCAACCGATATAACCGAGCTCTACGCACCGCAATTTGAGCAGTTTGGCCTGCAGCTTTCCGGCAAGGGCGCCGTCTTTACCGGTGAGGTGGCAAACGATCGGGCGCACGGACGCGCATGGATCATGCCCCTTTCCCCCACCTGCATCGTCATGGAGCATTTCATTACCCCGATGCACAACATGCACCTAGCCGAATACACGCCCGAACCGTACGCGTGCGTGAGCGAGGTCAGCGCGCCCACGCTCATATGCATGCCCAAGGCTGGCATAACGCCTGCGAACCTTAAGCCACTGCGCGGGCCGTGGCCGAACAGCGCGGTGTGCAGCTTTATCCAAGATAGCTGCGGTGAGGAGCTAAGTCCGCTGTTTGCAGGGCAGCTTTATCACTCGCGCTCGGTGCTCTTTTTGCCTGGATTTTTTGACGAACTGGAGCACCGCTATCCCACCGAGTTCGCGGGAATCTTCGAGGCGTTTGCCGAGCCATGGCACGAGGAGGCGACGTCTGCCATCTGCCACACGCTGCGCCGGATTAACGAGGAACGCGCCCGCACCGTAGGCGGACACGTCTATATGCAAGGCATCGTGGAGACCATGGTCGCAGAGCTCGCCTGTTCGCGCGCGGCCCACAAGCAGGCGCGGCAGGCGGCAGACACACGCGTCAGCATAACCATTGCCGAAGAAGCAACGGCAATGATTGAGCGCGCGCTCGACAAAGGCAGACGTGTGGGTATCAACGAGGTGGCCGAGAGGCTCTACACAAGCCGCTCCAAGCTATGCGCCACCTTTAAGGCCCAAACTGGCGAGTCCCTGGGCGCCTACATTCGCAGACGCCGTATGGAGCGAGCACAGGACCTTTTGGCCGATAGCGCGCTCACGATAGCGCAGGTGGCAGAGCGTCTAGGCTACCCTCAGCAGGCCGCCTTCGCCCAAGCCTTCAA
>URUC01000032.1 GCA_900550965.1 uncultured Collinsella sp. | reverse complement strand
GGTGAACCAACCGCCGAAAGTGTAGCCATCGCGCGTCGGATCGGCCGGCTTGACCAGCTTGCCGTCGGCCGTAGCCACAAACTTAGTGTCGCAAGCAGACCCGCCGTTGGAATTAAAGGCAACCGTCCAAGACTCAACAGCCCCGAGCTTGAACAGCGTGCCCGAATCATTGATGTAGTAGAGGTTGCCAGAAGCATCGGCAATGACCGGAGAGTCACAGTATTGGTAATGGCCAGCCGCATCATAAATCTGCGTCGCCTCTGCGTCGCCGAGCGTATAGCGATACACGCCACCACCAGCAGAGTAGCTGACGTAATCCTTGCTATCCGCGCTGTTAACGGTGAAGTACACATAGGTCTTGCCGCCCTGAACACTCACCAGCGGAGTAGCAGCAATACCGTTGAGGCCAGCCGGCAGCGCCTTGCCGTCGGCAGCAGCGACCATCGTGGTCTTACCCGTCTTCAGGTTATAGAGAACCAGAGCAGAGCCAGTAGCCGTCTGTCCGCCGACAATCAAGTTTTCGCCAGCCACCGCCGGTGCGCTCATGTTATTAGTAAGACCCAGGTCGACCGTCTTCTGCTCGCTTAGTACGCCCTTCGCCGAAAGCGAAATCACATGGAGCTTTCCATCGTGCGTCATCTGATAGAAGGTCGAACCATTGGACGGATCGGCGACACAGTCGGCGTTCGCGAGAGCACCGAGCTTCATAGTCGAAACGACATCGCCCGTCGTCTTATCAATGCACTTAAGCGTGCCCGCGCTCGTAGGAACGATGGCATACTTATCCGTCAAAGCCGCACCAGTCCAGTAATAGCCCTCGGCAGGGTCGATGTTCTGCCAAGAGACTTCGCCCGGGGCAATCTTGATACGCTTCAGGGAGCCGTTGCCGTAGGTCGCGTTGTAGTTCTCGTCATACGAAATATCGACCGTACCAACATAGACATACTCGCCGTCCGAAACGACGGTGCAGGAGCTCTGCGTCAAGTCCGTCAAACCAGGCGTCAGCCACTTGCAGATCAGCTTGTCTGCAGTAATCGCCTGGACCGCACCGCCGTTGAGCGGAACGATGATAAGGCCGTTGGTATAGATCGGACGAGAGGTATAGCTCACCTTGGAGGCAAGCGGCGCAGAGGCAACCTTTTTGCCCGTGGACGAATCGATCTTAATGAGCTCGTTCTCGGTCGCGATGTACACAAAGCCGTTAGCGATGACAGGTTCGCTGCAGTTGGCATACTGCTGACCAGACTCGGCCTTCCAATCGAAGGCCCACTTAAGACCGGCGGCCTGCGCAGGTGTCTTGGCATCCGTTACGGTCGAACCGTTGCCACCGTTGCCGTAGCCGGCCCACTCGGCATCCCAATCAGGAGTCGTTGCACTCGGGTCCACGACAATCTTGTCGGGATCGGGCATGGGCGATTTATCGGTGGTGTAGGCAAACGTAGCCTTGTCGCCGCTCTTGAGCGTGACCTGGTTGGCGCAGAGAGATGAGGGCTCTCCGTTGATAAACAGACGCCAATATTTCTTGGTCGCACCATCCCAGCCATACGGCTTGTGATCGAACGGCGAAGTAATGGAATTCAGGAACCAGTACTCACCACTCTGGGAGCCGTTGTACGTAACGCCCTTCGCCTTCAGAACCGTCTCAATAAGGTCCTGGGCCGTAGAGCCTTCGGGCAGGGAAACATTGCTTGCCGAGCCCCAGCGAGTATTGTTGCCGTTGACATCGGGACCGATAACATCGACGGACCCAAGAACCTGACCGGGGAGGGCATCGGCGTCAGCACCATACATAAAGGTGACGGCGTCACCCTCCTGGAGCTTGTAGGCACCGGCGCCAACGTCGGCGAACTTGCCATTTACGTAGAAGCGCCAATAGCTATTGGTCGCAGCATCCCAGCCATAGGACTTACCATCGAACGGCGAAGTAATGCCGTTGAGGAACCAGCCCCAAGACGATTCGCCAGCATCGAGAGTAAGGCCGGTCTGCTCAAGGAGATCCTTGGCAGTAGAACCCGCCTTGAGACTCGTCTGGCCCGTCGAAGCCCAAACCTGCTGCTTGCCGTCCTTGTCCTTACCGAGGACCTGAACGGAAGCATGGACGGAATCGGACGGCAACTGGTCGCCCCAGCCACCGTAGAACCACGTAACGGTATCGCCAGCATGAATGGTGACATTGTCTGCCGTGTAGTCGCTCGACTTGCCGTTAATGAACAGCTGCCAATGGGTCGAATAATCGAGCGGCGTACCCAGCTCAACGCCGTTGTACTTAAGGCTCAGAATGAAGGAGCCCGCAGCAACGGCGTTGATGTCATTCGCCTCGAGCGCGACCTTCGTAAGGTCAAGTGCGCTCGAGCCGGACGTCACCACATACTGCGCGTTATCGACCCAAGTCTGAGTCTTGCCCTGGGCATCGCGACCAATGACGGTCACATTCGCAGCAAGCTGGTCCTTAACGACAGGGGACGAGCTACCAGCCGTATAGGCAAACTCAATCTTCTGCCCCTGGGTGAGCTTGACGCTGCTCGCGCCAACCGAGGAAGACGCGCCATCAACAAAGAGCTGCCAGAAGGCACCAGTTGTCGCGTCGTAGGCAAGCGTGCGGCTATCCGTCGGGGACGTAATGCTCTTGAGGTAGAACCCGTATGCCGTGTTTGCATCGTAGTCCGCCTTGAAGCCCGTCTTCTGCTGCAGCTTAACGAAGGCGTCCGCAGCCGTCGCGCCCTCGTCGAGCTTGAGTTGCGTAGGTGCCACCCAGGTCTGAGCCTTGCCGTCGGCATCGGTGCCGACAATCGAGAACGAGACCTCGACTTGCTTCTTGGCGACATCGCCGGTTTCTGTCGGGTTCTCTGTCTGGACGGCAGTCGCGGCGGCAGATCCTGCTTGGCCAGCGGATGCCGTCGAAGACTGCACGCTCGTGGCAGGGCTCTCCCCCGTCGCCGAGCCTTCGTCGCCAGTTGCCGCCTCTGTAGTGGCGGCACTAGCTGCAGGCGCGCCCTCGGAATCCGAAACCTCGGCCTTGCCCTGGTCGGCAGTACCGCCCGCGGCCCCCGCGCCCTCACTCGGCGTCGCAGCCTGAGCCACAGCCTCGGCAATGCCCTCGGCGCCCTCGGCCCACAGCTGAGCCGGCGTGGTGCCAAAGGCCATCGCGAAGGCCAGGAATGCCACCAGGCCGCGCTTGGCTACGCCGCGCGCAATTGCGCCACGGCGATGCGAGACGCGCTGACGCTCGTCCACAAACATATCCATTTGTCTCCCATTGTCTGTACTTGGAGCGTTGCCTTGAGGCTGCCCCACGTCATCGCGCATGTTGCGCTCGAGTTCCCCCATCGGGGTCCCCCTTCCCTCCAGAGCCCTATGCACACCGGCGGCATACGCCGCAGCCGCATGCAAGATGGGAAGCGATCCGACTTAACCTTAACGACTCGGGCACGTCGTCCGATCTGCGACGCGAACATCCCGAGCCAAGAGGAATTACGGTTACTGGTACAGCCGGGGACTTGCACCCCAATTCTCCCAAACGCGCAGGTAAACCGCGCATTCATGCGTCTCCGCACCACCATCTAGGCCATCGATTATTACCGTCAAAATGGTATCACGCAAAAGAGCCTCGCACGCAGGCGAAGCCCAAGGTAAAAGCTATTGTTTGCGATAGGAAAATGCGGTGACGGTCGCGGCCTCTAGTGCTTGCCGCCGTGACTGTTGAGCCAGATATTGCGGCCCAGCATAAGCGCCAGCACCAGCGCGCTCACGTAGCCCATAAAGCCAATGACTGGGATACCAAACACAACCGGCTCGATGCGCGCGTAGTACACCACCGACGAACCGATAAACAGGCCAGCAATCACAATTGCCATCGACATACGGTCGATAATTCCGCCCAGCTGTCGCAGCGCCTTATCGCTGCTCATGATCTGCGTGTTCACCTTAAGCTGGCCGCGCGTGAGCATGCGCGAAGCCAGGCCAAGATACTCGGCCGCCTCGAGCGAGCCTTTTGCCGCGCGATAGCTGCTCGCGGCAAGATCGCGTCCCATGTCGCGCACGCGCGCATAAGTGCTTTTTTCGTTTTTGATATGCGTCTGAATGATCTGGATCATGTTGACGTTGGGCATGTACTCGGTCAACAGGCCCTCGAGCGTCACCATGCCGCGGGCGAACATCGTTACCACGCTCGGCAGCTCAACGTCGTTTTTGCGCGCCAGGTTTAACAGCGAGGTCAAAAACTCGCCGATATCCAGATCTTTCAGGTCAAGGCCCGCAAAGTCAGCCACGATAAAGTCCAAATCGGACAAAAAGGCCGAATGATCGAGCTCAGCCGAGTCGCCACGCGTCACGGCGAAGCGCATGAGCGAATCCTTGAGCTTGGGCACGTCACCCTCGGCCACGGCGAAAATCATGTCCTTGACGATACCGCGATCGTGACTCGACATGCGTCCGACCATGCCCAAGTCGATAAAGTAAACGATGCCGTCCTTGAGAATAATGTTTCCCGCATGCGGGTCGGCATGGAAAAAGCCGTCATCGAGCACCTGCGTCGAGTAATCCTCGACGATTGCGGCACCGATCTTTTCCAAGTCATAGCCCTCGGCCACCAAGCGTTCAGGATCGGCGATCGAAATGCCGTCGACGTAGTCCATAACCACCACGTGCTCGGTGCACAGGTCCAGATAGGATTTAGGGCACGTCACGCCATGAACGCTCTTGTGGAACTCGTAGAAGTCGTTGAGGTTTTTGGCCTCGGCCAAAAAGTTGGTCTCCTCGCGAAACGAGGTCCACAACTCCTCGACTACGCCGTGCAGGTCAACAAATTGATCGGTGTTGACGAACTTGGAAACGATACGCACCACCGAGCGGATGATATCGATGTCCTGTGCCATAACCTGCTGCGCACCGGGGCGCTGCACCTTGACGGCCACGTCCTCGCCCGTCACCAGACGAGCGCGGTGCACCTGCGCGAGCGATGCGCTACCAAGCGGATTGGGGTCGATCGCATCGAACATCTCCCCCAGGCGCAGGCCGTATTCTTCTTCCAGACAACTGAGTACGACCTCGTACGGCACCGGCTCCACGTCGGAGCGCAGACGACGCAGCTCGTCGCAAAAGCGTTGCGGCAGAATCTCGGACCGGTTGGCCAGAATCTGCCCCATCTTGACGAACATGGGGCCGAGTTCCTCGAGCAGGCGGCGCAAACGAACCGGCGTGAGGTTATCCCACACACGGTACTTTTTGACCAGGCGAACAATCTGCCCGATGCGTTCGCGACGACCCGCCGGCGTGAGCTGGTATTCCTCGTCCGGCGCCATCGCGTCGGGCTCCTCTGGCACCATATCGACAGCGCGCGGCTTCTTGCGAGCGCCCGAGACGGCGGCGTCGACCTCATCGACAACCGCTGCCTCGTCACCCAAGGGATCTAGATTGTTGTAATCGGTGGTGGAATCTGCCATCTGCGCTGCTACTCGGCCTCTTCGGTATCCTTCGCATCGTCGGGCTCAACGGACTCGACGGGCACCGAGGTCACGTTGTCCTCGACCGAATCGACGATGTCGCGCACATGGGCCAGGAAGGCCGTGCGCTCGGGGGCTGTCATGACGCGGACGCGAGCCAGAATGAGCTCGTCGAGCACGCGCTGGGCCGCGGTCTCGCCCTGCATGCCCAAGCGCTCGGTCAGATCGGAGATGGTACCGCCGGCCTGTTCGAACATGTCGGACACACTGCGGGCGATACCGGGGGCGCCTGCGTCCTTGCGCACCTGCTCGCCCTTGGTGTTAAGGTCGTCGAGAACCTTCTTGCTGCCCTCGACGGCAACGGCGGCGGCGCCGAAGCCCACGTTGATGGCGCCGTTAACAAGCTGATCGAGTTTCATAACCATGGTTGTCTCCAATCACAAACAACTGCATTGGCGTTCTTGTACCCAAGATTGAGTGAAAGCGACAAAGCGTTTAAGCGCTATTCGATCGACGGGAAATCCCTATCTCACGTTGTCGTTCATCGCGAAAGAGTTCTTCATGGCGCAGCTCGTGGTGTAGAGCACCTTGCCCAACAGGGCATCGGTCTCCACGCGCACGAGCTCGGCAAACTCCTCGTTGGCGCGTGCAAGCTCGGCAGGCACCTCGGCCTCGGGCAGAACGGCTACGGCAGCGTCGACGTCATGAATCTGCTTGTGGCCCATGCCGCCGACCTTCTCCTGATAATCCTCGACTGCGCGGCCGCACTCATGGAAGCGGACGTCGGCCAGCGCGCCGATCAGGCGGTTGGCCCAGTAGAAGTTTTCGGACGTCACGCGAGCCTGCGTGTCGGCAAAGTACTCGGGCATGGTCTCGACGTTGGCGTACAGCGGAACCAGCGCGTTAAACGAGTTGGAGCCAAAGGCCATCCACTGCACGGCGCGGTAGGCCGGATGCGCATAGGGGCGCAGCTGCAGCACAGCGAGCTGGCTGTTGCGGTTGATGCCGATGGGGCGATAGGCGCCACGCGTGGCGGGCGTGCCCTTGCTGCCGTAGCAGTCGTACTCCGTGCCCTGGTAGTGGCTCGAGAGTACGTACTTGATGTCCTCGATGGTCACCTTGCGCTCGGGCACGCGGCTCCAGGGAATATCGTCGCTCTCGGGCGTGTAGTCGGCCTCGGGACCGTCCCACACATCGCTGGGGTTAAGGCAGCGCTGCATATACCAGGCGCGCGGCGTGTTGTAGACGTGGTCGCTGTCGCTGTGCGAGCCAAAGGCCTCGCGCGGGTTGAAGACCGCGGCCGGACCGTCGCCCTCGACGCCCAGCGTCAGGTCCAGATGCCACTCGGCCATCCAAGCGCGCAGGTCGGCGGAGCACATGTGATCGGCCTGGGCGCCCTCGGCGTCATCCAGGTCAAAGCTGTCGATACCCAGCTGGTTGGGCATGGTCACATAGGCGTCGTCAGGCACGCGCTTGGCGATCCAGTGGTGACCGCCGATGGTCTCGAGCCACCAGATCTCGTCCACGTCGCTAAAGGCGATGCCGTTGTTCTCGTAGGTGCCATAACGCTCGAGCAGGTCACCCAGAATGCGTACGCCGTCGCGGGCGGATTTGGCATATGGCAGCACCAGGGTCACCATGTCCTCCTCGCCCAGACCGCCGGGCTGCGCCGGAACATAGCCGTCCTCGTCCTCGTTGCCCTTGGCGGGCACGTAGTCGACGAGCGGGTCGGCGCCGCGAACGCGCTCGTTGGTGGTGAGCGTCTCGGTTGCGGACATGCCCACATTGAGCTCGTTGAAACCGGCCTCGGCCCAGATGCCGTGGCCCGGGACAACATCGGGGACGCTCGTGTAGCGCATGGGGTTATCGGGCAGTTCAACGGTCAGGTGACTCAGGACGCTCGTATAGACGCGCGGCTGCTCGTCGGGATGCACCACACGCATACGCTTGGGCTCAAACACCCCGTTGGACGAATCCTCGTTGCGGGCGACCAACGTCGACCCGTCGTAGCTCGCGTTCTTACCAACCAAAATCGTTGTGCACGGCATGCGCATCCTCCTTGAGCGAAGAAATCAAACGATAACAGTGTATCGCTTCGGCGCAGAAAGGGCGAAACCACGGCGCTGGCAACCCCTGTGGTCAAAAAATGCCAAATATGAGTACTGTCACCAATTTAGTAACAGCAATTTTGCTACGTATGGGTGTCGAAAGTCTACATTTGTTCAAAAATTAGATGATGTAATTCCTCATAGGTCCAATAAAATAGGCTCTCTATCGATAATAAATATCGTTAGAGAGCCTATTTGGCCTAAAATATATATGACTATCTTGGCAACAGTACTCATATTTGGCATTTTCTGTCCACGGGGTATAGAGCTAACCCCTCAAACAGCCCAAAACGCCTATTTCGATGCGCGCTCGGCCGCCTCGATCACGTGTTTGGCGAGGATCGCCGTCGTCACAGCGCCCACGCCGCCCGGCACGGGCGTGATGGCGTTAACGACCGGCTCCGCAGCATCAGAATCGACGTCACCCACCAGCTTGCCAGCGGCCTCGTCCCAATTAATGCCAACATCGATGATCGTCTGGCCCTCGCGAACCGCATCCACGCCAATCGTACGCGCGCGTCCAACGGCGGCAACCACAATGTCGGCAGCACGGCACTCGGCAGCAAGGTCGCGCGTATGCGTATGGCACGTCGTCACGGTCGAATTGCGCGCCGTAAGCATGGCGGCAACGGGACGCCCGATCACCAGCGAGCGCCCGACCACAGCAACCTTAGCTCCATCCAGCTCAACGCCGTAATGATCCAGCAGAGCAAGCACGGCTTCGGCTGTGCAGGGGGCAAAACCCTCGCCGCGCCCCGAAAGCGTGGTGAGCAGCGAAGCCGGCGTCATGGAGTCAACATCCTTGGCGGGATCGAGTGCCGCGGCGACGGCGTTCTCGTCAAGGCCGGCGGGCAGCGGGCGGAACATCAGACAGCCATGAACAGCAGGGTCGGCATTGATGTCCTTAATAGCCGCCAACAGCTCGTCCTGCGAAACATCAGCGGGAAGCAAAACGCGACGAGCCTCAATCCCCACTTTTTCGCAGCGCTTGAACGCACCGCGCTCGTAGGATAGGTCGTCCTCGCGTTCACCCACACGCACGATAGCCAACGTCGGAACAATGCCTCGCTCGCGCAGGGCTGCACAGTGAGCAGCGAGTTCCTCAGTCAAAGCGCGAGCAACGGGAGCACCCTTCAGCAGTTCAGCCATGGCTATCCTCTCTTCCTTGCAGCGTCGGCTGCGCGGCGCGCCAGCGCATCGGCGCGCGGCAACCACGTGTCGAGCAACTCATCACACGCCGTCTCGAGCTCCTCAGCACGAGCGCGATCCTTCATAGACGTGGTGTTCGCAAAGAGCGTCAAGCTCGCGCCCTGCATAGCAGAACGGCAGAACACGGCGCCGCACGCCACATCGGACAGCAGCTGACGCGAACCCTTGTCGGCCATGTCCTCGAGCAGCGCCAGTGCACGCCCGCAGGCATCCATAATGCGATACGGCGGCATAGCGGCCACATGCAGCGCATCCTGAATCGCGGTCGCTCGAGCCGGATCGCCACGCGGAATACCGTACGCCGCGGACACCTGCCCATATGCACGAACGTCCTCGGCAACCAACTCGACAAGCTCCTGGGCCAGCTCATCAGCCTGGGCAAACGCACGCGTCAGGTCATCCGCACGATCAGCAAGCGCGGGATTGGTCGCACCGTAGCGGGCAACCATTCCGCACAGCGAGGCGCCCAGCGCGCCCACAAAGGCGCTCGCGCTGCCACCGCCGGGAACCGGCTCGCGCGCGGCCAGCGCCTCGGCAAACCCGCGGCAGGTCTTGTCCATCATCTCTTGGCTCATACACATGCACCTTCAAGTCATATACATCGGTCGGGTGGCAACCGCCGACCGACCGCATCGATCACATAATGGTGCTAAGTCTAGCCCATAAGCACATGGGCGTCAGCGCACCTGGCCATCGCGGATTTCTATGGCACACGATAGGCGGCAGCGACACAAACATGGGACACATGGCCCACGTTTCGAGACTCCCGGGCAGCGGCAACTGGGGCATACATATAGGTAAGGAGCCCTATGTTGGGGCAAGCTCATCACGGCACCGGACGACGAATGGAGGAATAACCGCACAGTAAACAAAGGCATCATGTGCATGCGTAACCGCCGCCCCAGCGATCCGCGGCACACGATGTCCCTGGCAGACAAGGAGGACGCCACCATGAAGAAAAAGACCCTATCAATCCTTTCCCTTTGCATCGCCCTCTTTGCCGCGTTTGCCTTTGTCGGCTGCGGCGGGAACGCATCGGGCGGGGGCAGCAGCGCATCCAAGAGCGAGGGCAAGGAAAAGGCCCCCGTCGCCAAGAAGACCGACTTTATCTGGTTTAAGGTCGAGATGCCCGAGGGCGTCGGCGTAAGCGACTCCGCCGGCAAGAATGCCGACAGGGTCCAGCTCACCTTCCCCGAAGACGAGAACGCCTCGGCCGATCGCTTTATCCCCGTTTGGAAAAAAGCGATGACAGCCGAGGAATCCCACGCCGACCAGGCAGAAAAGAAGGGGGATACGTTCCAGTGGAAGGATGGCGGGTCCGTCGAGTATAACGGCAGGACGTGGCTCGTCGGAACATACGAGGACAACAGCGGCATCTCAACCATGCTTTTTACCGACGTTGAGCCGGGAAGCGTCTACGTCCTCATCTCGAACTTCGACCAGCACAAGAAAGAAGCCGAGACGCTCCTCAACTCCATCGAGTTCCCCGATGACATGGCAGAGGCAGTTTCCGAGGCGCGCGAAGTCGAGATTTCGAGCATCGAGCTCAAGTAACGGGACACCCGCACGCGCCTACGCGCACCTGCGCACATGCGCCCCATTAAAGCAACGGGCACCCAACCCCGGGGAGGGCCGACAGGCATCGGCCCTCCCCTCTTTTGGACCCGCGCATATTGCCACTTGTCGGCGCAAATCCGGCCCTCAGAATGGGACACATGGCCCACCCTAGCGAGCCGTCCACGCGTACAGTAAAGGCAGGTAATCCATGGGCGGTTACAGATCGAGGAGGACACGACCATGAAAAAGAAGGCCTTTGCGATTCTCACACTCTGCATCAGTCTCCTTGCCGCGGTTGCCCTGGTGGGTTGCGGCGGAAGCGGCGGCGCTACCGGCAGTGGCGGTGGCGGCGGCGCAGAAAAGCCAGCCGTGGATATGAGGACCGACTTCATTTGGTTTAAGGTCGAGGTGCCCGAGGGCGTCGAGATCACCGACGTTGCCGGCGACACCGCCGACAGGGCCCAGTTTAAGTTCACCGAGAGCGAGCACGCCAGCGATCGCTTCATCCCTGTCTTCGACTCTGACAAGAATGCTGACGAGCTGTTCGACTACGAGGCCAAATGGAAGGCCAACTTTGAGTGGACCGAGAATGATCCCGTCAAGTACAACGGCAAGACTTGGCGCAACGCTTCCTATACACACTCGGGCGGCGTAACGACTGAGTACTTCACCGAAGCAGGCGGCGGCAGCGTTTACGTGAGCATCGACAATGTCGAGGAGCACAAGGACGCCGTCGAGACCATGATGAAGTCTCTGGAGTTTGCCGATGATATCGCCAAAGCCAAGACCGAAGCCATGGACGTCAAGCTCGACGATATCGAGATCAAGCGCTAAACGACTGGCGAGCGCAGCGGGAAACACGGGCACAGTGCAAACAAGCGACGATACCCCAGCGCTTCGCACCAAGGGAGGATCGGATCGCCGGCCCTCCCTTTCTTATGCCGATAGCCGGCGAACGCGAGGGTGCCGGGCGGCAAAACCACCCCCAGCGCGGTAACGGCACAACATGAACAAGCACCCCAGCACGTCCGCTCGCCGATTTATAGCGCCGCGCAGACAATTGAGCCGGACCTTTAAACATCCGGGCAGTAAAGTGACCAAAATGAGTGCATAACCGCACCCTGCGAATGGAGGAGTTATGACCGAACATCATGCCATCAGTCGCCGAGCGTTTACGCTGGGCCTTGGACTCGCGGCGTTGTCGCCGCTTGCAAGCCTGCCCGAAACCGCGGGATTGGGCCTTCCCGTGCGCGCGGCATTTGCAGACGACGCTGCCACAGCGTCGGTCAGCCTCGACAATTTCGTCATTCGCCTTCGCCCCGCGGGCTATTTTCGCACCGCGAGCGTCAACGAAGACGGCAACGTCATCGGCAACGTCTGCCACCTGTTTAATGACGGCACGTCCAACAAGCTCATCCTTGAGAACGTAACGACCAAGAATGACGATACAAATTGGTATGCCATCCGCACCCTGCTCAATTTCGAAGAGCATAAAAAGACGGGCTATAGCATTTGGTCGGTCGATGGCGACTCGGACAAAGATGGAAAGGTCATCCACGTATGGAGCGGCGAGCATGACGGCAAGGCCAGCCGCTCTTTTGCGTTCGAGCGTCAATCAAACGGAACCTATATCATCCGAGACCGCACGGTCGAGAAAGAAACCGAGAAAAAAGACATTAAGTACCTGGCAATAGAATCGAACGACAAAGACCAGGACAACAATAAGATCTGCCATAAGAGTAAGAGCATTCCGTGGGAGCTCGAACTTATCGGTTACGACATGAAAAAGAACGATGCCACGGTTAGCAGCCTCGACTGGATCACGTACAGCAGCTACGTCGATGGGCCATGTTGGATGAAATACGTCGACGACAACAAGTTCCTCGACGAGCTGAGCATCCCGGGTACGCACGATTCGGGCACCTGCAGCGTGGACAACGACACTGAGCCCCAATCCTCGCAAGTAAAATGCCAGCAGGATTACATTCCCACGCAGTTGCTCGAGGGAATCCGCTATTTTGATATCCGGCTCGGAAAGGGCGACAACCCCGGTATCTGCCACGGGGATTTCTACCTATTCAAAAAAGACGCGTACTTTATGCATCTTTCCGATGTCATAGGCTACTTCAAAACGTTTTTGAACGAAAACCCGACAGAAGCGCTCATCATGCTTGTATCACGAGGCAACGACGAGGCTACCGACGAAAGTGTTACGACGGCTTTCGCCAAGGTTTTGGACGACAACCCCAAACTGTTCTATACGTCGAGCCGAACCCCCACGCTACACGAGGTGCGCGGAAAGATCGTTCTGCTGCGTCGATTTAGGCTCGCCGGCAACAGTGTAAGCGGCCACACGTGGGGCCTCGACCTTACCGAATGGGATGACAAGATCAAGGCTCACTCCGACAGCGCCACTATGTGTCTTGTCCAAGACGCGCGGGCCTTTGAAGCCGCGGGGGAAACAGGCGACAAAGAGCCCTATTGCACCAAGGTATACGCCCAGGACAAGTACAAACTCACGGGAACCGACAAGCTCAGCTGGGTCGATAATGCGCTGAAGGAAACGACCGGGCGCACGCGCAACAAGGTGGACGTCGTGGACGATGACGGGGCCAAGGTGCAAGTCCAGGAGCGTTGCTGGTCTATCAACTACACCAGCTGCACGGGCTTGTCGCACGGAGGCAATCCTTTTACCTCGGCACGGGTAGTCAACGAGCATCTGTATAAGAGCCCGTACATCAATCCCAGCGGCATCGAGGATACAAAGTCAGATTACCTCGAGCACATTGGCATCATCGCATCCGACTTTGTTGATGCGGCGCTGGCCCGGAGCATCTACCAGCGCAATTACGATTACGATACACAGCACAAGCAGACAGCTTCGTGCTACCTCCCAGCCCGCATGCACATGACATATGGCAACTCGCTGAGCGACGCCTCGCTCCAGGACGGCAAGACCGTTGGCGAGGGTCATTTCCGCCTTGTCGACAGCAGCAACGTACTCAACGTGGCGGCTTCGGGCCATGCGTTTGCCATCGAATATGTGGATGTCGACGCCCTGGGCAACGAGACCGTTACGGGGCTGCAGGGCTCCGTGCCCATCGAT
Source organism: uncultured Collinsella sp. (assembly GCA_900550965.1). Taxonomy (GTDB): domain Bacteria; phylum Actinomycetota; class Coriobacteriia; order Coriobacteriales; family Coriobacteriaceae; genus Collinsella. The sequence goes on along the minus strand of URUC01000032.1, from coordinate 6,593 downwards.
ATCGATCCACGCGCGCTGACGCCCCATTTTGAGGGACTCGAAGGCCTTAAGGCCGGCGAAGACGTGCGCGCCAAGATTGCGGCATCACTCGAGGGCAAGCTCGAAACCGATGCCTGCACGGCCCAGCTCGAGTTTGTGCACGACGCGAACGGCGCTCCGGGAACGGCGATGGCCGAGGGCGAAACATTTGCCGCAGGGACGTACTGGGTGCGCGTGAACGGTCTCTTGGGCAACGCGGCGCAGAACTACACGCTCGCCAGCGACGGAGCCGCAAGCTTTACCGTAGCGGCCTCGGGCAGTGCGGGCGGCACCGGCAGCGGCACCGACGGTGGCACGGGTTCCAACGCAGGCAGCGCTGATAAGAACGGTAAGGGCAACAAGGGCAAGAGCTCGGGCGGAAAACTCGCCGGCACGGGCGATGGCTCCGGCATTGCCGCCGGGCTCGCCGCTGCCGCCGTGGCGACAACGGTCGCCGGCGCAGCGATGCTTGCAAATGACCGCGAAAACAACGGGAGCGTTGACGAATAGGCCAGCCGACCTTTTTGGACACATCGATTTGATGAGGGGCGCAGAATACCGTTCTGTGCCCCTAGCTTTTTGCAAATGAAGAGGTGGTGTGTTCAGAAAACTCGCAGGCTGAGCGACCAGCCTCAGTGCCGCCCGATGCGCGGGCGTAAGTCTGGCCCGAACGCCACTATCGACTACATCACCGAGTTCAACGCATTCACGAACTCCTGGGCCTTCGCACGACTGCTCAGGCTAAAAACACAAGCAGTCAACAGCCTGTTACGCAGGAAAACGTCGCGCCCCTTGATCCTGTTGACCCCCGTGATGTCCTTAAGATAGACACTTTCGGTGTGCTTGCCGCCAAAAGTGCCCTTCTTGAGCACCTCAATACGTTTGGGGTAGATCTTAACGTCTTTAAACCTACCCGAACCCTTGTCCTGGAATAGCAGCGTGTTGTTGTCCATACGCGTCACTCCCGCGGGGTTCGCTAAAACTGTCTCTATGGTCACATTTTAGTCACCGCAAGGCTCCCATGCGAAGGTGCCAGACAGCACAGCAATTCGTGTCCGCGCGAGGCTTTAAACTAAATGCGATAAAGATGCATTCCACAAGAGGAAAGTGGGGCGACAGTGATGGGCGAACTGGTAAACCGTGGAGAATCGGCAATCGTGCCAGAAGTTTTTTACAAGCAGGTTTCCTCGATTCTCAACGCCGCTCGCAACAAGGCCTATACCGCCGTTAACTTTGCGATGGTTGAGGCATATTGGGAGATCGGCAAAAGTATTGTTGATGAGCAGGGCGGAGAGGGGCGCGCAGCATATGGAGAGGCATTGATTGCAGGCCTCTCCAGAAGGCTTACCGCGGATTTCGGAAGAGGCTTTGGCATCGCAAACCTTCGCAATATGCGTCAGTTCTTTCTTGCGTTTCCAATTCGCGACGCACTGCGTAGCGAATCGAGCTGGACTCATTACCGCAGGTTGATGCGCATTCCCGACCCTGATGCTCGCGCCTGGTACATGAACGAATGCGCCGATTCTCGTTGGAGCACGCGTCAGCTCGAGCGCCAGATCAACACCATGTTCCGCGAGCGCCTACTTGCCAGCAAGGACAAAGAGGCCGTCACCCAGGAAATCCAAAAGAGCGCCCCGGCTCGTCGCCCCGAGGATATCATCCGCGACCCATATGTACTGGAGTTTTTAGGTTTCTCGGACGATACTGCGTTTCGCGAGAGCGATCTAGAGCAGGCGCTCATCACGCATCTTCAGAAGTTCCTGCTGGAGCTTGGCCGTGGTTTCGCTTTCGAGGCGCGCCAAAAGCGCATCACCTTTGATGGGCGCCATTTCTATATTGACCTTGTTTTTTACAACTATCTGATGCGCTGCTTCGTGCTCATCGACCTTAAGACCGATGACCTTACGCATCAGGACCTGGGCCAGATGCAAATGTATGTGAACTACTACACGCGCGAGCTCATGAACGAAGGCGACAATCCGCCCATAGGCATCGTGCTCTGCGCGGACAAAAGCGATTCGATTGTCGAGTACACGCTGCCCGAAGACAACGACCAAGTGTTTGCCGCCAAATACCTGCCGTATCTTCCAAGCAAGGAAGAGCTGGCGCGCGAGCTGAGTGCCGAGTACCGCGCCATCAACGAAGCGACTAATGGCAAAGCGCAAGGGTAGCAGCACGTTGCGACCGATACCCCCGACGGCGTTTCATATCCCCCGACATAAGAGGAGCGCTCCATGACAGACAGACCGAAAACAACACTACGCGATTGCATCTATGGGCTTGCCGTCGGCGACGCGCTGGGCGTTCCATACGAGTTTATGCCTCGCGGCACGTTCGAATGCACCGACATGATCGGCTACGGCACGCACGGGCAGCCCGCCGGCACCTGGAGCGATGACACGTCCATGACGCTTGCTACCTGCGACTCGATTAGAGAGCTTGGGCACATCGACACCGCAGACATGCGCGACATATTCGTCAGCTGGATTGCCCGTGGCGAGTATACGATCGACGGCGTTTTCGATTATGGCGGCACGACCGCCCGCGCCTTGCACACCGGCAAAGGAGGCTCCGGCGAGCGCGACAACGGCAACGGATCGCTCATGCGCATCGCTCCCCTGGCGTTCACCGATGCGACAGACGACGAGATCTGCGAGGTCTCCGCGATTACGCACGCCCACAGAACGTCGACCGATGCATGCGTCATATTTATCGAGCTAATGAGGGATGTGATGAACGACGCGCTTCCCTCGTGGGTGCTCCAGCTGAAAGACGTGCCCGAGCACGAAATCAGGTCTGGCGGCTTCGTGCGCGACACGCTTAAAGCAGCCACCTGGTGTTTCGTCAACACTAACAGCTACGAAGATTGCGTGCTTGCCGCCGTCAACCTGGGCGACGACACCGACACCACCGCAGCCGTCGCAGGTGCGCTCGCCGGCACGGCATACGGCATCGACGCAATTCCACGAGAGTGGATCGACGCCTTACGCGGTAAAGAGCTGATAGAGCAGTGTTTGTTTTAGGGCGCACTTACGATAGAAACTGACCAGCAGGCGCCATGGAAAGAGAGATAGCGAATATTGATGAGTTCCAAATGGACGAAAACGGGATTCCGCTATTTCCAGCAGGACTGAAGAAAGAAGCCAACCTCTATGTCCTTCCCGACGGGCGCTACCTCCCCTGCGGGCTCTACAGGACCGCGGACGGCGGTTCACTCATTTATGAGCCATCCGGGCTCAGCTTCTTCGGGCAGATGCTTGCTCAATTCAAAGAGCGCTAGGGGTTTGATTGCCCGTTAGATCGACACTGCTCCAAACCAGGTGATGGGCAGGGTGCCTCCCACCGCGGCCTGTGAGGTAAAATCTTGACTGCCGTGGAATCCGCCTGCGGGCAACGCTCCGATCTCCGATTGGGGTGAAGCCTATGAACTTGTTTCTTGAAATCCTGCGCCTCTCGATGTATGTGACCGGCATTGCCCGGAACCTCTACTCGATCTGGCGGGAATATAAGCAGTAACGGATAGCGAAGGGAGTCATGAAAAGGGCCGGTTGCAGCCGGCCCTTTAGACATTAGCACCTGCGTTGCCCGCGTCTCCGAAGTTTGAGTAGCTGAGGAGCGGGTTCCGCGGCACATCCTGATTTTACCCAGCGAGGCGGATCTTTTGCAGCCGCTCCACCGTTTATTTACATCTACCAACATCGGGATCTAAAACCAAAAGTTTGCGCCCCGAATGGACAGAAAGGAGCGAGATTACGGAGAAGAAGTTGGACAATCGAGGTTCGGCTTGGAGTCTACATAGCATATGCTAGGGAAATGATGGAGAGGGTCAGGGCACTGCGCGGCGTTGGGCTCACTATCCTGGAGATAACCGAGGCGCCAGATAGAGCGGCGACGCTTTTCGGGACATTTCCCAGACTTCTCGAGAGGCAATCGCTACCTCAACTCGGCATAAAAAGTTCGCCCCGGGGGACAGCCGAAGAGCCCTTTTTACGGCCACCTTTCATGACGGACAAAAGCTATGCGACCACGCCCCGCTTGGGCCTGCCCGAGCGGGGCGTGTCGGTCAGGCGCGCCGCTATGCTCTCCACGGTCACATAGGTGCGGCGGCCCTTGCGGTAGCCCGTGAGGATTCCCGAGTCGAGCATGTGGGTAATCCTGCCGGGGGAAACGGAGAGCCCGCGCGCGGCTCCGGCCGCCGAGACCGTCTCCCCCTCCACGATATACCCCTCGTCCGTGGAGAAGGCGACCATCATGGAGAGGCCGCCGTCTGCGGGCTCGATAAACTCGGGCTCCAGCACGGCGAGGCCGTCCCTCACGAGCACGGCCACGTAGGTGCTCGCCGCGTCCACGGCCTGCTCGGCGGCCTCGGCAATCGTGTCACCGCAGGCAAAGCATCCCGGTAGCGAGGGAAACTCCACGTCGTAACCACCGTCCTCATCGGGCGTGAGCACCGCCTGATAAACGTATGTCTTCATATCTTTCGACCCCCAAGGGAGCGGAGCTAAAGCCATCCCGCCGTCTAAGCCACTCCCCGGACTTGCCCAGGCACTCGCAGCCCTCCATGCTCGTCAGAACGTGACGCTCTACCCTGTCCTCTAGCGTGTCGAGTCACATCGTGACGAGACGGTTCGGCCGCCTGACTTCATCCTCGGACAGGCAGGGATCATCCCCGCGTGTGTGGGAAACAGCAGGCTAGCGCAATGCCCGTTGTATTACCTGAGGGATCACCACCGCGCGTGCGGGGAATAGCTATCGGCTACATAATCGAGTTCAGGACCCTTACGAATTCCTGTGCCTGGGAGCGGCTGCTCAGCCTGTAGTCATAGCCCGTCCGCAGCCTGTTGTTCAAGATCACCTGCTTGCCATTGATTCTATAGACACCGGTAACGTCATTCAGGTAAACCACCTCTTCATGCGTGCCGAAGAAGCGGTTCTTCTTGAGCGTGGTGATCCGGTTCGGGTAGATGCAGATTTCCTTGAATACACCGGCACCCTTATCCCTAAACAGCAGTGTGTCGTTGTCCATTTCTACTCCTCTTTGTTGACGTCGGTTAGATTGCGGTTCGAGCTGTCATATTGCTAGATTACCAGTTAGATCGGCACTGTTCCAAAACCGTGAGATGGCATGCCGTGCGCTCTCGTCCTCAACAGTGAATAGATTGAAACAGCAATTGCGCGCTGCTCCGATTCAGCTCTCATGCCTTTATCCGTTACCAAATCATTAGCTTGTGGGCAAAACCAGCTGGCTCCGACGGATCAATGCGACTAGAACAAGGGCTTTGGTTATAAATAACCTGAAAACCATCTGGTTATCAATAACCTTATGTGCTATAGTTCAATCAGCGGTTATTGATAACCAATCAATGAAAGGATTCAAATTGTTTAACGTCAACACACAGGCAAAGGAAATCGGCTGGACTCTCACGACCCGTCTCCGCAGTTCATTGCCGTCCGACTATCTCTATCCGCTCGTTTATCTTGCGCGCTTCGCTCAGAAAACCGGCAGACCCGATAACTACGCCGAGATGATCAAGTTTGCATCCCAGGGAGACGACGATATCGCCGCACTGCTCGATCGAGCCTATAAGCGCCTTTCCGCAGACGGATCATTCGACGAACTCCTTGCCTTTCTTTCAAATTTCAGCGGAGAAGCAATCGACGAATACCTTCAGAACGGTCCGATCAGCCAGGGAGTCTTTGGCGGCGAGTCCTCAACCCCCGAGGGAATCGCACAACTCGCACTTGCCGTTCTAGATATAAAATCCGGCGAGAAGGTCATGGACTTCGGCTGTGGAACGGGCAATTTCCTCGAAGCTGCTGCGGCGAAATGCCCGGATGCGAAGCCCATGGGCGTCGAGCTCAATCAAAGCACTCTCGCCATCGCAAAGCTTCGATCCAAAGTCACGGGATCGCAGATTTGCTATGCCCATGATGATATGTTCCGCTATTTCGACAGCAGCATCGAGCGCGATCCCGTAGATAAAGCCTTCTCCAACTACCCCTGGGGCATGCAGACCAAGATGTTCTCCAAGAGCTCCGATTACATCGAGAAAGTCATGAAGGGCCAGGAACGCTACAGCCGTCCGTCGTCATCCGATTGGGTTTTCAACCGCCTGCTTGTCGATTCCCTCAAAAAGGGAGGGACCGCCGCCGCAGTCATGTCGAACGGCGCGTGCTTTAATGGCACGGATAAACCAGTTCGCGAATACTTCGTTAAGAACGGCTTCATTAAAGCGATTGTCGCACTACCCAAGGGGGTCTTTGCTCCCTACACGATGATTCAAACGTCGTTCGTCGTCCTTACCGCAGGCGGCTCCAAAGGAGTCCGTTTTGTCGATGCAACTGATTTGGGCACCAATGATCGCCGCAGCTGCTCAATTGACGAAACCGCCATTAACGCGATTGTCGAGCGCCTTGGCGCCGATTCCGAAAAGAGTGTTTTCAAAACACTTGATGAAATTGCGGCGCGCGACTTCGATCTCTCTGCAAAGCGTTATCTCGAAAAAGAAATCGAGGTCCCGAATGGAGTTGAGCTCGGGAGCGTCGCAAAAATCATGCGAGGCGCAAGCGTTCGC
>URUC01000031.1 GCA_900550965.1 uncultured Collinsella sp. | reverse complement strand
GTGGTGTTTGGTTGGAATTGTCCAGCCAAAAGCCGATCCGTGGTGTTGTCTGCATTTTACTAAATACAAATTCAATGTATACAGAAAGAAATATATAAGGAGTGGGAGGGATTCCGCCGTAGTCGGCATTGTAGGAAAATCCAAAAGTTTAGATTTTCTCAAAATGCTTATCTTTTGGTCTTTGGTTCGGAATAGTGTAGTGCTGGCGGTCTATCTATTGTTTTCGGTTGCTTGCTTCTTTACCGTACATGAGCATTTAAGCACGGGTGATATTGTGCTTGATTTTTTCTCAGGCTCAGCATCGACCGCCCATGCCATGTTCCTGCAGGAGCTCGGAAAAGATGATCGCTATCAGTTTATCCTTGTCCAGCTTCCAGAGCCTTGTGACCCGAAACGCGACGCCTACAAGGACGGGTATGAGACTCTCTGCGACATAGGCGAAGGACGCATTCGCCGCGCAGGCGACAAAATCAAAACCGAGCTCGAGGAATCCAACCGTCAACTCAAGCTTGGCGAGGGACCCAAGCAGCTTCCCGACATCGGCTTCCGTGTGTTCGAGCTCGATGAGTCCGGCATTGAGAAGCCCGAGCCCGGTCAGCTCCTCTTCGACGTGGTCAAGCCCGATCGCTCCGATATGGATATCGTCTTCGAGATGATGCTCAAATGGGGCCTCGAGCTCACGCTGCCCGTCGAGAAGTCTGAAGCCGCGGGCTATCCCATCTGGTCCGTCGCTTGCGACGAGCTCGTCTGCTGCATGTCCCGAGGCCTCACCATTGAGGCGCTCGAGGCCATCGCCGACATGGAGCCCAGGCGCGTTCTCATCCTCGATTCCGTCCTCGACGACACCCTCAAGCTCAACGCCGTGCAGATCTTCAAGCACGCCGGCGAGCGCATGGGCTGTGAGATCGAATTGAGGACGGTCTAGCATGGCGGCGCTCGAGTTCAAGTTCTCATCCGACCAGCAGCACCAGCTGGAGGCCATCGAAGCAACCTGCGACCTGTTCCGCGGACAACAATTTATTGGCAGCGTATTCTCCGCCGATTCCGGCCGCAAAGGCCAGACGGCAATCGGCGAGCTCATGGTCGGCCACGGCAACGAGCTTCGCGTGGCGCCGGGCCAGCTCCTCGACAACCTGCACGCCGTGCAGGAGGAGGGCTGCCTCCCGGCAACCGACGTCCTCACCGATGGGCGCCTGCGAGACTTCACCGTCGAGATGGAGACCGGCACCGGCAAGACCTACGTCTACATCCGCTCCATCTACGAGCTAAACCGCCGCTACGGCATCACCAAGTTCGTTATCGTCGTGCCGAGCGTGGCCATCCGCGAGGGCGTCCTCAAGAGCCTCCAGACCACCCGCAGGCACTTCGAGACGCTCTACGACCGCACGCCGCTCGACTACTTCGTGTACGACTCGAAGGACATGGGGCCGGTGGGTAACTTCGCCACGTCGAGCTCCATCCAGGTCATGGTCATCAACATCGACGCGTTCAACAAGGGCCTCGAGAAGGATGGCACCGCGAAGGAGGGCAACCTCTTCCACCGTCCCAGCGAGAAGCTCACCGGCGGCTTCAGCCCTCGCGAGCTCGTGAGCGCCTGCAAGCCCGTCGTCATCATCGACGAGCCCCAGAGCGTCGACAACACCAAGCAGGCCAAGGCCGCCATCAAGAGCCTGAACCCGCTGTTCGTGCTGCGCTACTCGGCCACGCACAAGCAGGCCTACAACATGATCTACCGCCTCACGCCGGTCGACGCCTTCGAGCGCCACCTGGTGAAGGGCATCTGCGTGGACTCGATCAAGGCCGAGGCGAACCTCAACGGCGCGTACGTGAGGCTCGAGTCCGTCAAGTCCGACCCGTTCTCCGCCAAGGTGTCCATCGACGTGCGCCAGGCCGACGGCACGCAGAAGCGCAAGGCCGTCACGGTGAAGACCGGCAACGACCTCTACCAGAAGAGCGGCGAGAACAGCGACTACGAGAGCGGCTGGGTGGTCAACAACATCGGCACCGCAGTGGGCGACGAGTTCATAGAGTTCCAGAACGGCGAGGTGCTCGAGCTCGGCGAGGCGCTGGGCGACGTCAACGAGGAGGTCGTCAAGCGCGCGCAGATCCGCCGCACCATCGAGGACCACCTGGCCCGCCAGTTCGAGCTGTGGCCGCGCGGCGTGAAGGTGCTCTCGCTCTTCTTCATCGACCGCGTCGACCGATACCGCGTCTACGAGCCCGAAGTCCACGGCGGCCTGTACGCCCTGATGTTTGAGGAGGAGTACGCAGGTGCCCTGAACTCGAAGGCGCCTCGTCGCATCGCAAAGGCGGCGGGGATCGGCAAGGGCACGTGGCTCGAGTGCTACGAAGCCGTCGGCGCCCCGCTGGTGCGCGACCCCCACGCCGTGCACCAGGGATACTTCGCCAAGGACAAGAAGGGCAAGTTCAAGGACTCCAAGGGAGCCGCCGGCACCGCCGACGACGCCGGGGCCTTCGAGCTCATCATGCAGAAGAAGGAGACGCTCATCTCCTTCCCGGACGGCAAGGACGCGGACAAGGACGTCTCTTTCGTCTTCAGCCACTCCGCGCTCAAGGAGGGCTGGGACAACCCCAACGTGTTCCAGATCTGCACGCTCGTCGAGACAAAGGACAACCTGACCAAGCGCCAGAAGATCGGCCGCGGTCTGCGCCTGTGCGTGAACCAGGATGGCGAGCGCCTGTACGACCCAGAGGCGAACGTGCTCACCGTCATCGCGAACGAGAGCTACGACGACTTCGCCAACGGCCTGCAGAAGGAGCTTGAGGCTGAGGACTTCAAGTTCGGCGTCATCACTCCGGAGAGCTTCACGAAGGTCACGGTCAAGGGCGATGATGGCGTCGAGGAGCGCCTGGGCTACGAGAAGTCCAAGCAGGTCTACGACCACCTCGTCGCGACCGGCATGGTCGACGACAAGGGCGCGGTGACGCCCGAGCTGAAGGCGGCCGCCGAGGAGGGCAAGGTCGAGCTCCCCGCCGAGCTCGAGCCTGCCAAGGAGCAGGTCGAGGCGATCATCATCCACAAGTCCCAGAGGGTCCAGATCCGTGACAAGGCCAAGGAGGTCTCGGTCGAGCTGCAGAAGGACGTCACGCTCGACCCTGCGTTCCAGGCCCTGTGGGACCGCATCCGCCAGCGCACGCGCTTCCAGGTCGAGGTCGACTCCGGCAAGCTCATCGAACATGCCATCGAAGCTGTCGACGGCATGCTCGCCGTGCGCCCGCCCCAGGTGACGAGCGAGCGTGCCTCGCTGGGCATCGACGACGCGGGCGTGAGCGCCGAGGGCACGGGCACCTCCGTGGTGTCCGTTTCGGGAAAGGTGAAATACGACCTTCCCGACCCGATCGCAGAGCTGCAGGACGCCGTCGGGCTCACCCGCGGCACCATCAAGGCGATCCTCGAGGGCTGCAGCCGCCTCGACGAGTTCGAGATCGACCCCGCGACCTTCCTCGCGCAGGTCGGCGACAAGATCAACCGCGTGAAGAACGACCTCATCGCCCAGGGCATCAAGTACGTGCGCCTTCCCGAGGACGAGTGGTACACCATGCGCGACCTCGAGCTTGACGACTACACGGCCTACCTTGGGCAGAACGCGTGGAAGCCGGACATGACGAGCAAGAGCCTGTACAACTACGTGGTCTACGACTCGGCGGGGGTCGAGCGCTCCTTTGCCGAGGCTCTAGACAAGCAGGAGGAGGTTCTCGTGTTCGCGAAATTGCCCTCGGCGTTCAAGATCGACACGCCGCTCGGCAGTTACAACCCCGACTGGGCGTACGTCGAGGAGGCCGACGGCGAGCGCCGCGTGTACTTCGTGACCGAGACCAAGGGCGGCAAGAACGGCGAGCCCGCCCTGCGCGACGCGGAGAAGATCAAGATCGGCTGCGCCAAGAAGCACTTCGAGGCGCTGGACCTCGGAAACGACTTCCATTACAACGTGCGCACGACCTACCAATACGAGGCGGTGAAGGCTTAGGATGTCGAAGCTGCCCGGAAAGATGACGCGAAAGCAGCACTGGGTGCCGCGGTTCTACCTGCGCCATTTCGCGGATTCCTCCGGGCAGCTTCATGCCTACAGCAGACAGAAGGGCTCCTTCTTCCGCACGAATTGCGAGAACCTTTGCAGCATGCGCGATCTTTATGAGGTCGAGCATGCCGATGCGACAGGCGATGCGACAGACAGATTCTATGCGCAGAACCTCATCGAGGTTAAGCTATCTGAGCTCGAGAGCCGCATCGCGCCGCTTTACGATCGCTTTTTGGAACGCCAGAAAGAAGACCAGTGCGAAGACGAAGGGTATTCTGATGGGAAAGCCGCCGTTTGCGAGCTGGCAGCAAATATCATCGTCCGGCACCCTATCAGTATGCGCGTCGACAAGAAATGGTCACGCGAGACTGCCGAAGAGCTGCTCAGAAACGTTCATCTGACACCCTATGAGCTCGGCTTGCTCGATTGGTCGGATTGGCGCGGGGATTCCCAAGCGGTGGTCGAGCTTGCCGCCGCCGCAACCATGCTCTTCTCCAACGATGATATTGTGCCAGTTAACCGTATTCGAAAGGCTTTTTTTGAGAAGAGCTTCTCCATCCTTAGGGCACCCGTCGGCTCAGGGTTCGTTACGACGTCGATGCCTATGTTCATCATCGGGCCCGAGGACGACTCGTACGATTTTCATCTCGCGTATATGCCGTTGAGCAGTGAGTATGCTGCGGTCTTTTCAGATGACCCTCTATTTCCGCCGTTTGCGAGACTCGGTTTTTCGGGCGTCGAGTTCATGAACCGACTTCTTCTGCTTAACTGCGAGCATTGGGATGTCGCCATATCGAGGGGAAGCGGCCCGCTCGAGCACGCGGTACGCGATTGAAGTCAAGCGAACAGTGCCGAATTCATGCACGAGATGTTCACGCGCGACGGCAGGGAGCTATCCCTCGACACAGTGATCTACGACCGCTCGAAGAAGAAGGGGCAGACGATGATCGATACCATCGACCGTGGCTGCCTCGAGGGCGGCTGCCTTGATGACGAGGACCTGCGCATCATCTTCGAGCACCTTCTGGGGAGAAGACGGCAAGGACCGGGAACATTAAAGGGTCAAGCAGCGTATTGATAAAATTGACCCCGCCAGCAATAACCGCAAAGGATAGATAGGGCTTTAAGGATGGATGCAGGAAAAGCAACGATAAGCGGCGTGTTCAACGGATCGCGCCTGCTCGAAATACCTTTTTACCAAAGGGCGTACGTCTGGGGAGAAGAGCAATGGGAGCGTTTCCTCGGCGACATGGAGTTCGTCACGGCCTCGAAGCGGCCCTATTTCCTGGGCTCCATCATCCTGAAGCAGGCCTCCTCCGGCAACACCTGGTCCGAGGTCTCCGAGGTTCGCACCGTCATCGACGGCCAGCAGCGACTCACGACCATGGTCATCTTCTTCAAGGCACTCTGTGCAAAAAACGGCACCAACAATTTGTTTGAGCGAGATTTCGTCCTGGAGACCGGCGATGTCGCCTTGCGGCACGGCAAGTACGACCGGCAGGATTTCGAAAAGGTCGTCAGCGCCACGGGCTGCGAACCCCTCGAGGGCTCCTCGGCCATCGTCCTTGCCTACAACTACTTCCTCAAGAATATCGACCCGGAGAAGGTCGACAGGAACACGATCAAGTCGAACGTCCAGTTCGTCTGCATCGATCTTACCGAGGGCGAGGACGAGCAGCAGATATTCGACACCATCAACTCGCTCGGGGTGCGCCTGACGACGGCGGAGCTCCTTAAGAACTACTTCTTCAACCGCGAGAACGAGCAGGCGTTCAAGGAGTGCTGGGAAGACGTCTTCGAGCCCACGGCTGAGAAGAGGGAGTATTGGGAGCAGGAGATCGTTACCGGGCGCATCAAGCGCACGCTCGTCGACCTCTTCTTCGACGCGTTCCTCCAGATTCTGGTCCAGGACAAGAGGCGTGGCGTCACGACCGAGGACAAGCTCTTCTATTCGCGTACTTCGAACCTCTTCCAGTCCTACAAGGATTTCATCGGCAGGTACTGCAACGGCGACAAGGTCGAGATTCTCGACAACATGAAGGCGTATGCCGAGGCGTTCGAGTCCACGTTCGACCCTGGCTACTGCGACGCGGACATCCCCTCCGCTTCCGGCGTCGAGCGCCTGAACGTGCTGATATTCGGCCTCAAGAACTCGACGCTCATCCCGTACGTGCTCTACGTTCGAAAGAACGCGGAGTCTTCGAGCGAGGAATCTAAGATCTACGCCCTGCTTGAGAGCTACATCGTCCGCCGAATGCTGGTTCAGGCGACCACGAAGAACTACAACAGGCTGTTCACCTCGCTGATCTTGAACGAGGTGAAGGACGCGGAGGCGCTGAGGAAGGCTCTCGAAGCCAATGACGAGGCGACGACGTACATGCCCGGCGACGCCGAGGTTCGAGCGGCATTCGAGGAATCGTGTCTGTACAACCTCCAGTCCAAGGGCGTCCTCTATCTGCTGGAAAGCGCCATTCGTCCGGGCATGAGCAGCACGGCCCTGCTCGGGTTCAACCAGTACACCCTCGAGCACATGATGCCCAAGAAGTGGCGCAACAAATGGGGAGCCCTCGACGATGAGGCTGCCACGCGAAGGGACCGGAAGCTCCTCACGCTCGGCAACCTCGCCATCATCACGCATTCGCTCAACGCCTCCATCCGCGATGCCGATTGGCCCACCAAGAAGCAGGGAAAGGGATACAAGGACGGCCTTGCCCTCTGCGCCGCCGGCCTTGCGACCATGGCCGGCGCCCTAGAGAAGGAGTCTTGGAACGAGGGCGATATCGCCGATCGCGCCGAATGGCTTGCGGACAAGGCGTTGGAGGTCTGGCGCTAGGCCCTACCTGCGTCCCATCTCGAAGATGCTTGCGGTGTCGGAACCCGCATCGATGACGGATGGAACCGGCTCTTCCAAAAACGTAGTTCGTGGCGATGTCTCTTCCGTCGGCGCGTCAAGAGGCTCGCCGAGCGCTAGGAAGAACCTCATCACGTGCTCAATTCTCTGTTGCAGGGACTCGCTCAGCTCGCCATAGGAGGCCGCCAGCCGCACCTCCTTGGCCAATTCCGCCATCGAGTCCCTCAGTGCCTTCTGCACGCTCACGGAGGGCCTCACCTCGACCTGGGTATCGGTGAGCTTGGCGATGATGTAGTCCTGCCTGTTCATGCCGCTCCAGGCTGCCATCTCGCATATGAGCTTGCGCTCCTCGGGCGTGCAGCGGAACGCCATCGTCTTGCTGCGCTTGCGGGCGCTGTTCTCGCACGGCATCCTTCTTACCCCCTCGCCCCGTCGAGCGCGGCGGCCATCTCGTCCTGCTTCGTGGGGAACAGGTGCGCGTAGCGGTAGGTGATGTCCACCGCCTCGTGGCCCATGCGCTCGGCGATGGCCAGCGCGGAGAAGCCCATCTCTATCAGCAGGCTCACATGGCTGTGGCGTATGTCGTGTATGCGGATGCGCTTCACGCCCGACGCCTTGCACCCGCGCTCCATCTCGTGGGCCAGGAAGTGCTTGGTCACGGCGAACAGGCGCTCGTCGGGGGCGACGTCGTCGCGCATCTCGATGAAGTCCGCCATCTCGTCGCGCAGGAAGGCGGGCATGACGATCGTGCGCACGGACTTGGGCGTCTTGGGGTCGGTCACGGTGTCAACGCCGTTGAGGCTCTGGTACGACTTGTTGATGCGCAGCCGCGAGCTCTCCAGCATGAAGTCGGACGGCGTGAGCGCCAGGAGCTCGCCGCAGCGTATGCCCGTCCAGTAAAGCAGCTCGAAGGCGTGGAATGAGAGAGGCTTGTCCATGACGGCCTCGCTGAACCTCAGGTACTCGTCCTTGGTCCAGAACTGCATCTCGCCGCCCTTCTTCGAGCCTATCTTGTCGACCCTGCGCACCGGGTTGTCGCTGAGGCCGTAGTAGCGCTCGGCGTGGTTGAAGATGGCGTTGAGCTGGTTGTTCACTGTGCGCAGGTACGTCGGTGCCCAGGGCTTCCCGTCGGCGTCCCGGTGCTCGGTGAGCTCGTTTTGCCACCTGATGACGTCGATCGGCCTCACGTCGCACATGCGCATGTCCCCGAAGAACGGCACGAGCTTGTCGTTGATGATGTACTCCTTGGTGATCCACGTGTGCTCGCGTATGCGCGGCTTCACCTCGGAGGCGTACACCTCGACGAACTCGGAGAACGTCATGTCCATGGCCCCGCCGTTAAGGCTCTTGAACTGGCTCTCCCACACTGCGGCCTCCACCTCGGAGGAGAAGCCGCGCTTCGTCTTGTGGCGCTTCGAGCCGCGGGCGTCGCGGTAGTAGCACTGCACGTAGAACGTGCCGTTGCCGTCGTCCTTGTACACGGGCATGTCAGTCCACCTCCGGGAAGTACAGGGCGTCGAAGACGTCGCTTCGAACGCGCCCGCGGATGACCACGCGCCCGCGCGCCTCCTGCTCGGCGTTTATCTTCCTGATCACCTCGTAGGCGCTGCCTTTCTTGATCCTCAGCAGCTCCGCGACCTCGTCGGCGTCCAGCATGTGCGGCCTCGGCGTCTTCGCCACCTTCTCGTCCATGGCTCCTCCAATCAATGGCGTACGGATACGTACGGTTCACAGATTCAGAGTAAACGTACATATCTGTACTGTCAATAGAATTGCGTACATTTGCGTACGCTGATAAGATGTGCTGGTACGTAATTCCAGGAGGAGGGCTCATGTCCGTAGGCGAGAACATAAGGCGGTACCGCAAGTCGCGCGGCATGACGCAGGCGCAGCTCGCCGAGGCGGTCGGCCTGACCGAGGGGGCCGTGCGCCACTACGAGAGCGGCATCCGCGCCGTGAAGCCCGAGCTGCTCGAGTCCATCTCCGCGGCGCTCGGCGTGTCCGTCAACGCCCTCAAGGATTACGGCGTCGAGACTGCGGGCGACCTCATGTCGCTGCTCGTGCGGCTCGAGGACTCCTTCGGCATCGTGCCCGCAGCCGACGGCACGGGCCTCTCCCTGAACCCCAAGGCGCCGCACGCGCCCAAAGCCGCGATGGCGATCGAACTGTGGGCAGAGAAGCGCGCGCAGCTCGAAAACGGCAAGATCGACGCCGACGAATACGAGGACTGGAAAGCCTCGCTGTAGCGGCTCTCCGCATTTCGCGATCAACGCAACCGAATCAGGACGGTGGACCAGGCGGCGAGCGCCGCTCGGGCCTGCGTAAGCTGAGTTTTTACTCCCCATTGCATGCCAAGGCATTTCCGGCGCACCTGGGGAGTAAATGACGCGGTGGCTTACACGGCGGCACGCGGCAGTACGCCGCGGCATTTCCCCTGGTTACTCCCGTTTTCATTGAGGCGGCGAGATTCTTTACTCCCCATTAACCACCTGGGAAAACGCTGTGAGAAGACCGCCGAAAAGCCTATTGAGTTCGATTTGAGTTTCACAGGCCCCGAAACGGCCCCGTTTGGCTCTCGGAGACAAAAATCGCGCGTCTACTCACTTGGGATGAATCCTTACTCCCGTTCCTCCGAATGCCGCACCGTGCCTTGCCGTCTTGAAACACGGGGGAGTAAATTGCGAAATCGCAGGTGAAAGGGAGTAAAACGACAAAGAAAAAGCCTCCGTCCCAACGCGGGAACGGAGGCTCGGTTATCGTATTTACTCACCAACATCGCTGGCGGCTTTGCCATGACTCTCGTACGAAACGAAACTCAGCGGCACAGTGCGGCACTCAAAAATGCAGGTCAGAACCCTATCAGCCTACTCCCACTCGATCGTCGCCGGCGGCTTGGACGTGATGTCGTAGCACACGCGGTTGGCGCCGGGGACCTCGGCAACGATGCGGCCCGAGATGCGGGCCAGCACGTCGTAGGGCAGCTTGGCCCAGTCGGCGGTCATGGCGTCGCTGGACTCGACGGCACGCAGGATGATCGGGCGCTGATAGGTGCGCTCGTCGCCCATAACGCCGACGGACTTAATGTCGGGCAGGACCGCAAAGTACTGCCAGCAGCTGTGCTCGGAGTTGCGCTCGCCGGTCTGCTCAAACAGACGCTGGTTGTAGGCGTCGAGCTCCTCGCGCACGATAGCGTCGGCGTTCTTGAGAATCTCGAGCTTCTCCTTGTCGACCGCGCCGATAATGCGGATGGCCAGACCCGGGCCCGGGAAAGGCTGACGGAACACGATGTGACCCGGCAGGCCCAGCGCCAGACCAAGCGCGCGGACCTCGTCCTTAAAGAAGTGGTCGAGCGGCTCAATGAGGTCGAAGTGCACGCCTTCGGGGAACGGGATCAGGTTGTGATGGCTCTTGATGGTGGCCGTCTTGCCGCCCGTCTTGCGAGCGCCAGACTCGATGATGTCGGGGTAGATGGTGCCCTGAGCCAGATACTTGACCGGCTTGCCGTCGGTCTCGAGCTGCTGCGCCACGGCGAAGAACTCTTTCCAGAACTGCGTACCGATGATGCGACGCTTCTCCTCGGGCTCGGTCACACCGGCCAGAAGCTCGGCATAGCGGTCCTCGGCGTGGACGTGGATAAAGTCGACGTCAAACTGCTTGGTGAAGACCTCCTCCACCTGCTCGGGCTCACCCTTGCGCAGCAGACCGTGGTTGATGAACACGCAGGTCATCTGCTTGCCCACGGCGCGGGCGCCCAGCGCAGCCACGACGGAGGAGTCGACGCCGCCGGACAGGGCCAGAATCACGCGGTCGTCACCGACCTTCTCGCGGAACTCGGCCGTCATGGTCTCGACCAGGTTGTCCATGCTCCAGTTGGGCTCCAAGCCGCAGATCTCAAACAGGAAGTTGCTCAGCAGCTGCTGACCGTACTCGGAGTGCTTGACCTCGGGGTGGAACTGCGTGGTGAAAATCTTGCGCTCGACGCACTCCATGGCGGCAACCGGGCACACGTCGGTGCTGGCGGTAACGGTAAAGCCCTCGGGCACCTCGGAGACGGCATCGCGGTGGCTCATCCACACGGTCTGCTCCATGGGCGTGGAGTTAAAGAGCTTGGCGCCAGCCGTGCGTGTGATGGTAGCGCGGCCGTACTCGCCCACCTCGGAGTGGCCGACCTTGCCGCCGAGCGTCACGGCCGTAATCTGATGGCCGTAGCAAAAGCCCAGGACGGGAAGGCCCAGGTCAAAGATGGCGGGGTCGATGGACGGAGCGTCCTCGGCGTACACGGAGGCCGGACCGCCGGAAAGGATGAGCGCAGAGGCGTTCATCTCGCGAATCTCATCGGCCGATATGTCGCAGGGAACAATCTCGGAATACACGTTGAGGTCGCGGACGCGACGGGCAATGAGCTGACCGTACTGCGCACCAAAGTCGAGTACGAGGACCTTTGCGGAAGCCTTTTGATCCATGGTATCCCCTCTTGTTGGCGGGGAGCCGGTGCCCACCCGCGTGAATGAACGAAAATAACCTCCATAGTGTACACGTTATATGGGGTTTCTCGTCCCTCGCAGCCATCAGCGCACGGCAAACGCACGACCAGGGCCCCTATTTGACGGCAATTGAAGTGTTACCAAACGTTACGGATGATGTAATACGTTTGAACATTGGACGCCCTGTGCCACAATACTGCCGAACGACTCCGCCTCTGCGGCGGCAAATACGATAGGAATACCAGCATGAAGCGCATCCTTCTCATCGCCACGGGCGGCACCATCGCATCGACCGAGGACGGCAACGGCCTCTCCCCCGCCCTGACCGGTGAGGAGCTCGCCCAGAGCGTCCCCGAGATCTCAGGCCTCTGCGAGCTCGACGTCGTGCAGCCCATGAACATCGACAGTACCAATATGCGCCCCAGTGACTGGATGCGTATCCGCGACGTCATCGTCGAGGGTTATGCCGACCACGACGGCTTCGTGATTCTGCACGGCACCGACACCATGAGCTACACCGCGGCGGCGCTTTCCTACCTGATTCAGGACAGCCCCAAGCCCATCGTACTCACCGGCTCGCAAAAGCCCATGGGCAATCCCTTTACCGACGCCAAGCTCAACCTGTACCAGAGCCTGCTCTATGCGCTCGACGAGCACTCGCACGATGTCTCGATTGTGTTTGGCGGCGTCGCCATTGCCGGCACGCGCGCCCGCAAGCAGCGTACCATGAGCTTTAACGCGTTCATTAGCGTCAACTATCCGCCCATTGCCTATATCCGCAACGACCGCATCGTTCGCAACGGACTCCACGGCACTCACCAGAACGAGAACCCGGTTCGTTTCTACGACAGCATCGACCCGCGCGTATTTGTACTCAAGCTTACACCCGGCGTAAACCCGGGTATCCTGGACGCCCTGGCCGATAGCTACGACGCCGTGATTCTGGAGACCTTTGGCATTGGCGGTATTCCCGAGTTTGGTGAGTCGGGCGAGTCGTTCCAAGAGGCAATTTTCCGCTGGGTCGATTCGGGCCGCACCGTCGTTATGACCACGCAGGTCCCCGAAGAGGGCCTTGATCTGGGTGTTTATGAGGTCGGCCGTGCTTACGCCGACCATCCGGGTATTTTGCGCGGCGATGATATGACCACCGAGACACTCGTGGCCAAAACCATGTGGGCACTCGGCCAGTCACGCGATGCCGCCGAGATCCAGCGCCTGTTCTACAGCCAAGTCAACCACGACCGCATCCCGATGGCGTAATCCCCAAGGCAGTTCCACTTATCGCAGCCTCAAACGACAGGTGGTCCCCCTCGGGCCGTGCAAAAATCGGAGTATTCTGCAATTTCTCCGCCGGAGGCGCAGAATCGGCTGATTATCATGTCTCAGTAAATAAGACAATTTTTTGCTTGCTCTTGTCATATCCATATATTTATTCCTCATTTTTATTAAGCGCGTGGATTAACTACTGTTAAAAAGGCAACGCCAGCCGCTCGGGCTACCATCTACGGCTGAACAGGTGCTGAATACTCGCGATTTTGCACATCGCAACCAGGGGGACCCGCCCAAAGAGCGTCAAATACAGCGGGGGAACGCCCTATTCGATACCCTCGAGAAGCTCTGACACCGTCATGCCAAGGGCGGGCGCGATCTTAAATAGAACCTTGAGCGTGAAATTTGCCGTTCCATCTTCGATTCGGTCGAGGTAGGGTCGGCTGATTCCTGTCGCCACACAAAAATCAACCTTGGAGATACCAAGGTCTCTGCGTGTCTCTTCGACCCGCCTGCCAAGAATCTGTTTCGCACGTTCGTCCATGCAGCCGAGTTTGAAATGGAGCCGAACATAAACGTAAACTATAGTTTACGTTTTGCCGAATACACAGGAGTTTTCTATGTCGGGTTCTTCGGTCCGCATGTACCGAGCCACGCTTCGCACAAACAGCGTACCGCCCAAGCTCGTCGTCGTTGAAGCCGAATGCCTTTCGCCCGATGAGCGCACAGCATTTGCATTGCTATCAAGTCGCGTCGCCGCCGTTCTGGTCCCTTGCCCGGCGCAAGGTGAACTTGCCATCCAATGCCAAACGCATAGCTGCTCGCTCAATCAGGCTGCCGTAATCGCAACCAGCCAACGCGGTCTGCCCCTTCTCCTGGAAGCCGGTATCGCGCTCGCCCTTCGCGGCGCCGGATACGAAAACGAGGCCGCCGCCGATATGGTCTTTAAACCACGATCGAGCGGCGGCCTCGCAGCAGCCATTGAATATGCGTGCAGGCTCGTTGCCTAAAAGGACAAGCTAGAAACCAAAGCCAAAGCCCGTTCCGGTAATCGCCGAGTACATAAAGTAAACGTTAATCACGTTGAGGAACACACCCGTGATGCAACCATTACGCAGGTAGCGCTCGCA
Source organism: uncultured Collinsella sp. (assembly GCA_900550965.1). Taxonomy (GTDB): domain Bacteria; phylum Actinomycetota; class Coriobacteriia; order Coriobacteriales; family Coriobacteriaceae; genus Collinsella. Next base: position 7,072 of record URUC01000031.1, on the reverse strand, counting down.
CACGATGCGCGCCATGGCGGCGGAATCATCATTGTTTTTAGCCTGGCGTCCTGCCGTAAAGTACGTCGCCACGCTCAGCAACAGGTTGAGCACCGGCAGTGCCAGCAGCTCGTAGCTCTTGCCCCAGCGCGTCACCTCGCCGGCTGCGTTAAACTTCGTTGCCACCTCGGGACCAATGTTGGGGATAACAAACGCTGCGACCACCAGCGGAAGCACCGCAAGCACCAGCAGCGCGACGCCCATGTAGCCGGCTTTTTTGCCATATTTAAACATGCGCGTCGTCCTTACACGTTAAAGCGGAAGTGCACGACGTCGCCATCGGCCATGACATAGTCCTTGCCCTCAATACGCAGCTTGCCGGCGGCCTTGGCGCCCTGCTCGCCGCCGAGCTCGATATAGTCGTCATAGCCAATGACCTCGGCCTTAATAAAGCCGCGTTCAAAGTCGGTGTGGATGACACCGGCAGCCTGCGGAGCGGTCGCGCCCTGGCGAACCGTCCAGGCCTTGACCTCCATCTCGCCAGCCGTAAAGAACGACTGCAGGCCGAGCAGCTTATAGGCCGCCTGCGCAAGCACGTCCAGGCCGGGCTGCTCCAGGCCCAAGCTCTCCAGGTAGTCGGCCGCGTCCTCGGGATCGAGCTCGGAAAGCTCGGCCTCGATCTTGGCACAGATGGGCAGCGGCTTGACGCCGTCGATGGGCGCCAGGTCCTCGTTGAGCATGTCCTCGTCTACGTTGGCCACGTACAGGATGGGCTTCATGGTGAGCAGGAACAGGCCCTTAGCGGCAGCACGTTCCTCGTCGGTCATCTCCATGGACGCAGCGCGCTTGCCCTCGTTGAGCCAGGCAAGCAGGCGCTTGGCGACCTCGAACTTGGGCATGAGCTCCTTGTCGCGCTTGGCCTCTTTCTCGAGCTTGGGCAGCTGCTTCTCGAGCGTGCCCATGTCGGCCAGGATAAGCTCGGTCATGATGGTGTCGGCGTCACCGGCGGGATCGACGAACTCGCCCGTGCGGCCCACCTCGCGCATAACGTTGGGGTCCTTAAAGTAGCGCACGACCTCGCAGATGGCGTCGGTCTCGCGAATGTTGGCCAGGAACTGGTTACCCAGACCCTCGCCCTCGTTAGCGCCCTTCACCAGACCTGCGATGTCGACGAACTCGACCGTCGCCGGCACAATGCGACCCGGGTTGACGATGTCGGCGAGCTTTTGCAGACGGCTATCGGGCACATCGACGATACCCACGTTGGGGTCGATCGTGGCGAACGGGTAATTGGCGGCAAGGCCGGTCTTTTTGGTAAGCGCGGTGAACAGCGTCGACTTGCCTACGTTGGGCAGGCCCACGATACCGATGGAAAGGGACACGACAGCTCCTTTTGGTACAAGCATTTCAAACTGCATAAGTATAGCGCCGCCGCAGCATCTGGGCGAACCCGGACGCCACGGCGGCACGAATGAAGCAGAGATGGAGGTCGCTGACTAGTCCGCGAGCTTTTCCACCTGGTCGAGTATCTTGTCAAGCTTGGCCTTTGCCTCGGCCTTGACCTTCTCAGCTTCTTCGTGAGCCTTCGCCTTCTGGGCGGCCTTTTCCTCGGCTTCGGGATCGACGACGACCAGATTGGACGCGTCATGCTTAACTAACTTGAGCGCATGCTCGGGGCACACCTTGACGCAGGCACCGCAGCCCAAACAATACGTGGACTCCAACGCAAAGCGGCCGCTTCCCACCAAATCGCAGGCGAATGTGGGACATACATTGACACACTCGCCACACGACGTGCACTTGTCAAAATCGCACTCCGGCGTGCTCACCTGCATGTTCTGGGCAAGCTCGGGGTGGTTTTGCAGCGTCGAGAGCACCAGCTGTCGCCCGTGCGTAAGCGTACGGCGACGTTTGGCCGTCGTGGTGCCGCACATGGTATTGAGCGTGCGCTCCAGCTGGGTAATCTGGTGGCGGTGGGCTTTGAGCTTCTGCGTCACCGAGGCCAGCGCCGCCGTTGCCGGGTTGAGCTTGGTCACGGTAAGGCCCGTGGTGCGGGCAATCTTATCCATGTACTCCTTGCGCTCGTACTCGCGGCGCTTATGACATTTGAGGCTCTTTGGGTCGACCTCCAGGCCCATGCCCGTACCGGCCCACTCCTCGGCGGTAGCGATGGCCTCGCCCAGAATGTCCTCACCGCCGGTGTTGCGGCATTTATCGCACACGCCCAACGGCAGGTACACACTCACGTTGGGATAGTCCGCCAGTACCGAGAACCAGGTCTCGGCCGTAATATCGCCCACGCAGGCAACGACGACCTCGTTCTCGCGCGGCATGCGCTTAAGGGCGCGCGTGCAGGTGACGTAGGCGGTCTCGTGGCTCGTAGCTGCCGAGACAATGTCGTCATACAGGTTTTTGGGCGCCAAGCGCGGCGAGATGATCGCCTCGGTCGGACAGGCAGCGGCGCACAGGCCGCACTTGCGACAGGAGTCGAGGATCTCGATAGCGTCTTCCTCGACCTCGATAGCGTTGACCGGGCACACATCCATGCACGCGGTGCAACCGCTCTTTTCGTTTTTGCAGGTCAAGCACGGAATGGTATTGCCGCGCGGACGCTCCTTGTAGTCGGCAGGATTCCACTGGGGCGCCGACGGATCGAGTGCGTCGGTCACACCGCCAAGCGGGTTTTTAAGAAAGTCGAAACCCTTGCTGATCTCGATAATGTCATCAAACAGATCGTGTTCCTGCGCCATGCGCGGCCCCTCCCTGAGCAGTGCAAACAAGCAAGAGATAATGATACGCCATCGGCCCGTGCCTCGAGCAAATTACACGCGGAGCACCTTTGGGACAAATAGCCTATGGCCTATCGCCGCCTCGATTGCACAAGGTCAATCAAGCGCCAAACTATGCCTCGCACATGAGCTGCACGAGCTTTTGTTTGGTCACCTTGGCCTGCTCGTTGGCTATGTTACGCTCGTTTCTAAAGACCGCATTTGCAACACCCTGCAGGTCGGCATCGGAAATCTCGCCAAGGCCCAGCTCCTCGAGCGTCGTCGGCAGACCGACGCGCTGACAAAACTCGAGCACCTGTTCAAGCTCGGGCGCACGCTCCAGACGAAGCTGGACCACCAGACCAAACGCCACGGCCTCGCCGTGCATAGCCTTGCACTCGGGCAGAATCGTCAGGCCGTTGGCGATGGCATGCGCCAACGCCAAGCCACCGCTCTCAAAGCCAACGCCCGAGAGCAGAATATTGCACTCGATCAGGCGCTCAACCGCCGGCGATGTACGCCCCTTTTTGAGATCGCGCTTGGCAGCGACACCGCACTCCATAAGCGTGTCGTAGCAGGCACGTGCCGCGACCAGTGCCAAGTGCCCCGGCGCGCCACCGTGCTCGTTGGCGCCGTGCGCCGCGGCACACGAACGCGCCTCGAAGTACGTTGCCAGTGCGTCGCCCATGCCAGCGACCGTCATACGCAGTGGGGCCGCCGCGACCACGTTGGTATCGACCACGACCAGATCTGGATTCTTCTCGAGCATCAAGTAGCGGTCGAACGACCCGTCCTCGTGATACAACACCGAAATCGCGCTGCACGGACCATCCATTGAGGCCGCCGTGGGGCATACACACAACGGCAGCTCAGCATAAAACGCAACGGCCTTAGCGATATCGAGCATCTTGCCACCACCGATACCGACCACCATGTCGCAATACTCAGCCCGGGCTTCCTTGGCCATTTCGACAACGGCATCTTCCGTACACGGACCGTTATAAATCTTAAAGAACGGCTCGCTTAGATCATCGTCCAGAAATCCATCGACGATCTGCCTGCACAGCCGATCCTCGGTGCCCTGGTCAAACAAGACATAGGCAGCGCAGCCCAACCATGACAAATACCTGCCCTGACGCGAAAGTTCGCCCGGCCCCTGAATATACCGACCGGGACCGCCATAAACCATAGGAAGCGCCATACGCGAATCCGCCCTTCATCAAACAAAGATTGATGCAAAGTAACCTGTCCCCTTTGCACCATAGCAAAAAGGGGCAAAGCCATCTGCTTGCTTTGCCCCTTCCTTAGCTTGATTTACTCATCCATGAGATAGTAGTGGCCCAGCGCGTCGGCACCCAGGATGGCGTTTGCGACCATCTCGGGCGTCACCTCAAACGGCATGTTGCACATGGTGTCCTCGGGCGCGCAGGCGGCCTCGGCAACGACCATGGCCTGCTCGCGCGTAAGCTCGGCAACGCCAAGTTCCTTCATCGTGACCGGCAGGCCCAGCTCAATGCAGAAGCCCAGGACTTCCTCGAGTTTCTCAGTCGGAGCATCCTCGAGTACCAGCTGGACGATGGTGCCAAAGGCGACCTTCTCGCCGTGATACATGCCGTGGCACTCGGGCAGCATCGTCAGGCCATTGTGGATGGCATGAGCAGCAGCAAGGCCCGAGCTCTCAAAGCCAATGCCCGAAAGCAGCGTATTGGCCTCGATGATATGCTCGACTGCAGGCGTGAGCGCACCCTTCTCCAGCGCGACCTTGGCCTTGACGCCATCGGCCATAAGCGTCTCGTAGCAAAGCTTGGCGAGCGCCAGACCGGCCATGCCGCCCTTGCCGCCAGCGCAGGTGCCACCGTCGGCATCATGCGTCGCCTGGGCCTCAAAGTAGGTTGCGAGCGCATCGCCCATACCGGAAACCGTCAGGCGCACCGGGCTCGCCGCGATAACCGTCGTATCCATCAGGACAATGTTGGGGTTTGCCTTAAGGAAGAGATATTTATCGAACTGGCCATCGTCGGTGTAAAGCACCGAAAGCGCCGAACACGGGGCATCGGTCGAAGCAATGGTGGGGCAAATGATAACCGGGGACTCCAGGTAATAGGCGACGGCCTTCGCGGTGTCGAGGATCTTGCCGCCACCGACGCCGACGATGATGTCGCAACCGTTGTCGCGAGCGAGCGCAACCAGGCGATCGACCTCGCCCTTGGAGCACTCGCCGTTAAAGTCCTCAAACAGCAGCTCGGCCTTAGCCTCGGCAAAACCGCCCTCGATCTTGGCACCGACGCGCTTCTTGCCCGAAGGCGTCACGATGACGAGGGCCTTAGCGCCGAGCGGCTCGACATAGGAGCCGAGCTTGGCGAGCTCGTCCGGACCCTGGATGTACTTGCTGGGGCTATTGAAAATTGCAGCCATAACTATCCCATTCTCTAAAAGAAAAAAGAAAGGGGCTCCGTACAGATACGTGCGGAGCCCCTAGTTACGATAACAAGAGTCGATTAGAAATCGATGTCGGTGTCGTAGTAGCAGGCCTTGAGGATCTTCTCGAAGTCGGCAGCCTTGGTCTCACGCGGGTTCTCGGGCGTGCAGGCGTCGGTCTCGGCGTTCGCAGCGATCTCGGGCAGCTTGGCGAGGAACTCCTCCTCGGAAACCATCTGCGGGTTCTCGGCGTCGACCTTCACGCCACCATTCGCGTAATCCTTGATGGACTGCGGAATGTTGAGCTGGTCGTTGAGATCGCGAATCTTCTGGACGAGCGCAGCGATGAGCTCCTCGTTGGTCTCGCCGGGAAGGTGCAGGATCTCCTTGGCCACGTAAGCGTAACGCTCAGCAGCACGCGGGTCCTTGGAGTTCCACTGGATTACCTTGCCCAGGTACATGGCGTTAGCGGCACCGTGGATGATGTGGCCGTTCTCGAAGGCAGCACCGGTCTTGTGAGCCATGGAGTGAACGATGCCGAGCAGGCCCGAGGAGAAGGCGATACCGGCGATGCACTGAGCCTCGTGCATGTGCTGACGGGCCTCATGGTCGCCAGCATAGGACTTGGGCAGCCACTCGACGATCTCGCGGATGCCGTGCAGGGCGTTGGCGTCGGTGAACATAGAGGCGCAGGTGGAAACGTAGGCCTCCATGCAGTGGGTCAGAGCATCCATGCCGGTGTGGGCGCACAGCTTGGCGGGCATGGTGTAGGTGAGCTCGGGGTCGACGATGGCGACATCAGGGGTGATGTTGAAGTCGGCCAGCGGGTACTTGATGCCCTTGGCGTAGTCGGTAATGACGGAGAACGCGGTGACCTCGGTAGCGGTGCCGGAGGTAGAGGAGATGGCGCAGAAATGAGCCTTCTGACGCAGCTCGGGGAAGCTGAACGGCTGGATGATGTTATCGAAGGACTCCTCGGGATACTCGTAGAAGACCCACATGGCCTTAGCGGCATCGATGGGCGAGCCGCCGCCGATGGCGATAATCCAGTCGGGCTCGAACTCGCGCATGGCCTCGGCGCCCTTCATGACCGTCTCGATGGACGGGTCGGACTCGACGCCCTCGAACAGCTTGACCTCGAAACCGCCTTCCTTAAGGTCGTTCTCGACGTCCTGCAGGAACCCGCCGCGGCGCATAGAGCTGCCGCCAGAAACGATGATGGCCTTCTTGCCCTTGAGGTTCTTCACCTCGTGGCGAGCGCCCTCACCAAAGTACAGATCGCGAGGATTGGTAAAACGTCCCATACTGTGCCTCCTAAACAAGCCCCTCTTAGACTTGCGTATATAACGGAGCACCCGATTGGCTCCGTTAGGACCGTTTTGCGCGTTGCCGGCGATGACAATGCGCGATGTCTAAACGTCTCAACGCTCAGACAAACACTATTCTACCGTTCTGGTTGGTCAGTTATTCACCTAAAGCCGACAATGATGAAACGTTTTTTCTATCCCTGAAGACCCTTGTGGGGCATTCATACTCCCAAGCTGGGCAAACGTTTTATCAAGGTTGACCACATATCCCGGGCAGGACGGTGCTCCTCCAAAATGTGCCCCGTTCGCCGCCAAAAATCGACCGTTTGCGGCACCGTGATACCACTCGGTCGTCCAAGGTGCCGACATTTGTGCGACATCCGTCTTCGTGGTGCAAAGGTGCAAGTCCAAGTGCGGCACCCCCGGTGTGCCACATGCGGGTAAACTAGAACCTTATATAGAGACATTTGAACCCTAACCGCAGCAAAGGAGGCCCCATGGTATTCGATCCCATTCAAGAGGATTGCCATCGCCTCGTTCTTGAGGCCTTGCGCCGCGACAATATCCCGCTCACCGACGGTGCCGCCGTAGAGCGGGATA
>URUC01000030.1 GCA_900550965.1 uncultured Collinsella sp. | reverse complement strand
CCCAACCATGCTGAGGAAATCTGCCGCGGCGGGCTTTCGGCCGCCGTCATCGCCAGCAAAGACCAACAGGTAGGGGAGACCTTTAAGGAGCTGCTGCTTTCCACGGCCTTCCGCATCTACCTGTCGCAGGATATGACGGGCGTCGAGGTCTGCGGCGCCATGAAAAACGTCATCGCCATCGTGTGCGGCATCTCCGCCGGCTCGGGCGCGGGCGATAACACGCTCGCCCTCATCATGACGCGCGGTCTGGCCGAAATCAGCCGCCTGGTGCACGCCCGCGGCGGCCAGGCCATGACCTGCATGGGGCTTGCCGGCATGGGTGACCTCATCGCCACCTGCACCTCGGAGCATTCGCGCAACCGCACCTTTGGCTACGAGTTTGCCCACGGCGTGTCGCTCGACGAGTACCAGGCGCGCACGCATATGGTGGTCGAGGGCGCCGTCGCGGCCCGCAGCGTCAGCGAGCTCGCCCGTTCACTGGGCGTAGATATTCCGCTCACCTTTGCCGTGGAGCAAACGCTCTACAACGGTGTTACTTTGGATAGGGCGCTCGAAATTCTCACCGACCGCGTCCCATCGCAGGAGTTCTACGGACTCACCGACTAGCGCAGAAAGGCTACTACCATGGGTTCCATTAAAATCGCTCCGTCCGTCCTTTCGGCCGACATGGCCAACCTTAAGGGCGAACTCGATAAGATCGCCGGTGCCGACTACGTGCACTTCGACGTCATGGACGGTCACTTTACCGGCAACCTCACCTTTGGCGTTGATATCCTCAAGGCCGTCAAGCGCTCCACCGACGTGCCGGTCGACGCTCACCTCATGGTGTCGAACCCCGACGAGACCGTCGATTGGTATGCCGACGCTGGTGCCGATATGATCACCGTGCACTACGAGGCCTCCACACACCTGCACCGCACGCTCACGCATCTGCAGCAGCGCGGCGTCAAGGCCGGCGTGGTGCTCAACCCCGCCACCCCCGTGTGCGTACTCGAGAGCATCATTGATGTCGTCGATATGGTGCTGCTCATGAGCGTGAACCCGGGCTTTGGCGGTCAGAGCTTTATCCCGGGCACCATCGCTAAGCTCCACGAGCTCAGGGCCATGTGCGAGCGTCACGGCGTTTCGCCCCTCATCGAGGTCGACGGTGGCATTTCTTCCAAGAACATTGTCGAGGTCGTCAAGGCCGGCGCCAACGTGCTCGTGGCCGGTTCTGCCGTATTTAAGTCCGAAGATCCCGCTGCCGAGGTTGCGCTGCTGCAGAAGCTGGGCAACGAGGCCGCACAGGAGGCATAAACCCTTATGACCGCAGGTCAAAACCGCATACCCGTGAATCTTGACTATGCCGCCTCGACGCCCATGCGCGCCGAGGCGCTCCTTGCGCAGCGCGAGTACGACGACAGCGAGCTTGCCGGCGTCAACCCCAACTCGCTGCATTCGCTCGGCCGCAAGGCCGCTGCGCGCCTTGAAGTCGCGCGTCGCGAGATTGCCCGCAGCTTTGGCGCGCGCGTCCGTCCGTCCGAGATCATCTTGACCAACGGCGGTACCGAGGCAAACCAACTTGCGCTCCTCGGTCTTGCCGAGGGCGCCCGTCAGCGCGACCGTAAACGCAACCGCGTGATCGTATCTGCCATCGAGCACGATTCGATTCTGGACAACCTGCCATTGCTGCGTGCCGCCGGCTTTTCCGTCGACCTGGTGCAGCCCTGCCGCGCGGGCTACATTGAGCCTGCCGCGCTTGTCGAGCTACTAGGCGACGACGTGGCGCTCGTGAGCATCATGGTTGCCAACAACGAGACCGGCGTGGTGCAGCCCATCCGCGAGCTTGCCGCGGCCGCGCATACCGTTGGCGCCCCGTTCCACACCGATGCCATCCAGGGGTATCTGCATATTCCGCTCGATGTCACCGAGCTGGGAGTTGACGCCATGACCGTTGCCGCGCACAAGATCGGTGGCCCCGTGGCATCCGGCGCGCTCTACCTTAAGAACCGCACGCCGCTGCGCCCGCGCATCTTTGGCGGCGGACAGGAAGCCGGACGTCGTGCCGGCACGCAAGACCTGCGCACGCAGCTCGCCTTTGCCGCTGCCGCCTCGTCTCTGACGCCCCATGTGGCTCAGGAGCGCGCGAAGCTGCAAGCCCTTTCCGACAAGCTCTACGCCACGCTTACGGCCCACCAGCGCATTCACGCCACCATGGGTGACTACGCGCAAGCCGACCGTCTGCCCGGCATGGTATCGATCTACATTGACGGCATGGACTCCGAGGAACTCATCATCAAGCTCGACGCCGCCGGCTTTGAGGTGTCGGCAGGCTCGGCATGCTCGAGTGGCAGCATGGACCCGAGCCACGTGCTCAGCGCGATGGGCATCGGCCGCGAACAGGCGCTGGGTGCCTTGCGCATCTCCTTCGATGATCGCGTGAATCCAGACGACCTGGACGACTTTGCCCAGACGCTGCTCTCGATCGTAGGTGCCGTATGATCGTCGCCGAGCTCGAGCGCGCCCTACTGGCACGCTATCCCAAGACGGACGCCGAGGGCTGGGATCATGTTGGGCTATCTGTGGGAGATCCTGCTGCCGAGATCACCGGTGTTGCCTGCGCACTCGACGCGACCGAGGCCAACGTGCACCGCGCCCTTGAGTCCGGCGCCAACGTGCTGCTGACGCATCATCCCATCTATATCAAGGCGCCCGAGGCCTTTTGTCCGGCTGATTCCGCGCGTCCCCAGTGTAGCGCCGCGCTGTACGAGGCAGCTCGTTGCGGCGTGAGCATCATCTCGCTTCACACCAACCTGGACCGCTCGCACGAAGCGCGCGTTCGCCTGAGCGATTTGCTAGGCGCAAAGCACGTAAGCTCACTGGAGCACGTGGACGACCCCGAGGCCACCGGCCTGGGCGTGCTTGCAACGCTCAACGACCCGTGCACGCTGCGCCATCTTGCCACCCGTGCTGCCACGGCGTTTGGCAGCGACCCGCGCGTGTGGGGCGAGGCCGAGCACCCGTGCCGCACCGTCGCCTTATTGGGCGGCTCCCTGGGCGACTTTGGAGAGCTTGCCATCGCTGCCAACGCAGATGTTATCGTGACGGGCGAGGCGGGATACCACGTGGCGCAGGACCTTGCCTTGCGTGGCCTGAGCGTGATTCTGCTCGGCCACGACCGCTCCGAAGAGCCGTTCGTGGATATCTTGATGAACTCTGCACTTGACGCCGGGGTCGACCCCCGTCATGCGATTAAAATACTGAACCCTTGCCAATGGTGGACTGTGACAAAAGGAGAGAACTTATGAGCGCCGGCGCTACGCTACTCAAGCTGCAACAGATCGATTTGGAGCTCGCCCGCAACAAGAGCGAACTTGCCAATATGCCGAAGCTCAAGGAGCTCGCTTCCAAGCGCAAGACCTATGTGAAGCTCAAGTCCGAGATGACCAAGCTCTACGCCCAACGCAAGGATCTGGACATTGAGCTCGACGATCTCAACACTACCGAGATCCAGACCAATAACGCCATCGAGGCTGCCAAGAAGCGTCACGTCGACGGTTCCGACTACCGCGAGGTGCAGGACCTGGAGAACGAGCTTTCCACCCTGGCCAAGCGCCTGGACAAGATCGAGCACACTCGCAAGGACGTCGTTGTCGCCCATAAGGAGGCGCTCGACCGCGAGACTCGCGCGCAGGCCATCATCGCCAAATTCGAGGAGGGCGTGAAGGCCGATACCAAGGCCGCCCGCGCCAAGGCCGCCGACCTGCAGGCCCAGATTGACGCCGCCACCAAGGAGCGCACCGCCCTTGCCGCTACGCTGCCGACCGACGTGCTCACCGACTACGAGCGCCTGCTCAAGCAGTTCCGCGGCCTGGCTGTTGAGACCATCCAGGGTAACATCCCTACGGTCTGCCACACCGCGCTGCAGGCTTCGTCCATGAGCGACCTCAACCACGACGGTAGCGAGATTACGCACTGTCCGTACTGCCACCGCCTCCTGGTGCTCCCGAGCAAGGAAGCCTAGCGATGACGGCGGCATCCAACAATTCAATGCAACTTGAGGGAAAAACGATCCTGCTGGGCATTACCGGCGGGATCGCCGCCTATAAGTCGTGCAATATCGTGCGCCTGCTGCAAAAGCGCGGCGCACGTGTCAAAGTCGTTATGAGCGAGCATGCCACGGAGTTCGTGGGCCCGCTCACGTTCCGCGCGCTCACCAATGAGCCGGTCGCGGTTGGGCTATTCGACGACCCGTCTGACCCCATCCACCATATCTCGCTTGCGCAGGAGCCCGATCTGGTGGTCGTGGCGCCTGCGACGGCCAATATCATCGCCAAGATGGCCAACGGCATCGCCGACGACCTCATCTCCACCACGCTGCTTGCCACGCCGCGCCCCATCGTGATCGCACCGGCCATGAACAATGGCATGTGGAAGGCACCGGCCACACAGGCCAACATGGCCACGTTGCGCGACCGCGGCGTTCACGTGGTGGGACCCGGCAGCGGCTACCTTGCGTGCGGCGACGTGGACACGGGCCGCATGAGCGAGCCCGAGGACATCGTCGAGGCTGTCTGTGAGGTGCTCAACCCCGTGCCGCAAGACCTGACGGGCAAGCGCATCGTCATCACCGCCGGCCCCACGCACGAGCCGATCGACCCGGTGCGATTCATTGGCAACCGTTCTTCGGGCAAGATGGGCATCGCCCTGGCGGGGGAGGCCGCACGTCGCGGTGCCGCCGTCACGCTCGTGCTGGGACCGACATCGCTCGATGTTCCCCGCGGTGTGGAGTGCGTGCACGTACAGACCGCCTCAGAAATGCTCAAGGCAGCGCTGAGCGCCTTCCAGACGGCCGACGCGGCCATTTGCGCCGCCGCCGTCGCCGACTACACGCCGGCGGCCCCGGCGGACCATAAACTCAAAAAGGCCAACGAGCGCCTGGATCGCATCGAGCTTGTCGAAACGGTCGATATTTTGGCTGAGCTCTCGCGCCAGAAAGGCGAGCGCTGTGTAATCGGATTTGCAGCCGAGACCGATAACGTCGTGGAGTACGCACAGCGAAAGCTCGACCGCAAGGGTTGCGATGCCATTATCGCCAACGATGTCTCACGCGCCGATTCGGGCTTTGGAACCGATACCAACAAGGCCTGGATTGTGAGCACAACGGGTACGCAAGAACTTCCCGTTCTAACAAAACCCCAGCTCGCAGATACAATTTTGGACTTGCTTCAAAATTTGTAAAAAAGTTCTTGCACAAGTCTAAAGTTTCGGGTTAATATACTCCCTGTTGCGAGCGAGAGCAGAGCAACAAACAAAAGCTTCGGGACGTGGCGCAGCTTGGTAGCGCACTTGACTGGGGGTCAAGGGGTCGCTGGTTCGAATCCAGTCGTCCCGACCAGAAGTTTGCAGGTCAGGCACCTAGTGCCTGACCTTTTTTGTTTTAAGCAATTGCTTAATTTTAAGTAAGCAACAGGGTGTCAAAAATCTACCTGCGCGATACTCGCTTTTTGCGGCTACTTGCGCGTTTTGCACACGCTTGAGCCGATTTATTAACGCGATATGAATCTACATACGCGTAGCTGGTATGCAGCCGAGTACAGGCTGTATTTATCGCGGCGATTAACACAGATATAGCGACTATAACGGACAAGCGTGTCGCTGTATTTATTCCAGTAGTTCACTTGATCGGTGGACAAGTGGGCTGTTGCAACGAAACGCCAAGCAGGATGGGCTCTATACGAGGACGCCGCAGGGTAATGGCGGGGGAGTGCGGCGGGCGCTCTGAGAGCCGCTGTGTAACCCCATTTCCCCTCAACCCGACTACCTGTGCCACGAACATCAGACCGTTCGAGTAACCGCCAAAAGAAAAGCCCGCGCGAAGTTGCGCAGGCTTTTCGCTAGACAAGCTAGAAGACAGGCTAGAAGCACCAAGCGGGGCAGACGCAAAGCGAAGCGCTCGCGTCGTCGCCACGCGACGGCCTGCCAGTACCGGTGACGTCGAGGAAGTACGCAGAAAGTTTCGGTAACACCGAACGCTCCCACCATAAGCTGCTAATGGCAATGGCAGAGTTGGGATTATCGTTATTCGTCACCTTGCCCTTGAAGGCCTCGTACTGGCTACCCTCGGAGGAACTCCAGGGGTAGTCAGAGGCCCAAAGGGAAGTGAAATCGGAGGTCCAATGGGAGGTGCAGGGCGCGATCTCGGAGTAGCTGAGAAGGGACAGCCTGTCCGAGGTCGCGGTTACGGCGGCGTTCTTATCGATTCCGCCGACGTTGTTCGTGAGCTTCCTGACGGTCTTCACCTTGGACTGGAAATCGGGCGGCATGAGGCTCCAGATCTCGCCGGAGTTCATCTTCGCACGGAGCTCCGACTTCTCCCAGCCACCGGCGTTGGTGTCGGTGGCGTTCATGCGGGGCGAAATACCTGTCGAGGTGGTGAGGAACGTCAGCCCCGCCTAGCCCGAGCCGTCGGCCAAATCGTCATGGTTGATGCCGATGATGCGGTATTCGAGCGTCTTCCCATCGGTGAGCTTCATCGTGAACTTGGTGCCGGCATCCATGGCGGCCTTCGCCTTGGCGTAGGCGGGAGACGCCTTGCCCTTCGTGGCGATGTCCTCTGCCACGGCCTTCTGCTCACCGAGCGTCCAGTCCTTCGCGTCCTTGGCGATGGCCGCCTGGACGGTCGCGGAATCGGCCCCTGTGGAGCCGCCACCGGATGTTCCACCGTCCTCGACGCCACCGGTCGCCCCGCTGTTCACCGTGTTGCCGACCAGGTTGAACTGGTTTCGGATGGCCCCGGCCACGCTGGGTCCCGCGAACACGATCACCAGGCCGATGACCGCGATAATCAGGACGTACTCGATGATAGATTGTCCACGAAGGCGGATACCTCTAGGAGATACCCCCCCCCGAAGGTTAATTGCCGCTGCATGCATATGCGACTCCCTTCGCTCAGGGTGAATAGAAACGGCTTGAGCGTAGGACTATTCCAAAAGGTTGCGCTGGACTTGCCGCAGCGGCAAAGAGTAATTAGCCCAACGTCTGCGCAGATTAACCGACCGCTCACACAATCGAATTTGTTGCTCAACAAATCCGCAGGTGAGGACAGCAGAATTGGTGTTACCGGAAGTTACGGAGGACCGCCGGTGTCGAGGCGGGCGGTCGAGAAGAAGGGACCAAAAATGAGAAGCCTGGAGCTGATAATCTTCTTCCTGCCTCTCTTGGCGATCGCCGCCAACATCTGCGGCGTAGCGGAGCTCGTTAAGATTGCCAGGGCCAAGGGGCATTACACCAATGGCGCGGGAATCCTCTGGTTCATCGGCCTTTTCGGCACCGCGCTCATGGTCGGCCTGATCGTCTGCGCTCCGCCCGACCGAGCGGCACCGGCGCCCAGCGCACAAAGGGACGAAGACGCCCTGCCCGAGGTGTAGTAATGTCGAAATACAAGATAGCCTACCGCGACGCCAACCCCTCCTGGCAGGAGCTTTGCCCTGTCAGGATGTTAGCCATCCAAGTCTCCAGAGACACCGAGACGGGAGCCTGCTTCCTCCAAACAAAGATCGTCAACGTATCGACGAAACCCATCAGCCACATAGAGTTCACTGTCGGGCTCGAGGGCGAGGGAGGGGAGACGGAGACCGTCGACTTCTCGCTCCTAGATGCCGACCTGCCCGCCGGCGAGGTGCTCAGGCCCAAGGCGGCGAGAATCAAGCTGTCTGTTATCACCGGCTCGCGTGCCGTTGTGACCCGAGCGGACGGCGAGACCTCCTTCGGCGACCCGATCGACATCGATAGCCCCGCGCCACTCGCACTCAACGGGGTCGAGGAGTCGGAACGCGATGTCCTGCTCTCCGAGATGGGGGCCGATACCTTCAAATGCGCGGGCGTCCATTCCGAACACGACGGGTGGTGGCAGTGCGGCTGCGGTGCGGTGAACCTCAAGCGCGGTACCTGCTGGAACTGCGGCGCCGTGCGCGAGAAAATGGCGGATCTGGAAGATGCCGCGTTCCTGGATGAATCCAGAAGGGACAGGGTCTACAAGACGAGCGTCGCGATACTCGAGAAGGGCAACAGGAAGGAAGCTGAAGCCGCCAAGGAGAGCCTCGAGAGGCTGGCCGAGCAGGGCTACGGGGATTCGGGCGAGAAGGCAAGAGAGGCCGGCATGAAGATTGCGAACCTCTCGAAAAGGAGGAAGAAGATAGCCGTCGCGGGCCTTGGAAAGGATTACGCCGGGGACGTTCTTGTTGGAGTCGCTATGCAGTGTATTCGGGCTGATGTTCCAGTCGGAACAATCCAGATGGAGACTCCGACACTGCTCGGACATTCCCGTTAAGTCATATACAGCACTGAAATCGCACTTGGCACCGAGACCAGTTACGTCCACATCCGCGTCCGGAACGAATCGAAGCGGTATCCCGTTTCAAAACGTATGCGTTTCACCATGAGAGAGGGATCTGTCATGAGCTGGAAACCGAGAAAATACGTTATCGCTTTACTGACTCTGGCGACTCTGACGTGTTTCGCCGCCTTAATCGCCGTCAATATCAAACCGCAACACGATGCTTATCCCTCATCTTTTTCCATTAAAATGGGCCAAAATTTCAGCCTCGGCCGAAACGTGAATTATTTTAACAAGCTAAAACCTAATGAGGAAAATATCTTGATGTTCTGGGCATCGTGGTGTCAGCACTGCGAATCTCTCATAGAAGATATGCAACAACTTGATAATTTCGCAGCCTTAAGGAAGAACCTTTTCACTGTTTCCGAGGACAGCACAATTGAAGAAGCCTCGGTCCATGAAGGAGACTTTCCCATATACATAGATTAAGATAAGACCGTGTATGACCAATATGAACTTGAGCATATTCCGTCCATATTCATACTGGATGATCAAGGAAACATCATCGGCTTATCCGAAGGAGAGGAAGAACCTCTTGCCTTATTAAAGAAATACGCCAAATACAACGGATATAAAGCGGAAGGAGGCGACATCAAGTAACTATCAAAGGCCAGATTAAGGAGCCAGCCATGAAGAAATGCCTGCTCTCCATCGTCTCAGCAGCTCTTTGCCTCTCCCTTGTCATGACACCATTTGTGCCCGTTGCGGCAGCCTATGCCGACGAGGGGTCTCCCGCCGAGAGCAGCGAAATCTACGTCGGAGACAACTACGACGAAAATTACGATATATCCCTTTTTGAGCGCGGACGCTGCACGGATTCATATTCCAAGGCGTGGTGCGATTCTCACGGATTTGCAAATAACCGCACCGTCCCTCACAAGGTCAAGCTGAACGTGAAGGAGGAGTCTTGCCTGCGCGATCCCTACCTTGCTGGCACCGCTGAAGTTATCGCCGGTCTCGTGACAACCGGTCCTGGCGGCGGCTTGTTTGCAACCGCAATGACATCGTGCCGACTTTTCACTTGCATGTTCTAAAAGGAGGTTGCCATGCTGTCGCAAAATCAATCGAGATACTTGACCACAATCGGCTTTGCCCTGCTTGCATTACTCTTTGCTGAAACCGCCCAAGGAACTCGTTTTGCTTGCCATAGACTGCCTTTCCGCCCTTTACTTTACGGCAACCCTATTCGTCGGACTAAAGGAGAGGAAAAAAGGCGCAGTCGTCGCATCCGCCGTATGCTTGATCATAATCATTGCATCATTCTTTATCTGACACGTTGGTGATTTAGGGGCGATATCGTAGGAATACGACCGGGAGAGTCGGGACCAGATTGCCCGGGTTGCCCGGTCGGCTCGCGCGACGGTGCGGCGGTTCCACAGAAAGCTCTCCGGACTTCACGCCGTTTCTGATCGCATTGTAGACAGCCATCTCGTCTTCGCAGTCGGCGAGCACGCGGTGTGCGTCGTCGTTTTGGATGTCCAGTAAATCTCGAAGGTCCTCCATGCACCAGCGTCCGAGATTTGGCCATGCGCGTTGCGCGAGCTGATAAGTGTCGATTGCGATGTTGTAGTTAAAGTCCAAGCCAATGCCGTCCCAGGCAGAACGGCTTTGTTTCCTTGATTATCAACTTCATCCGGACACTTCCCGCATTCATCCGTGTGTGTACGGATGAATGCGGGGTTCAATACCCCGGCGGTCTGATCGGCAGGCCGCCGGGAACTCTCACTCCTCGATAAAAGCCGGCACCCGGTTAGTCCTGCGCATCTTGAAATTGCCATTTTCGTGGGAGACGTAGAGGATGCCGTCCATCCCGTCTCGCGATGCATATGAAAGGTGAACAGAACCGCAATCCGCTCCATCATTGTCGAGAAGATCGAACGAATTCGGGTCGCTCGTTGCGGCCAAACGACCACTCATACAAGAACCATCGTCATTACAGATTTGCCATTCCATGTCTTCGCCTGCAAGAATCGCCATAGACGGCCTGGTCGCGCCATCGTTGACATACATCCCGTCTATGCCAAACCCATTTTCAGCGCCATCGATGAACGACTGCTCGGACCTATACCTCGCAAATGATGCACATAGCACCATTGCAAGACAAAGTACAAAGCCAACAATCGCTATCTTTGCATAGCTCTTGCCTATCATGTCATTCACCTCCCTCGTATGTATCGAGATATTCCTGCTTGAGCGTCTGCGAGGACGACTTGATCTTTTCCACGAGCGTGCCGGCCTCGATGAAGTAGAACGAGTTGGTAAGGTCTGCCAGGTCGTCGAGCAGATGGCTTGAAATGAGCACGCTTCGTCCCCGCGCCACCTCGCTGCGCATCGCGTCGCAGGAGGTTTTCCGTTTTCCCGGATCGAGGCCGTTCAGCGGTTCATCGAGGATGAGGTACGGGCAATCGGTCGCTATCGCCATGGCAAGCTTTACCTGCTGCTTCATTCCTGTCGAGAGTTTACGGGTCGGCTTGTCGAGATATGGGGAGATTCCGAGGGAGTCGCAGAGCGAGTCGATGTCGGCGGCCGATTTCCACGCCTCCCTAACGAAAGCAAGGTGCTCGATGGCCGATAGCGTGGGATAGAGATCCGCGCTGCCCGAAGAGCTCAGGTAGACGAGTTCTGCAAATTCGGCTGATCGACGTTGGCAGATTCCGTCTGCCGCCAGGCTTCCCGAGCGGATGCGGGTGGGAAATTGGCCCGACAGCGCTTCAAGAAGGGTGGTTTTCCCCGAGCCGTTGGGAGCAATGAGGCCCGCCGCCGTTCCCGGGCTCAGGAAAAGCGATCCGATTGAAAGTATCGTCGTGCTTCCGTATCCCACGCTCGCGTCCAGAAGCTCGAGCCCATGGCGCTTTTTCGCGGGTCCAGACTGTTTGGGCGAACGTGTCGCAACGGCGCCGACCGCAAAAAGGACCGCGACGTATGCCAGGGCCACGGCAAGCATCGATGCGCTGCCTGAACCGGAGCCAATGAATTCTGTCGGGAAGCATCCTACGTAGCCCGTTGCCTCGATAGGCGAGAATACGGCCAGCGGCAGGAGATTGAGCGCGGCGTTATGCTCCAGTGCCGAATCGGACAGTAACGGGAATGCCGGGGCCGCGACAAGCAGCGCGGAGGTAAGGGGGCCCGCGAGGACGCGCCTCGTTGCGGTCGATAGGACGGCGGAGCAAACGGATATTAAGGTTCCGCCCGCAAGAAGCGCGATAAGCAGGGCTGTGAAGACGTTTCCCGCGGTCGTGGTGGTAAGCGCGCCGTCATGGAAGAAGGCGATCGGGTACCCAATTTGCCCGAAGCCGTTTAGGGCCAAGGCGTAAATGCCCCCGGGTGCGAGGCCGGCGAGGAGCATCGCGGTCCCCGCGACGATTATCGAAAACACGATCTGGATAAGGCGCCGGAATTTGGGCGCGGGCGCCTTTGCCGCCAGGGTCGCAGGCCTTGTGGCCCCGAGCAGGAGTATCGACGAGAGAAGGAAGGGGATGAAGGGAAGGAAAGACGGCGCCGCGGCAACGGCGTAAGGCAGGAAGGAAAGGAATGGCAGGTCGTTTGCGGAGGCCGGGATATCCGTGATGCCGGAGCTGCTCAGGGCACGGCAATACGCGAGCGCCGCGTCATTGGTCTCTCGGTCTCCCACGATGGACCCGGATTGGAAGCCTTCGCCCATGAGCGCGTAGTAGCTCTCGGCAGAATCGAGAAAGGCGGCGTCGGTTTGAGCGGCAAGGGCGGCGTTCGCGTATCTTGCAAGCTCCGCGTCAGCTTGCTGCTCTGGCGATAGGTCTGTGCCGCTGGCTTGGGGTGCGCGCATATTGAATGCGTCGACAAAGCCCTGCATGCCCTGCTTCATAAAGAAGGGTCCGTAGATGGGTGAATTGAACGCAATGGGGATGGAGAAGGCCACGGCAAGAACGAGCGTACAAATCCATGCGGCCTTGTCTCTTAGGATCAGTTTGAGAAGAAGTCGACAGTACATTCAGAAGCACCTACGTTCCTCAAAGAATCGTTAGATTAAAAGTAACAGACCGGATGAAGATACGTGCGACGGGGGCGAGGCGAATGGCTGAGCGGTATCGATATGCGGGTTTAACGGTATTATATTGACCACATAGATTTTTAACTTGCATTTCTACCCGCCCTTTTCGTAGAGTCGCCGATACGTGCTTAGCGCACCCTCGGCGCGTCCGGCAGGCTTTGCGAAATGGGATCCAGGAGACTTCGGCGCAGCATCATCTTGCGGAATGCTTCTAATGAGCCTCCCATCCTTCAAAAACAGAATCTCATCGCACAGCCTATCGACCGAATCCAAGATGTGGGATGACATGATGATGCACGTACCAGAATCGGCCAGCTTCCTGAGAATCTCGGAATGCAAGTCCACCCTGCTGGGGTCGAGCGCGTTCATGGGCTCATCTAATAGAAGGTACCGCGCGCCCGTCGCATACGCAATCGCCAGGGTAAGCTGCTGCTTCATGCCCTGGCTCAGAGTGCGGATCCTCATCTTCGCGAACTCGCCTATCTGCGTTTGTTCCACTATCTCTTCGATATCGCGAGCATGCGGCCACATATCGCAAACCATCTTGAGGTGATCTTCCGCACGCAATCCGGGATACAGCAGCGTCCCCTCACCAGGTGCATAGAAGATCATAGAACGGACCTCTCTCGCACCCGTACCCTGCACCTCATCCAGAACGATGCTCCCGTCCACGCGAGGACCCGGCAAACCTGCCATCGCACGCAGCAACGTCGTCTTTCCATGCCCGTTCGGAGCGACGAGACCGTAGACCGTACCCGGGGCAAACTCAGCGTTCACCGAATCTACGAGCACCTTCTTTCCATAAGAGATCGTCAGCGTTTGAAGGTCAATCATCGAGATCATCCCCTTTCGATCTTTGGAACACTCAGGCGCACCATCAACGGAGATACGGCGCCCAAGACCACCAGCAGAGCGCCCGATGCGCCGACGACCTCTCCAAAAGGCATCGCGTTCGTCCCTCGCCCAAGGAACCCAATCGTCCCCACCTGGGAAGCGGGATCAAACGAGGCGAATGGAGCCAGCAGCGCGACGCCCATGCCCACGCTTTCAACATGAGCGCTCAACGAACCCAACACCAAGAGAACCGCGCAAACCATTCCGGTGACAACGGGGTTGCGGCTAATCGCTGCTGTCAACGCAGCGACGACGGAAATCACGCCGTATGCCATGACCAGCAACGGAATACTGCACAACACCGCCTCCCCCACCATGGACGTTGTCGAAGCTCCCGCCCGAATGAGAGCGACGGGATACTCCGATCCACCCGCACCGTTCTTAATCACGGACACAACGACAGCGGGAACCATCGACACCAAAAGCAGCACCAAGCCAAGCAGGAGAGCCAGCGCAACAGCCGTCAGAAAACGCACATGCGCTGTTGCGGGGATCTGGAGAACCAGAAGGGAACGACACTGCAGGTGGGTGCACGCGAGCGATGTGACAACCACGGGCAACAGCAAAAATAAGGAGGGAAGCGCTGCCTGGAGATACGAAAGGAGGATTAATGGGGGCATCTTCGTACTTAACTCGTAAACCTTGGGGTCCGGCAAGCTCGCGATCGACTCAAGCAGAAGGGCGCGCGCCTCCGCACGAGAAGGAGTCTCCGGCTCGATTCCGATCGATTGCAGGAGAGTCGCATCTGCCGCGCCCAGCTCACCTCGAGCGCGCTCGTACGTCGCAAGGCTTCGAAACCCCTCCGCAGGCATAGGCGCGTACACGAAACCCGAAAGAGCATCCCGCATGTCTTCCAGGGCCGCTTTGCCCTCGACGTCCATATTCGCAGCGTTCTGCTCTAGATACCGATCTATTGAACGGAGCTCCCCATCCCTATACCGAACAGCGGAAACGTTATCAGCGTCAGGAAACATCTCGACCAGAGCCGGGGCCAGCATCGTCGTCGACATTGCAATCGCGCATACGGCGAGGGTAGGAGAACGCAGGAGCAGTTTCCCCATCGTTCTTACGTATGCAACGGCGGAGGCACAAGCGCTCGAACGAGTTGCCGTTCTCGATGCAGTGAAGGAACCTCTCTCAAGACAAATCGGGGATATCGGGCACGCGCAGCCGCTCTTTCCAGCAACGCAAAGCAGGCTAATTGCCAGCACCTCGATCCCGATTGCGCATACGAGGGCAATCGCGCCACGCTCGAAGCAAAGTCCAGGCAGATTCACTATCTGCGTTGTCGGGTACGGGCTATAGGTGCCGACGGTCAACTCAGTGTTCGCATACGTAAGGGGATTCAACAGGGCGAACTCACGTAAAGCGATGGATCCTCCGTAATACCCGGGAACCATCGTCACCCCCATCAGGGCACATACGAACACGATTCCAAGCGTAGGGTTATTGGCAATCTTCACGGCAAGGTGAACGACAAGCGAGATGAACGCTGCCACCAAGAATTGCAAGATGGCCGTCTGCGCGAACACCAGCCAAGCCGGTTTGATAACCGGAGTCGCATATTGAATGTAGCCTATCGGATAGAACGGCGAGCCCGGGCCATTCTTCACAAGCGCGGCGATTATCCCTGGAAGATTGATGGCGAGGACGGCAAGCATTGCAAAAACACTCGCCCATACGCTCGATGCAACAAGTCTACCCAGCTCGCCCATCGGTGCCTGGATGATGAGCTTTTCACGTTTGTTAAGACGCGCGGCAAGGAACGAGACGGCAACGGCCGTTGCGACCCATAGCAAGTACTCCTTCGATCCGTCATAATAGGTGTACTCTCCATCCGATATCTGCAGAAACGGAAGTAGGGGAGAGAGCGGTGCCAAGATAAGACGTCCCGCGGCAAGAGGGTACAGAAGCGCGGGCATGCTTGATGAAGAGGTATAGACACCGTCCTCCCCCGCATTCACAAGCGCATCCGCATAGGATGCTGACAATTCCTGCTCAACACGGGTTATTCCCGACTCGAGGTATTCGACCCGTCCGTCGATGCCAGCCGCGCTCCTGAAGACGGGCAGAGCACAAAGAACCATCAACGCAACAACGACAACACAGAGCGACCTGGAGGAGAGAAGCGACCTAAAGATCGCCTTCGAGATTTTGAGCATATTCATCGCCAACCTTAACCTCATCCAGTCGGAACAGAGGGGCCGAACAAAATGCTCGGCCCTTCCTCACATCTAGTAGGTGCTATAGACAAATTGCCATTTATCAGTTGTGCCAAGAACACCACAGGAGCACATTGCAGCGAGGCGGGATTCCCTATGATGCGCGGATCGGCGATAGCCATTTCGGTAGGAGATCGTCTTGTAAGAGATGTTGAACATCGAGATGCTGTGCCCGCTTACGCCGCGAGGACAGCTGTAGCTCCAGTAGGTATCGACGACGTCGTCCGTATACCCGAGGGGCTCAACGAGGGCACACTGGCTGCTCTCCTGGGAAGGAGGCATCGGGGTATCCGCAAAAGCGGGGGCTCCCGGCAGCAACAGACAAAGAGCGAGGCCGAGGAAAACCAAGAGCTTACACGACTTAACAGTACCGAACATAATCCTCTCCAATCTAGAGGGGTTTCGGTTGCAGCATGCTGTGATTACTTGCCGGCAAAGTCAATTTAACATAAACTGTTAAAAAGTAACCTGAGTTTTTTAAATTCTTCGGAGGTTATTATGAGTTCCGACAATCGCACTCCCCGGCTTCATTCCTTCCGCATCGCATGTGCGATAGCCTCTGCGACCCTTTGCGCCACCGCCATCGCACAAGTGGCGTTCTCCTTAAAGCCAGCAATCGAAGTGCTCGACAACCCTGTAATTGCAGACTCCCCCGCGTATCCAGCCCTTGCGATCTCGACATTGGTCCCTGCCGTCATCGGTATCGCTACGACCATCCTCAGCGCCGTTCTCGTGTGGACGATCAAGAGCGGAGACCCCTTCAAGAAAGGGTCTGCGACATGCTTGAAGGTGCTCGGCATTCTCTTCGTTGTTCAAGCTGCCACCAGCCTCTACGCCGGCTCACTCAAAACCTCCGTTTCGATGTTTGGCGGCGAGGGGGCCGTCGGCGCCCAAGAGATCGCTTCATCATTCGATTGGACCTCTCTGGTTCTCGGCATCGTCCTGTTCATGCTTTCCCAGCTCTTCTTGTACGCCCGAGAGCTGTACCTCGACTCCGACGAGATTGCGTAAGGAAACGCCATGCCCGTAATTGTTCGCCTCGACAAGATCATGGCCGAGCGAAAGATTTCCTCGAACGAACTTGCCGAAAGGATTGGAACCACGCCCGTGAACCTGTCCCGTATTAAAAAAGGGCATATTCGCGGCATTCGCTTCAACACACTCGAGCAGCTATGCCTCGCCCTTCGTTGCCAACCCGGAGACCTTCTCGAAGTCATGAGCGAAGAGGATGCCCGAAAGGAGTTCGGACTCGATTGGTCCGCCGAGGATTAGAGGGCGGTCGTACTCGCCCTGCACACGGGGATGCGAATCGGCGAGGTCTGCGGCCTTCGGTGGTGCGATGTGGATTTCGAGACGGGCCTGATCTCGATCAGACACTCGGTGGCGTACGCGAAGGGAATGGGTTCGTTCATCAAGGACACCAAGACCCATGACGCCAGGGGTATCCCCATCGACCCGGTCGGCCTACTCCCCTTCCTGAAGGAGACCCACGAGATCGACTGCGGAAAGCTGCGCTTGCGCGGCCTTACCGGGGCGGTCGAGATCGGGGACTGCTACATCCTGTCGGAGCCGGGCGCGACCTTCGCGACGACAAGCTATATCCGCAGGGCGTTCAAGACGTTCTCGGAGACCAACGGCCTCATGGGCACCAACGACGAGCTGATCACGTTCCACGGCCTTCGCCACACGTTCGCAACGCAGTGGATCCGCCAAGGCGGCGATATCAAGGCGCTCCAATCGATCCTCGGCCACAAGGACGCCATGGCGACGCTCAACGTCTACGCCGACATCGAGCCCATCTCCAAAATCCATAACATGCTGCGCGCCACGCCGTGCCTTTGGCGCGGGCACCTCGGGCCGAGGGTCGATCCGGGTCCCATGTTCCAACAGAGGATCCAGGAGTCCATCGAGACGCTCCAGGCGTTCGGCTACGGCATCACCGAGCCGGACGACCGAAATATCGCCATACGCGACGTGAAGACGAACAGTTGGCTCTAGCTCACCGAGTACGCGGCAGTGCTGGGCCCATCCCAACTGAGGTCACGGTGGTCCGATAGGGGCGCCGCCCGCGGCATGCGCCGCGGAGCGGTATCCCCTACCGAAGGGCGGGGATGCCCTCCGCTTCCAGTTCGGAATCAGCCGTCGGAGGCGTTCGGCTGACTGCGGGAACGGCCTGTCCGCTCAATGTGTTCGGCTGAGATCGGAAATCAACCCAACACGAGCCGGACACGCGCCAGACGGCTCTTCCCCGTGCGGCCTTCCCCCTTACGCTCATGTTGCAGGCATGTAACGCCGCAGCGAGCGCGCCTTTTTTGCGCCAGACAGGTACAATGATGAACACTGTACCGTAGCGGAGCGCCCCGCGCGCGCCGCGACCACGCGAAAGGGTTTCCCATGGCCGAGATCTCGTCCTCCCGTATCGTCATCACCGTCCTTGGCAAGAACCGCCCCGGCATCGTCGCCGGCGTCACCCGTGTCCTGGGCGAGGCCAACGTCGACATCCGCGACATTACGCAGTCCATTATCGAGGACATCTTCACCATGACCATGCTGGCCGACACCGCTGAGTCCAAGCTCGATTTCGCCGAGCTGCAGAAGGCCCTGGCCGAGGCCGGCGAGCTTTCGGGCGTCAACGTGTCCATCCAGCGCGAGGACGTCTTTAACTTTATGTACCGCCTGTAGCGAACAGGCTGCGTGGAGACGGCCCAACGTGCGCCCAGGCGCAACGTCACCACATGGCCCGGAGAGGAGCGCACATGGCCTACGACGCCAAGAAAATCTACTACCGCTTCGACGACCACCTGAGCCGTCTGGTCTTGGATTACGAAGCAAGCCGCCAGATTTCGTCTGAGAGCGAAAACCTCTACCACGGCCTGCCGACCGACCCTTATGACGAGGGCCTGTTTGTCGAGCACAATGTCAAGCGCGGCCTGCGCAATGCCGACGGCTCGGGCGTGGTCGCGGGCCTCACTCGCATCTCGGATGTGCACGGCTACAACAAGGTCGACGGAAAGGTCGTGCCCGATCAGGGCAAGCTCACGCTTCGCGGCTACAGCATCGAGGATCTGGTCAACAATGCCCAGGCCGAGAATCGCTACGGCTACGAAGAGGTCGCTTATCTGCTCATTACGGGCTCTCTGCCCACCAAGGAAGAGCTTGACGGTTTTTGCGAACGTCTGGGTGCTTTTAGGCACCTGAGCGACGAATACGTCCGCGAGTTCCCCATGACCACGGTGTCGTCGAGCATCATGAATGTGCTTCAGCGCGCCGTGCTGCTGCTCTACGCCTTCGACGCCGAGCCCGACGCCATTACACCCGAGCACGAAATCGACGTCGCCATCTCCATGCTCGCCCGTCTCCCCCGCATCGCCGCCTTCGCACACATGGCCTCGGTCGCCAAGCTTCGCGGCTCCGAGGTTCACGTGCCACACCCCACGCCCGGTCTCTCCACCGCCGAGACCATCCTACAGGTCTTGCGCGGTGGCATGGCGTTCACCCGCGACGAAGCCATGCTGCTCGACGTGATGCTCATGCTGCATGCAGAGCACGGCGGCGGCAACAACTCCACCTTCGCTTGCCGCGTGCTGTCCTCCTCGGCCACCGACCCGTATTCCGCTTATGCCGCGGCTATCGGCTCGCTCAAGGGCCCGCGCCACGGCGGTGCCAACGCCAAGGTCGTGTCCATGCACGAGGACGTCCGCGCGCATGTCTCCAACTGGGAGGACGAGGACGAGGTCGCAGCCTACCTGGGCAAGATCCTCGACAAGCGGGCCTTCGACGGCACGGGTCTCATCTACGGCATGGGCCACGCCGTCTACACGCTGAGCGACCCGCGCGCCGAGGTGTGCCGCCGTTACGCGCGCACACTTGCCGCCAAGAAGGACCTGGGCGATGAATTCGCGCTCATCGAGCGCATCGAGCGCCTGGCACCGCAGGTGATGCGCGACCACGGCATGACCAAGCCCATCTGCGCCAACATCGACCTGTACACGGGCTTTATCTACAAGATGCTCGGCGTACCCGAGACGCTTTTTACGCCGCTATTCGCCGTCGCCCGCATGGCCGGCTGGTCGGCACACCGCATGGAAGAGCTCTTCTGCGCGCACCGTATTATTCGCCCGGCCTATCGTCCGGTGATCGAGCCGCTAGCGTACAAGCCGCTCGCCGACCGCTAGGACGCGAACCGTTATAGAACCCGAGCGTGGCCAGGGCATCACCGCCCTCGGCCACGCTTTTTATGCCAGTAGAAAGGATCGCAACGAATGATTGTGTTTTCCGATATGGATGGAACGCTGCTGACGAGCGATAAGCAGATGAGCGACGCCACCTGGGCGATGCTCGACGAGCTTGCGCGCCGCGGTATTGAGTTTGTGCCCTGCACGGGGCGTCCGCTGTCGGGCATCTTTGAGCCCATTCTCGCCCATCCCGCCGTGCACTACGCGGTCTGTGCCAACGGCGCCAGCGTCTGGCAGCTCGACGAGGATGTGCCTACCGATGCCTCACGCGCCACGTGCATTTTGAGCCGACCGCTCGACCGCGCCATCGCCCACCGCGTCCATAGCATTGCCGCCGGCCATGACGTCACCTTCGATATCTTCGCGGACGGGCAGTGCTTCCTCCCCCGCTCGCTTTACGGGCGCCTGGATGAGTTCTGCGGCGGTGACCCCCACATCGCGGCTTCGCTCAAGCGCACACGAACACCGATCGACATGGATATCGACAGTAAGATCGACGGGGTCGAGACGCTCGAACGCATCGCCATGTACTGGCACGACCCGGCCGATCGCGACGCCATCGCGGCGGAGCTCGACACGCTCGGAGGCATTGAGGTCACGCGTTCTTACGCCATGAATATCGAGGTCATGGGTGAGGGCGCCACCAAGGGAACGGCCCTCACGTGGCTATGCGAGCACCTGGGCGAGCGTCTCGCCGACGCCTGGGCGTTCGGCGACAACATCAACGACATCCCCATGCTGCAGGCAGCGGGCCACGGCATGGCCATGATCAACGCCGAGCCCGAAGACCGCGAGGCCGCCGACGCCGTCACCGGATACGACAACGACCACGACGGCGTCGCCCACACCATCATGGCCGCCCTTGCCTAGTCATCGTCTGGTCATTGGGGACGTTCTTGAATGACCAGTCGTTGGGGACAGCCTTCACGAAAAAGCTGCAAGGACTGTCCCCCACTGTCGGCAGAAAAGGAACGTCCCCATCTGCCGGATTAGGAGAGACTCTCCAGCACGCGACGGAGCTCCTGCTGGACGGCGTGGTCACGGTTACAACCCACCACGCGATCGGCCACCGCCTTAAGCGCGGGACGCGCGTTTTCCATCGCGCAGCCCGTGCCGACAAAGCGAATGATCTCGTAGTCGTTCATCGAGTCGCCAAACGCTATGACCTCGTCGCGATCAATGCCGTAATGCTCCGCGAGCTGCGCGATACCCGAGGCCTTCGATACACCAGGCTGCATGGCATCGATCCACGCGTTGCCCGAAGGCGCAAAAGTAAAGAGCTGACCAAGTTCGCGCTGTAGCACGTACGCACTGTCCATAACCGCACTGTCGTCGCAAAAGATACTCGCTTTGATGATATTTACGCTGGGATCGGGCAGCTCCCAAATACGCTCGGCATTGGGAAGGTCCTTATCGACCTCACGCACGAACTTGCACTCGTCATCGAGCAGGAAGGACTTGGTTCGGTCAAAGAGCGCAAGATGCAGATTGGGAAACGTCCTGACGGCTTGGGCGAGCCTTCGAATCGCCAGGTGGGAATACACCTCACGGTCTACCATCTTACCGTCGGCGTAGACTTGGGCGCCGTTAGCGGCGACAAAGTCCATCTTGTCGCGAACGGGCGCAAAGAACTCGCACAGGCGATCGTAGCGACGACCTGACGATGCGGCGAAATGCACGCCATGCTCGTGTAGCGCCAGAATCAGTTCGTAGGTCTCGGGAGGCACCTGGCCGTTTTCGTCAAGCAGTGTGCCGTCCATATCGGATGCAATCAGTTTAAACATAGAAAAGCTCCCTTCGGGCTTGTGGAATCGAACGTGTATCCGATTCCAACGTACCCAAAGGGAGCTCAAATAAGACTCCGCGGGCGTAAACGTTACAAGGACCTGGCAAATAGCTCACACATGCCAGAGGTCCTACGGTCGCGGCGTCAGGCGACACGCCACCCCAACGACTAGTCGTTTAAGAACGTCCCCGATGACTAGTC
>URUC01000029.1 GCA_900550965.1 uncultured Collinsella sp. | reverse complement strand
AAATTGCCCTTGACCTGCTGGTTTTACGGAAACAAAAAAGCCGGGCTTCCCTATTGGGGAAGCCCGGCGGTGCGTGTTGAAACCGTGAAGGGGCATCTCTCCTAGCGCATAGGAGACACCACCCCTAGCAATAACTAGCTATTAAGCTTGTTAATGTCGTCGTCGGTGATGGTGTCTTCCTGGCTGGACGATTTGTCTTCGGAGGATGCGGTCTCATTGTTGGAATCGGAGGACTCGCTGCCGGAGGATGTGGTCTCGCTGGACTCAGAGTCGCCCGGCTGCACGTTAGCGCCCGAAACCGTCTTAGTGGTGAGGTCGTAGGGCATCGTGCCGTACCAGACGCAGTGGACCGCCTCGAGCGTGCCGTCGGCCGTAATACCGTCGAGGGCATCGCTCACGGCACGACACAGTTCGTCATTGGACGAAAGGCCTGCAACACCAAGCGTCGAGGGCGCCTCGAGCGCACCGACATAGGAGATCTCGCTCATCAGTCGCGCAAGGTAACCGCCAGCCGTGGAGTCGCAGATCACATAGTCGACCTCGCCGGACTCGAGCGCCTCAAAGCACTCGTTGATGTTGGAGTAAGTCTTTTGGTTGGCGGTGATGCTCTGCTTAGCAAGCGCCTCCTGCGAGGCCGAGGACATCTGGATACCCAGAGTAGACGTGTTAAGGGTATCGGTGGAAACGCTCAGCGACCCACCATCGCTGGTTTTACCGAACACGGAAGCGGCATCGTACAGGCAGGTGCCGAGCGAGCTAACGTCCCCATCCGTGGAGTTGATCTCGCCGATAAAGATATCAGCCTTTTTGTCACCGAGCGCGGAACCTGCCGAGGACGCATCGACAAAAGCGACCTTAAGGCCCATGCGGCTTGCGAGGGCGCGGGCAGCGTCGACTGCATACCCCGTGAGCTCGCCGTCAGCGCCCTGCATGGCCTGCGGCGCATCGGAGGTATCGAGGGCAACCGTCAGGGTACCGGGGGTGACCAGGGCATCATCCGACACCGCGGGCGTGACGGTCTCGTACTCGATCTGGTCGATCGTGGGAGTCGTGAACGTAGACAGCGGGTTGAACGCGCATCCGCTCAGGCCCAAAACGGCGATGACCGCTGCGGTCCCAGCACCTAACCGAGCCGCGTGCATCAAGCTGCCCCTCACCATGTCCACTACCCTGCCTTCTGTGTCGTATACGATCCGTGCGTTGCGCGGAATATCAGATTGTTCCCACCAGCTGACCTGGTATTTGACCCCACACTTGCGCACCGGGGTGTTTGCTCGGGAGGCCGCAGCCACCTTCACGACTGGCCCGCTCGCCCGCGAGGCGGTATTGCCCCAAAGAAAGTAGAACGGACGGTGCGGCTTACATCTAGGACGCGCCATGATCGCGCCGCGCGCACGCGGTCGCTTACGTGGATCCCTTTGACCGCGTCTGTCTTGGACTAGGACGGGCATTTCGTCCGTCCGCAACCACAGCCTGGTAGGAACGTAGCGCATTATAGCTAAGTTCAAGCTAAAGTTTAAGGTTAGGGGCGTCATTCGCATCGCGAGTACAGATTTCGCAGGTCGGAGTGGGCTATTCGTGCCTCTGTGAAGCCCGGAGCTCCCCTATGGGGAGCTCCGGGGCACCCTTCCTAGGGTGCCGTGGCCAAAAAATGGCAAATATGAGTACTGTCACCAATTTAGTAACAGGCAATTTTGGCCTCTCGGACAGATTATGCGCTCAGTGTCGCCAACCTGATGCTTAGTTATTCCACATTTGTTTATTATCTTCTTACTTTATGCCGCCTCCGAGTCCTAAATTCCTTGATTTTGCTGTTACTGATTTAGTGACAGTACTCATATTTGCCATATTTTGGCCAGGGCATATGATTAACCCCCTATTTTCGACGTGAATTAGACCGGCTTAAGCCCAAAACACGCCCGCAGCGTGTTAAGCAACGCCTCTTGCTTCTTCCTGCGGGCATCGACACGATTCCGGTACCGCTTTCGCATACGCTGGTGCACGCGCCATGCGAGCGCTTCCACCGCTTCCATGTCACAGAGCATTTCGTTGTTGACCGTCGCGACCTCGATTCCCATAGTAATCAAGCCCGTGTTGCGCTTTTCATCATGGATACGTCCCCTCCGAGAGGAATGGCCCAGCTCGCCGTTGTATTCCAGGTCAAACCGAGCTGCTTCTTGATACGCATCGCAAACTGCATGGGACATCCCCGAGATTGCCTGCGCACGGTCATCGAACTCGATCTTGTAGTCGGTCTTAAAAGGCCCGCAGGCAAACCCGCCATAGGAAAACGGAAGCGAAAACAGGGCGAGCATGATGCACTCCATGGGTGAGCGCAGGTTTTCCGAAAGATAGGGACACAGACGCTGCAGCTGTTTGGCCGCGGTCCCCTTGCATACCGCGAGATAATCTGCCAGACGATCGGGCATCAGCACCGGCTCAACCTCAAAGTAGCCCACATCTGCTGGCTGGTCCTTGTCCTTTGCAAGTTTATTCGTAACAGGCGAGGTGTAGGGAGGCAGATACTTCCCGCGGTCACTCAGCGAAATCTTAGAGCACAGCTCCTGGGCCAGGGCAAATGCCTGGATACAGCCGACCTCGCGGGCGACGGCAACACAAAGGGCCTCGGGAGATAGACTGTACACCCCCGGTTCCACCTCTAGAATCGAGCCGGCGGGCAACCCAGAGCATACGGACCAGCCCACGCCAGGCATGCGGCGGCGCTGCGCCGCAGATCCCACCAGCAAGCAAAGATCTTCTTGCACCTCGCCGCTTGCGGCCCCAATCCGCACCAAGTCGGGAAGATAGATGTCCTCGGTCGAGGGCGACGACGTGCGCAGCGCACGGCGCTCTTCATCGGGATCGAGGTCCCTCCAGCTGATGTAACCCATTTGTCGGCGCTCGGCGCGCATCATGCGTAGCGCCGAGGCGCCTGTTAGGATTACGGAAGCCGCTAGCTGTTCGCCTGTCAGCTCGTTGCACCGCTCAATCTTTACTGCCACAAAACCACCCCTACCAAACACGTGCGATAGCAACGCCATCGACTGCTGCGGCGCCGGCACGCTTGAGCTCCGCCGAGGCCGCTGCCATGGTCGCACCCGTGGTGATAACGTCATCGATAAGCAGCAGGCGCTTGCCCCGCACATCCTCAACCGTCTCGTACATGCCTTGGGCACGCTCGCGGCGCTCCTCACGACCGAGTTCGCGCTGGTCGCCATGCCCGTACTTGACGAGAGCATCGAGCAGGGGAACACCCGACAGCTCGCAAAATGGGCCCGCAATAGCCTCCATATGATCAAAATCACGCCGCCGAAACGCTGCCGCCGTCGCAGGCACAAACACTACCGCATCCGCACCGGACAGCACGCCTCCGTAGCGATCGGGCGCTACGACCTGGGCATGCAGGGCGGTGTCGTAGAGCAGCTCCGCCAGATACGGAGCCAGACGTCGCTCGCCCGCATCCTTGTACGCTTTAATGATGCGCGGCAGCGGATGCGCATAGACGGCGCACGCCAGGCAGCGGTCGAGCGCCTCCGCCATTGCCGAGGACGTGCCCTCGACCGAACACTCAGTGCACAGCAAATCCCCAAACGGGGCGCCGCATCGGGTGCAGCTATGACGTGGGTCGATGAGCGTGAGCGCAGCCAGGCAGTCTTGGCAAATAAGCGTACCGGTGCGCTCGCAGCCGGCACATCGTGTTGGCGACAATGCCTCGAGCGCCTCGCGTGCCACCCGCTCGGCAAACGGTAGCAATTCGTCCGCAAACGGTAGGGCACCGGCACCCTGCAGACGGCTCGATATGTTCAGATGGCTCTTCAAGACACAACCCTCCCTACGTTCGGTCGCAGGGAGGGTTGTTGATTCGGCGCTATGATACCCCGATGCGCTCGGGGCAAGGCGGGCTAAATCCGCTCGCGGGCGTTATTCGCCGGCGGGCGGTTGTGGTGCGGACGAAGACGGGGTCGAGCCCTCGCCACCATCCTGGCGCGGCTTGCGGGAACGGCGACGGCGACGGCGCTTTTGACCCTGGTCGGCCGAGCCCTCGCCACCGCGATCCTCGCGCGGCTCGCGCTCGTCGCGAGCGGCGCCACGCGAAGCCTTAGCAGCCGCTCCCCCGCCATCTCCGGGACGACGGCGCGTGACCTTGACCTCGCCATCCGAGACCTGATCGGCCACGGAGGGCACTGAGGGCTTCTGTTGCGCGCCCGAGGAATGGCGACGGCGCGGACGCGGCGCGCGCTCCTCCTCGCCACGTGACTTGCCGCCCTTGTCGGCAGACGCATCGGAGGCCGAGGGACCCTTGGAAGCGGCACCGGCCTCGCGAGCAGCTGCGGCGCGGAAGGCGTCCTCGCGCTCCTCGCTCGACAGATGACGGCGGCGACGACGTGTGGGGTTCATGCCACCGCCGCGATTCTGCTGCTGGGGCTGCTGAACCTCGCGCTCGCGAGAGGCGTTCTTGCCCGCGGCTGCAGCCTCGGTAGCATCGCCCGAGCCCGCGCGCTTGCGACGACGACGGGCACCGGCGGCCTCCTCGGCCTCGGGTGCCTCGGCCTTACCACGGCCCTTTCCGCGGCCACGGCCCTCGCCCTGGCCCTGACCGGCGCGAGCATCGGATTCAGCATCGCGACGACGGCGCTTGGGCATCGAAGTGCCGGCCAGACGGTCGGCGCTCGACAGGCCATCGCCCACGTCGACGCCGTTCTCGCGATCGAGCTCCATGAGCGCCAGGCGCATCTCGGGCGACTCAATACGCTCGAGCACGTCGCGCGTCACGCAGTCGGGGCGGCAGTTGCAGCCCTGCTCGGCGGCCTTCTTTTTGCAGCCCTCCGAGCACGTCATATCGGCCAGATTGACCTTAAAGACTTTGCCGTTCTCCAGGCGTAGCACCAGCTGCTCACGCGGCGTGTCATATTCCTGGATACGCGCCTTGCCGAGCGGCGTATCGATGAGCGTCTTCTTTTTGGGCGCACGGCTCTTAAAGTCCTTGTAGGCCTCGAACTCATAGCGCAGGCAGCACATCAGGCGGCCGCAAACACCGCTGATCTTGGACGAGTTGAGCGGTAGGTCCTGCTCTTTTGCCATGCGAATCGAGACGGGCTCAAACTGTCCGCCAAAGCGCGTACAGCAAAGTTCCTGTCCGCACTGGGCATAGCCGCCCACCAGGCGGGTCTCGTCGCGCACGCCGATCTGGCGCATATCGACGCGAATGTGCAGCGTCGAGGACAGGTCCTTGACGAGCTGACGAAAATCGACGCGCTCCTCGGCCGCAAAGTAGAACACGGCCTTCTCGCCGCCAAACAGGTACTCGACGCCGACCGGCTTCATCTCGAGGTCGAGCTCCTTGACCAGGCGGCGGAAGTCGACCATGGCCTCGTCGCCCTGGATGGCCAGGTCGTCGGCAAGCTGCAGGTCGATGTCGCTCGCCACGCGCAGAACGGGCTTGAGCGGCTGACCGATCTCGTCTTGCGGCACCTCGAAGGGATCGGCCGTGACCAGGCCGATCTCGGTTCCGCGCTCGGTGGAGCAAATGGCATAATCGGCCTCGAGGATATCCAAATCCTGCGGATCGAACCACAGGTCGCGCGAGGCGTAGGTAAACTTAACGGGTACGACTAACGGCATTTCAGTGCCTTCCTGATATCGAACAGCATGACCTCGATGGCCAGCTGGGGAGTAACGTTTCTGGCGATGTTGCGCTCGGCAATTGCGACCGCCTCGAGCGCCCGCGTGGCACCCGCAACATTGGTCGCGGCGGCAAGCCGCCCGATCGTGTCGCGCACGTCCTCGTTCACGACGTCGGCTGCCTCGTCCTGAAGCGTCAGCAGCACGTCGCGCATGAGCGTCCGCGCGCTCGCCAGCGCTTCCATGATACCCGAACGCTCGCGCGCGTTGAGTTCGCGCTTGTTGCGGTCCTCAAGCTGCTTCAATGCTCCACGCGACAGGTAATCGGCGTTTTGCTCGAGCACCTTTTCCTGCGTGGACTTGACCTCGGCGAGCGGCGCCTTAACGGCGACGATGAGCGACTTGGCGCGGCTGAGCACATCGGCCTCGTCGGCGGCGATGAGCGAATCGATGGCACGGACCATCTGGCGGCGAGCATCCTGGCGCTCGGCGCTCTTGAGGAACTCGATGCCACGCGTGGGGCTTCCCGCTACGGCGACGGCCATGCGGC
The DNA here is from genome assembly GCA_900550965.1 of uncultured Collinsella sp. Classification (GTDB taxonomy): domain Bacteria; phylum Actinomycetota; class Coriobacteriia; order Coriobacteriales; family Coriobacteriaceae; genus Collinsella. Next base: position 15,882 of record URUC01000029.1, on the reverse strand, counting down.
AACGCGCAGGGTCCTGACCGGTGGCGCGACTCACGGCACGCGCGGCCACGGCGGGCGACACCAGCCGAAACGGCACGCACTGGCAGCGGCTCACGATGGTGGGCAACATCACGTCTGCCGAGGTGCCCAGCAAGATGAACATGACGCCCTCGGGCGGCTCCTCGAGTGTTTTGAGCAGCGCGTTAGCGGTGTTGGCGCGCAGCTGCTCGGCACGGTCGATGATGTAGACCTTGGCCTTGGCACGGATGGGCGCCAGGGGCACGTCGTCGAGCAGCTCGCGGGTCTGGGCGATGAGGTAGCCCGTGGCGCTCTCGGGCGTGTAATAGTGCACGTCGGGGTGCGTATGGCGGGCGACGCGCACGCAGCTATCGCATGAGCCGCAGCCATCCTGCTCGCACAGGAAGGCTTGGGCGAGCGCCCACGCGGCGTCGAGCTTGCCCGCGCCGGGAGCGCCCAAAAACAGGTAGGCGTGCGATGCGCGACCGCTAGCGACGGCATTGGTCAAATAGTCACGCACGCGCTCTTGGGTGTCGAGCTTGGTCAGCAGGCTTGCCTGAGCAGGGGCCATGTTACTCGGCCTCCTTGGCAAGCGCGGCGGCGACGGCTTCCTGCGGAATGTCGAGACCGTACGCGCGAACCTGCTCGACCGTCTTCTCGAAGACTTCCTCGACGGTCGTAGTGGCGTCGATGAGCTTTACGCGGTCTGGCTCCTCGGCAGCAATTGCGCAAAACCCCTCGTAGACACGCTCCTGGAATGCCATGCCCTTAGCCTCCATGCGATCTGCCGCGCCACGGGCTGCCATGCGCAGCGCCGCCTGCTCGGGCGTGATGTGGTAGACGAGTGTGAGCGCCGGGTGCGTTCCCGCGACGGCCAGGTTGTTGGCGTCGCGCACCATCTGGCGATCGAGGCCGTCGGCAAATGCCTGGTAGCAGGTCGTGGAATCGTAGAAGCGATCGCACAGGACCACCTTGCCGGCCGCAAGGGCGGGGGCTATGACCTCGTGCACCAACTGGGCACGCGCAGCCTCGTAGAGCAACAGCTCGCAGGTATCGCCCATCGCCGTGTTGGCGGGGTCGAGCAGCAGGGCGCGAATCTTTTCGCTGATGGCAGTGCCACCCGGCTCGCGCAGAGTTACGACCTGATAGCCAGCGAGTTCGAGCGCGCGGGCAAGCAGGCGCGCCTGCGTGGACTTGCCGGCACCGTCGACGCCCTCGAGCGTGATAAAGCTATGTTGAGCAGGCTCAAAAGCCATGGGCGCAGCCCCTTCCTACAAGGCGCGTAAATGCAGATATATCAACCAAGCCATGATACCCCAGTGCTCGGCGCGTCCCCAATGGCTAAAGGCGCCTTTCCAAAGTTGCGGTGAAATAGGGACTGATTGAAGCTCTGAGACCGCCAAACAGTCCCTATTTCACCGCAACTTATGATGGGGAATTTTGGATGCTGGGTATAATCGTCGTATTGCATTGAAATGTGGCGAAAGGAGTGGCAATGTCTCGGTATTGCGCCTCGTGCGGCAAGCTTCTTGCAGATGATGCCAAGTTCTGCACCTCATGCGGTGCACCCGTTGAGCAAACAGCCGCAAGCGATAGCCAGCCCGCTTTTGAGCAGACCGGCTCCCTTGATACGCCGCAAGCCAAGGCGGATGACTCCCTCGCCTATAGCCCCGACCCTGCCGCAAGGACCGAGGCCGTCGAGACCACGCAGCGCATACCCGTCGCGAGCGGCTCGCCCCAACAGCAGCCGGCTCCCGCATACGCGCCCGCTTCGCCACAGACCCCCGCTCCCAAAAAGAGCGGCACCGGGCCGCTTATCGCCGTTATTGTTGTGCTGGTGGCGATCATCATCGCCCTGGTCGTTTTCTTTGTGATCAAGCCTTTCGACAACGCCGCCACGCAGACGACTGCCGCGGTAGCTAAGCTGCACCATGACGTCGACGACGATGACCTAAAGCCTCTCGGCGATCCCAACAGCCTGTACGACGATGATGACGATGACGACGAGGATGGCGGCGAAGCAACGCTCTCCGAGCAGAACCTCTACCGTCGCCTGAGCGAATACTACGACCTGCTCGAAGATCTCGACAGCCAGGTCCGTGGCTGCGCGCAGAACTTCAACGGCAACTATCTGGAAGAGGATCGAACCACCCGTCAAAATCTCGCCGACGTCGCCGAGCGCACGGAGGACACCATCGAGCAGTATTACGACATCGTCGAGGACCTGGACGTCCCGACGAGCTCCAAGAACTACAGCTCCTGGAAGGACATCATCGCCCTGTACGACGACCTGGATCACCGCATTGACGCAATCTGTGATGCCTGGGAGATCAGCCTGAAATACGCCAAGCCTGCGGACCACAAGAATGAGATCGTGGCGCCGCTGTCGCGCGACAACGTGGCGGGTACCAATGACAATAAGTACCGCCTAGACTTTGAGGAGCGCTATCCCGGCGCCAAACCCGTCGAGGTGAACTAGCGCTTTGTCGTTCCCGAGCCGGCAGTTAGAGACGTTCCTAAACTGCCGGCAGAAAAGGAACGTCCCTAACTGCCGGTCAAAAAAAACGAGCGAGGATCGTGGGGTCCTCGCTCGTTTTTTAGGCAATGTTTCGACCGCGCCGTTACTTGTCGGAGGCTGCTTTCTTGGCAGTCGACTTCTTCGCGGTCGTCTTCTTGGCGGCAGTGGCTTTCTTAGCCGTGGTCTTCTTGGCCGCCGTCGTCTTCTTTGCCGTGCTCGCCTTGGTTGTGGTCTTGCGACCGCGGGCGGGCTTCTTCTCCTTGGTCGGGCAGTCCATGTTGACGCAGATACGCCACGGACCGCGCGCCGTGTTGACCACCACGATGGGGGCGCCGCACTCGGGGCAGGTCTCGCCCGTCGCCTCGAGCTTGCCGCGCGCCGGCAGCGGATAGCTCACGCCGCAGTCATCGTAGTTGGTGCAGCGGATAAAGCGCTTGCCGCTCTTCTCGCTCTTGTGCGCGATCAGGTCGCCGTGACGTCCGGCCTCGGCACACACCTTGCACTCGCCCACCTTAAGATCGGGCTCGTAGTTGGTGGGGCACGTGGGGTTCACGCAGATCTCGAAGGCCTTCTGGCGGAATGGCTGGCACTTGATGCGCGGCGCGCCGCACTCGGGGCACACGGCGGCCTCGCCCTCGAGCGGGCTCACCTTGACGCCGCTCGGCACCGGATAGGTCACGTCGCAGTCGGGCCAACCCATGCAGCCGATAAAGCTGCCGCGGGTCTTGGCGCTCGTCTTCATAACCAGGTCCTTGCCGCACTTGGGGCAGGCGCCCACGCGCGCATCGGCCGTGACGGCGTCGCTGATGGCGTCGCCCAGCTCCTGCGTATGCTTGAGCAGCTCGTCGAGCACGCCGGCCAGCAGCGCGCGCGAGTGCGTCACGACATGCTCTTCGGTGTCCTCGCCGCGCTCCACGCGGGTCATGTCGCCGTCGAGCTCGCTGGTCATATCGGGGCTCGTGATGCGCGGGGCAAACTGCGACAGCGCGTCGATGATGGCGATGCCCAGCTGGCTCGGCTCAACGGGATCATTTTTGAGATAGCGCACGGCATACAGGCGCTCGATGATACTCGCGCGCGTGGACTTGGTGCCCAGGCCGCGCTTTTCCATCTCCTGCACGAGCTTGCCCTGGCTGTAGCGCGCGGGCGGCTCGGTCTGCTTGGCCTCGAGCTTAATGTCGAACACGTCGACCGTGTCGCCCTGCTCAAGCGGCGGCATCTGCTCGTCGCGCTTGAGACCGTACGGATATGCCTCGCGGAAGCCCGGGGTCACGAGCACGTCGCCCGAAGCCACGAACGGCTCACCGTTCACATCGAGCTCGAGCTTGGTATTCTCGATGGTCGCGGGACCCATAAGCGTCGCCAGGAAGCGGCGGGCGATGAGGTCGTAGAGTTTGCGCTGGCCGCCGTCGAGCGTGGACGGATCGCCCTCGCCCGTGGGGTAGATAGGCGGGTGGTCGGTGGTCTCGACCTTGCCGCGCGTGGGCTTCATGGGGCCGGCGAGCACCTTTTTGCACACGGGCGCCAGCGCCGGGTTGATCTTTGCCAGGTCGCTCACCACGGCGCCCAGATCGAGCGTCGCGGGATACACGGTGTTGTCGACACGCGGGTAGCTGATGAGACCGGCCATGTAGAGGGACTCGGCGATGCGCATGGTACGCGCAGGCGAGATGCCCTCGGCAGCGGCGGCGGCCTGCAGCGAGGTGGTCGCAAACGGCGTGGGCGGCTGCTGCTTACGCGAGCGCTTGGTCACCGCGGCGACGGTTGCCGTCGTAGCGCCGTCGACGTGGCCGTACGCCGTCTCGGCAGCATCTTTATCGGTAAAACGTGCCGTCTTGTGCGCAATCTTAAAGCGGTCATCCTCGGCAGCACCCTGAGCGGCACCCATGCCGCGAATCTGCCAATAGTCCTCGGGCACAAACGCCATGCGCTCGCGCTCGCGCTCGACCACCAAGGCAAGCGTCGGCGTCTGCACGCGGCCGGCGGAGCGCACGTTGCCAAAGCCGCCAAACTTGGCGAGCGTCAGGTAGCGCGTGAGCACCGCACCCCAAATGAGGTCGATGTGCTGGCGGCTCTCGCCGGCGTCGGCCAGATTCTGGTCGAGCGAGACAAGATTATCGAAGGCCTGCGTAATCTCGGCCTTGGTAAACGAAGAATACTGGGCGCGGGCGACCGGCAAGTCGGGCGCAACCTCGCGCACCTTGTTGAGGGCGTCCGAACCGATCAGTTCGCCCTCGCGGTCGAAGTCCGTGGCGATAATGACGCTGTCGGACTTCTTGGCAAGGTTCTTGAGCGAGCGGATGAGCTCCTTCTCGGCCGGCAGCTTAATGACGGGCGCCCAGGTGAGGTAAGGCAGGCTCTCGAGCTTCCAGCCCTTGATGGAGATGCCGTCGGCAAGAAACGGCTTGCGCTTGGTGTCGTACGGCGGGCGGGCCAAGCCATCGGGCATATCGGCCGGCAGCATCTCACCGTCCTCCGTGACCGAATACCAGCCCAGCTTTTTATCGAACAGCACGCTGTCGCAAAAATCGGGCGCAAGGATGTGACCGGCAAGGCCGATCGTCACGCACTCCTCGCCCTTCCACTCAAAACGGTAGATGGCGGTGTTGTACACCTTGTCCTTTTTGGGCTTACCCGTGGACAGCCGCTCGGCGATTTGACGCGCGGCATCGTTTTTCTCGGCGATGATGAGCTTCAAAAGAGGCTCCTATCTCGTATCTCTGCGGCTACGCCCGCCCGTATGGCGGCCGACTTACGCCCTTGCTTGCTCAATCTGCCCGATGAGCCAATCGCACCAGGCATCCATGCCCTCGCCCTTGCGCGCGCTCACGGCAAACCGCGGCGCTTGCGGATTGAGGTCATCGAGTGTCTTAGTATACCTATCCATGTCAAAATCGAAAGCCGGGGCCACGTCGACCTTGTTGAGCAGCTGCGCGCCGGCGTGCTGGAAGATGCCCGGATACTTGATGGGCTTGTCGTCGCCCTCGGGCACCGAGAGAATCATGATGGACAGGTTCTCGCCCAGGTCAAAGTCGACCGGGCAGACCAGGTTACCCACGTTTTCGATAAAGATGACGTCGATGTTCTCCAGACCCACAGCCTGGTCGAAGGCATCGACAGCCTCCATGATCATGTTGCCCTCGAGGTGGCACAGACCGCCCGTGTTGATCTGGATGGCGGGCATGCCGGCTTCCTTCATGGTGATGGCGTCGACATCCGAGGCGATATCGCCCTCGATGACGGCACAGCGTAGGCCGGCCTTGTCACGCAGGCGCTCGTTGGTGCCCAGAATCGTGGTGGTCTTACCCGAGCCGGGGCTCGACAGCACATTGATCACGTAGGTGCCTGCCTCATTAAATCGCTGACGCAGCTGATCTGCCAGGCGCTCGTTGCGCGACAGGATCGGCGACGCGATATCAATCGTTTTCTCGGCCATACTTAGCGCTCCTTACTTTGGCCCCTTTATACCCCATCATTAGATGGCTAGCGGGCTAATCGTCGGGGGTTTCGATTTCGATACTTGCGATATCGAGCTCGCGGCCGTGCAGCAGGCGCACGTTGGCGCCGCCACACTGGGGGCAGCGACAATGGAAACGGTCGTGCTCAAAGACCTCGCCGCAGTCCAGGCACTCGCTTTGTGGATGGACCTCCTCCACGGCAAGCTCGCAGCCGCGCGTGAGCGGGTCCTCATCGCGAAACGTCTCCCACGCAAAGTCGAGTGCCTCGCGCACGACCTCGGTCATATCCCCGATACGAAGCGTTACCAAAACGGCGCGCGAGGCCCCCGCCCCACGCGCCGCGCGAATCACTGTATCGAGTATGCCGTTGACAATGCCAACCTCGTGCATACCGATTTACTCCTCGTCGTCCTCGTCGTCCGAGAACAGGTCCAGACGGCTCACGAACAGGCCCTCCTTGCCCTCGCGCGCGGTAATGACCACGCGAGCGATGGCGAGCGAAATCTCGTAGAGCGAGAGCAGGGCGCCATACATGAGACCCAGCGTAACGGGCGAGCCGTCGGGCGTAATCACAGCCGAACCCACGAGCAGGCCTACGTACACGTAGCGCCAGGCGCTGCGGAAGGCCGCATAGGACACGATGTGGAAAACGGACAGGTAGAAGATGATGAGCGGCAGCTCAAACGCCACACCAAAGCCGATCATAAAGAGCAGCTCCATGTTGACGTAGTTCTCCAGATCGGGCAACGCCGTAGCGACAGCCGAGGTCTCGCCGATGAGCCACTCAAAGCCCGCCGGGATGATGATGAAGTAGCAGAAGATGGCACCCAGGAAGAACAGCACCGTCGAGGCGAGCACCGTGGGCACAACCCACTTGCGCTCGTTGGGGCGCAGTGCCGGCAGGAAAAATGCCAGAATCTGCCAGATGATCATGGGCGTGCACATGACCACGGCCATCTTGATGGCAAGCGAGAAGCGCAGGCCAAAGCCGCCGAGCGTGGTGGTGATGTAAAACTTACCGTCCGGCACAAAGGAGCGGATGGGGTCCTCAAGAATATCGAGCACCACGGGCGTGGCAAAGTACAGCACGATGGCGGCGGCAAACACCGAAACGACCACGATGGTCAGGCGGCGACGGAGCTCTCCCAGATGATCGAAGAGCGGCATGCGCGCAGGTCCGATCGGCATTACTCATCGCCTCCCTTCGGGGCGTCGGCGGCAGCAGCCTCGGCATCGTCCTCGACCTCGAGCTCGCGAGCGAGCTGGTCGACGACGGCCTTGCGCTTGCGGGGACGACGGGCGTAGAGGTCAGCCGTCGTGGGCTCTGCCGGCTCGGGCTCGGGCTCTGCAGCAGGCTCGGGCTCGACGGCAGCAGCAGGCTCTGTACCCTCGGCCTCATCAACAGCGCCTTCGCCCTCAGCAGCACCCTCGCTTGCGGCCTTCTCGGCAGCAAGACGGGCGCGACGCTCGGCAAAGGTCTCCTTCTTGGCGGGCGCTGCCGTCTCGGCGACATCCTCGTCCGCATCGGAATCGTCGTCGGTCGCAGCAGTCTTCTTGGGCTTGACCGGGGCCGACGCGACCTCGCTCACCGGATCGATAATCTCGGACTGAACAACGGCCGTCATCTTTTCCTGCGTCTCGCGGAACTGACGGATGGCACGGCCGATCGTGCGGCCCATCTGCGGGAGCTTATCCGGGCCAAACAGCAAAAAGCCGAAGACCACGATGATCGCGAGCTCACCCTCTCCAATACCAAACACACATACCTCCAAGGCTCGATGTGAGTCGAGCCCGCACCGCGCCATTCGGCCGGAACTCGTCTATTCATTCGGTCAAGTATAGCGCCCGGACGCCAAAACGTCCGAGCGCATCACAAACATATGCCAAACGGCACGCCCTTTTGGGGGCAAAGATTATGCAGCGGTGATCGAAATCTCCTGGTCGACGCCCAACAGCTGAACCACGCGCATCACCGGGGGCTGCACGTTGACGCAGCTAAAACGCTTACCATGATCAGCTGCGTGGTGTGCGGCGCCCACAAGCACGCCAATGCCCGTCGAATCGATGTAGCTCACCTGGGCAAAATCGAGCTCAACGGCCTCAGTGGGCTGCTCGAGCGCCAGGTCGATGGCATTGCGCAGGCTATCGGCGTTAGAGATATCGATCTCACCGGTCACCTTAATGGTGTAGAGCTCTGGCGTGGGGTTGGTGGAAATACCCAAATCCATGTATACGCTCCTTTACGTATCGAAAGTGCGGATAGTACGGGAAGCCGCGCGTTAGGCGCGCTCGGCACGCGCAAGCTCGGCAGCGACAAGCTTAACGGCCAGCACCAGCACATCGAGCGCGGCCTCCAGGTCCTCGACCGTGGGATAGCTCGGCGCGATGCGGATGTTGGTGTCGCGCGGGTCCTTGCCATAGGGCCAAGTGGCACCGGCCGGTGTGAGCTTGACGCCCAAGTCGGCGCAAAGCGCGGCGACCTTCTGGGCCGAGCCCTCGGGGCCATCAAAACTCACAAAGTAGCCGCCATGGGGATGAGTCCAAGTGGCGCAACCCGTGTTACCCAAGCCCTCGGTGAGTTTACGCTCAACGGCCTCAAAGCGCGGGCGCAGGAACTCGGCATGCTTTTTCATGTGCTCCTTAACCGCCTCGATGGTGGGAAGGAAGCGCACGTGACGCAGCTGGTTGAGCTTGTCGGCGCTGATGAGGCCGGCCTTCAGGCGCTTGGAGAACTCGGCGATAACCGCGGGGCTCGCACCGATAAAGCCGATGCCGGCGCCCGGGAAGGTGATCTTGGACGTCGAGGCAAAGGCCACCACGCGATCCTCGGTGCCCGCCGCGCGAGCGAGGTCAAAGATGTTTGCGAGCTCGTCGGTCTCGTCGTACAGGTCGTGCACGCAGTAGGCGTTGTCCCAGAAGATGCGGAAATCGGGCGCGGCCGTGGGCATCTCGACTAGGCGGCGCACGGTGTCCTCGCTAAAGGTGATGCCCGTGGGGTTGGAATACTTGGGCACGCACCAGATACCCTTGATGGAGTCGTCGGCAGCAACCAGGCGCTCGACCTCGTCCATGTCGGGGCCGTTGTCGGTCATCGCAACGGGGACATTCTCGATACCCAGATCGGCGGTGATGCCAAAGTGGCGATCGTAGCCGGGAACGGGGCACAGGAACTTGACCTTCTTGCCGTCGTGCGCGGCCTCGTAGGCGTCCCAGGGCTCGCTGCCGCACGAGCCACAGCGCCAGAACATACCGGCGATGTCGTGCTCAATCAGCAAACTCGACGAGCCCAGCACGAGCGTCTGCTCGGCAGGGCAACCCAGGAACTCCCCCGCCAGCTTGCGTGCCGAGGGAATGCCCTCAAAGCAGCCGTAGTTTGAGCAGTCGACGTTGCCGTCGTGCAGATCGGCATCGGCATTGAGGATATCGAGCATGGGTCGAGAGATGTCCACCTGGGAGGGCGACGGCTTGCCGCGGGCCATATCGAGCGCCAGGCCCTTGGCCTTGACCTCGGCGACCTCGGCTTTGAGCGCCTCGATGGCGGCATCGAGTTCGGTGGTTTCCATCTTCTGGTAGATCGTCTGCATGGGTGCGACCTTTCGCGAAGCGGTACGTTGCAGTTCGTCTAAGTATAGACCGCCATCGTCGCAACGTTATGAAGCCGTGATAGATTAAGTTCATCGCAATCAATTACGAATCGCCGCGCATGCCGGCGTGGGGCGCCCAAGGAGGCACTATGGAGTACGGATCGTTTCAGGCCGAGGAATTCGGCGACTTGCAGCGCCTGGTCGACGGACTGTTTTACGACCGCCACGCCATCGACCGCCTGGATCTGATCGTACAGGCCGAAATCTTGGACCTGGCGCCCGACCTCATGGAAATCGTGAACCTTTTGCCGCCCGGCTACTACGACCGCCAGTCACTTTGCGACCAGCTCAACTCCGCCTTGGCCGCCCACGGCTGGGGCGCCGTCTACGGAACGGTGGAATAAACCTAGTCATTTAAGAACGTCCCCAATGACTAAAACGCCGCCTGTGATGGTGTTCACAGGCGGCGTTTTCAAACTTATATGTGCTTTTACTCGTCTTTGGGCGAGGGATGCTTGCAGACCACGCTCATGTAGATCATGCCGAGCACGGCTGCGGTGACCGAACCGGCGAGAATAGCGGCCTTGGCTGCAAGAACCTCAAACTGGGCCGTCGGGAAGGCAAGGCCGCTAATGAGGATCGACATGGTAAAGCCGATACCGCCCAGAATGCCCACGCCGGCAATCATGTGCCAGTTGACATTGTGCGGCAGCTCGGAAATCTTGAGCTTAACCAGGGCAAACGTCATGCCAAAGATACCGATCGGCTTGCCCAGCAGCATGCCAAAGTACACGCCGAGCGTCACCGGGTCGGTGAGCAGCGTGCTCATGTCCACGCCCACTAGGCGAACCTGCGCGTTCACGAACGCAAAGATCGGCAGGATCACAAAGTTGACCGGCGTGGAGATCAGGCGCTCCATGCGGATGAGCGGCGGGGTCACGCGGTGCATGACGCGCTCGACTTTGGTGGTCGAGACGGTAAAGTCGTGCTGGCCCAGGATGTGCGCCTCGTCGTCGTAGCGGTCATCGAGCAACGGCAGGCACTCGCCCAACCAATCGGTGAGGCTATCGAGTTTGACGCCGCACTTGGCCGGGATGGTAAAGGCTAGGATGACGCCAGCAAGCGTGGCATGTACGCCGCTCTTGAACATGCAAAACCACAGCAGCAGGCCCAGTACCGAATACGGGGCAAGGCGGTAATGCTGCGTCTTGTTGAGCCACACGAGCGCGCAGGTCACAAGCGCGGCGGCGCCCAACCAAAACGGATTGGGGCTCTGACCGTAGAAGATGGCGATGGCGGCGATGGAGATGAGGTCGTCGGCGATGGCGAGCGTCGAGAAGAACACGCGCACGCCGTTGGGCACGCGGTTGCCCAAAAGCGACAGCACGCCCAGCGCAAAGGCAATATCGGTTGCCATGGGGATAGCCCAACCGTTGCGGGCGCCGGCATGGTTAAAGATCAGGTAGATGCAGGCGGGAACAACGACGCCGCCCACGGCCGCCAGCATGGGAAGCATGGCCTGACGCGGATTCTTGAGCTCGCCGACCGTCATCTCGTACTTGAGCTCGATGCCCACCAGCAAAAAGAAGATCGCCATGAGGAAGTCGTTGACGAAAAGCTCAACGGTGAGACCGGCCGTAAGGTTGCCCAGACCCACATACAGCGGGGTCTCCAAAAAGTGATGAATGGCCTCGTAGGCATCGGTGTTTGCACAGATGACGGCGGCGATGGCGGCGATCACCATGACGGCGGCGGAAATCGTGCCGTTCTCGGCAATGCGCTCCCAAATGTCGTGACGCTCAAAACGCTTGCGCTCACGGGTGTTGAACAGCTGCTCGGGTGCTGCCATGGGCGGCTCCTTTCACGGGAAGGTTCCCGTCTTAAAAAAGCACGGCCCGCCCAAGTGGCGGTGCCGCGCTCCAACGTATTACGCTTGCATCTAGCCTACCCTGCACGACAAGCACGCAGGCGCGGCCGAAAAGCGGAACCACAGGTTGAACATTATTTACTCAGCGGCACGGGCACGCCTGCCCAAGAGACGACGCGGCGCCGCGCACAAAAAACGACCGGAGCGCGGGGCGTCCGCGATCCGGTCGTGGCGTTTGGTCAACTAAGCCTAGCAGGCGGCCATGATGGGGGCAGCGACCTGCTTCTTACGGGAGAGGACGCCCGGCATCCAGACGCCGTCGTGCTCGTCAGCAATGCCCAGACCCTTCTGAGCGGCCTCGGTCTCGCCCTCGAGCAGGACCTGCGAGCCCTCCTCCATGATGTCGGTGATGCACAGGACGATGCCATCGGCCCCCTTCTCGGCGGCGTAGGCGCGCATGGCCTCGCGAATCTCGTCGATCATGCCGAGTGCGCGGCTCTTGTCGACGGTCTCGTACTGGCCGATGAGCAGCTTCTTGCCGGCGGGCTCGAACATCTTGATGTCGTTGCCGACCATCTCGGCTGCGGTAAAGGAGCCGGACGGGCGGGTGAGGAAGACCTCCATGCCAAACTTGACCGGGTCGACGCCCACCTGCTCGCCGAGCTTGGCGGCGACGGCGCGGTCGACATCGGTGGTGGTGGGGCTCTTGAGCATGAGCGTGTCGGTCATCATGGCCGAGAGCAGCAGCTTGGCCTGAACGTCGGAAAGCTCAACGCCGAGCACGCCGGCGAGCTTGGTGACGATGGTGCAGCTGGAGCCCCAGGGCAGGCAGATGTAGTGCAGCGGACCGGCAGTCTCGAAGTCGCCGATGCGGTGATGGTCGACAACGCCAAAGACCGTGGCGTCCTTAAGGCCGGCGACGGACTGGGCGGACTCGTTGTGGTCGGTGAGGACGACGAGCTGACCGGCCTCGACGGACTCAATCACGCGGGGCTCGGCAATGCCGGCGTCGGCGAGCAGCTTGGCGGACTCGGCCGGAAGCTGGCCCAGTGCGCAGGCCTCGTAGGTGTTGCCGGCATACTCAACCTGGTTGAGCAGCTGGGACAGGACGACGGCGCTCATGATGGCGTCGTTATCGGGGTTCTGGTGACCAAAGACAAGAACGTTTGCCATGGATATCCTCCACTTGATATGTGTACTTGGACGTAGCTATGGTAGCACGCTGACGCCGAACCCTATGAGATGGAAGGGCCGCAGCACAAATTGGGGCAGGCGCTGAGGCAAAGTCTGTCCCCTCTGCACCATGTGGTGCAAACTAACCTGCCCCCTTGCGTCAGCTATTTGCCGGCGGCGCGCAGGGCTACGTAGGCGGCACCGATGATGCCGGCGTCGTTGCCGAGCGAGGCGACCTTAATGGGCGTCTCGCGCGAGGCAGAAAGCGCGTACTGCTTAAAGTGCTCGCGGACCTTGTCGAGGTAGACATCGGCCGAGGCGGAGGCGCCGCCGCCGATCAGGAACATCTCGGGGTCGACCACGTTGGCGATAAGCGCCAAAGCGCGACCGAGATAATCGGCCATGGTATCGGCCGCGGCCAGTGCGAGCTTGTCGCCCTCGCGGCAGGCCTGGAACACGTCCTTGGAATCGGAGGGGCCGGTGAGCTCGATGGGCTCGACGCCCGCCTTCTTGCACTCGGCAAAGTAGTTGCTCACCACGCCGGTGGCGCTGGAATACTGCTCCAAGTGGCCATGGCCGCCGCAGCCGCAGGTGCGCTCCTCAGCCGGGTTCAGGCACATGTGGCCAATCTCGCCGCCGGCACCCACAACGCCCGACACCACGTCGCCGTTAACGATAACGCCGCCGCCCACGCCAGTACCGATGGTGACCATCACCACGTTTCGCACGCCCTTGGCAGAACCGAGCCAGGCCTCGCCCATGGCGGCGGCGTTGGCATCGTTCTCGTATTTAACGACCGCGTCGGGGCAGTGCTCCTGGATGGCGATCCTCAGCTCGGGCAGGTTAATGGCAATATTGGCCTTGACCTTGGCATCGCCCGAAGCTGGGATGGGGCACGGAACGGCCAGGCCAATGCCTGCCACAAAGGCGCGCGGAATCTGTGCCTTGGCAACCACTTGGTCAATGGCCTCGGTCACCGCGGCAAAGCCCGCAGCGTCAACGATGGGAGGCGTGGGCACGCTGGCCTTGGCAAGCAGGTTGCCGTCCTCGTCGAACAGGCCCTCCTTAACCGAAGTGCCGCCGACGTCGATGCCGATGTAATACTGCTTAGGTTCCATGGGAGCCCGCCTTTCTCGTTTAAACATTGCCTGTATGGTACCGCTCCCAAGGCAAAAACCTGCCAAAAAGGGACAGGTTTGTTTTGGCAGGTTTTATCTGGGAAAACGCAAGGCATGAGATTCGGTTCGCTGGGCGGCAAAACGGCCCAACCCCATCTTCGAGCCGATCAATTTGCTCAATACCACATTATTCGAATGCATATTCATTTAGAGCGCTCTAGTTGATATAGAAAAGCGTTTTTTGATTATATCTTTCTCGAACTTTTCAAAAACGCAATAGGGATGCTTAGGCGTGGACTATACTTTCGTTTGTACTCAATCAAGCCGGAAAGGAGGTTCCATGATTCCCAAATACGAGGCAATAGCTGCAGATATCCGTCGAAGCATCGAGGACGGCGCTCTAAAGCCGGGCGACAAGCTGCCCACCGTCGTTGAGTTCTGCGAGCTCTATAGCGTTTCCAAAATCACCGTCAAACGAGCTATTGAGCAGATTACCGATGAAGGTCTTGTTACCAGCCGGCGCGGATCGGGCACCTACGTTAAGGACACGGCGGGGCTTCCCGGCCAGGCGTTTTTCCAGGGCAAGAACGATCGCTCCCAGGGCTTTTCGTATGAGCACCGCGGGGAGAAGGTGACCTCGGTGGTCTACGATTTCTCGATTGTCAATCCGCCAGCAGACGTCGCTGCCCAGCTGGGAATTGCCGAGGACGACTTTGCCTATCACATCGTGCGCGTGCGCCAGGTCGACGAGAAGCCCATCGTTATCGAGTACACCTACATGCCCCTCGAGCTGATTCCGGGCCTTAAAAAGAAAGACCTGTATGGATCGGTCTACAGCTTCATCCGCAAGCAATGCGGGCTGAAGATTTCGAGCTTCCACCGCACCATTCGCGCCGTAGCGGCAACCGAGGAAGAGGCTGAGCGCCTGGACACCAAACCCGGCTCTCCCCTGCTCGAGCTCAACCAGATTGGCTTTTTGGATAGCGGCACCGCCTTTGAGCATTCGATCTCGCGCAACGTTGGTGACCGCTTTGAGCTGCACAACGTAACGTTGGCATAGGTTTTTGTAGTCATGCGGGCGCTCGTTACGGCTCGTTTAGAGTGGGCGGCCGCGCAACACCATGGGGGTATGAACATGTCCGATTTGATTAAACTGACGCCGATCTTCCACGAGAAGATCTGGGGCGGCCGCCAGCTCGAAACCGTATTTGGTTACGACATTCCCGAGGGTCCCATCGGTGAGTGCTGGGCCATCTCGGCACACCCCAACGGCGACTGCCAGATCGCTGAGGGCCCGTACGCCGGTCACACGCTGTCATGGCTGTGGGCCGAGCACCGCGAGCTCTTTGGCAACTGCGAGGGCAAGGAGTTCCCGCTGCTCATTAAGATTCTGGACGCCAAGGACGACCTTTCGATCCAGATCCATCCCAACGACGAGTACGCCGCCGAGCACGAGAACGGCAGCCTGGGCAAAACCGAGTGCTGGTATGTGCTGGACTGCGAGCCCGGCGCCACAATCATCGTCGGCCAGCGCGCCAAGGACCGCGCCGAGGCTGCACAGATGATCGAAGACGGCCGCTGGGACGACATGCTCAACGTGCTGCCGATCCACAAGGGCGACTTTTTCCAGATTGATTCCGGTACCGTCCACGCCATCAAGACCGGCACGCTCATTTTGGAGACGCAGCAGTCGAGCGACGTGACGTATCGCCTGTACGACTACGACCGTCCCGGCACCGACGGCAAACTGCGTCCCCTGCACATTGAGCAGAGTCTCGACTGCATCGACTTTGATTCTCAGGCCCCGACCGACGGCACCGTGACCGCGCCCGAAGTCGACGGCGTGACCGAACTCGAGTCCAACCCCTGCTACACCGTCGATCGCGTGCGCGTCAACGGCAGCAAGACCCTCGACCAGCACTGGCCCTTCATGTGTCTGTCGGTCATCGACGGCGAAGGCACCGTCTGCGGCGACCCCGTCCACAAGGGAAGCCACCTGCTGGCTCCGAGCACCGTCAGCTCCATCGACCTCGAAGGCAAGATGGAACTGATCATCAGCCACCTGTAAGCTACCGGTCCCCGAGCGCTCGCCGGGACGGGGCGCGGGGTTTGGTCGCCTGCTCGGACAGTCCTGCTCGCACGGAGAGCACATTAAGTGCTCTCCGGC
>URUC01000028.1 GCA_900550965.1 uncultured Collinsella sp. | reverse complement strand
GCGGGGCCGGTGGGGCAATTTTGCCCCACCGGCCCCATCCCAGTGCTATTCCGGCTTGGTTTCTACCGTGGGAATCTTGTCCGCCGCGACTGGAGTGCGGGCGGTGTCCATAGTCAGGCAGTGTTTGGGGCAGCTCTCGATGCACTCGCCGCATACCACGCAGGCATACGGGTCAATCGACCACGTTCCGCCCTTGCGATCGACCGCGAGCGCGCCCGCCGGGCAGCGACGCGCGCACATGCCACAGCAAATGCACACGTTCATGTCGTTGACGACGTGCCCGCGCAGGCGCTCGGGCGCCGTCAGCTTCTCCTGCGGATAGCGCACCGTGACCGGCTGTTTGACCATAGAGCCCAAGGCCGTCTTGGCAAATGTCAGCAAACTCATGCCGCGCCTACCTTTCCGTGCAGCTAATACAGGGGTCGATGGTCAAGATAATCATGGGCACGTTGGCAAGGAGCACGCCCTGCAGCGCATGCGTCAGGCCCGCCAGGTTTTGCGACGTCGGCGTACGCACGCGGAAACGGTCCAGGTTCTTGGTGCCGTTGCCGCGCACATAGTAATACGCCTCGCCGCGCGGCTGCTCAATCACGACCTCGCCGCGTGCGCCGTCGGCCGGCGTGAGCTTGGTACGCCCGCCGATACCGTCGTGCGGAATCTTGCCCACAAGCTCCTTAATGATGTCCATGGCCTGCGTGACCTCGGCACAACGCACCTGGCAGCGGGCATAGCAGTCGCCATCGGTAGCGACAACCGGCTCAAACGCAGCCAGGTCCGCATAGGCACCGTCGCCAAACATGCGCACGTCGTAGTCCACGCCCGAGGCGCGCCCAAACGGGCCGACCATCGAAAGCTCCAGCGCGTCCTTCTTGCTGATCACGCCCACGCCATGCAGACGCTCGCCGCAGCTGTCGTCGTCCAAAAACGTATGCACCAGGGCCTCGTAGTCGGGACGCATGGCATCGAGTGTCTGGACAATGCCCGCCAGCTCGGAGTCCTCGATATCGTGCTTAAGGCCGCCGATCTCGTTAATCGACAGAATCACGCGCCCGCCGCACGTGCTCTCAAAGATCTTGAGAATCTGCTCGCGCAGGGTCCACGACCGATAGAACAGCGCCTCAAAACCAAAGGCGTCGGCGAGCAGGCCCAGCCACAGCAGATGCGAGTGGATGCGCGAAAGCTCGTGCAGAATGGTGCGGATATACTGCACGCGGCCGGGCACCTCAATGTCGAGCATACGCTCGCAGGCGCTGGCATAGCCGTAGCTGTGACCCACGGCGCAAATGCCGCAGATGCGCTCGGCGATGTAGCCAAACTGATGCATATCGCGCTTTTCGGTGAGCTTCTCGAGTCCGCGGTGCACAAAGCCGATCTGCGGAATTGCCTCGATGACGCGGTCGTCCTCGATCACCAGGTCCAGATGAAGCGGCTCGGGCAGCACCGGGTGCTGCGGGCCAAACGGAATAACGGAGCGATGTGCCATGGGCCTTACGCCTCCTTTTTCTGCTTGTCGCGGGCGGCCTTGGCGGCAAGCGCCGCACGGACCTTGGCCGCTTTCTCGGGATCCATGGCGGCGAGCTTTGCCTCTATCTCGGCAACCTTGAGTGCGGCCTTCGCAGCAGCCTCATCGTGCTGAGCATCGGAGCCGGCAGCCGCAGCGGGCTGAGCAGCGACGCCCGCGGCATCGCCGGCGCTCGCAGCGCCCTCCCCTGAAGCAGCCGCAGCCGCGGCGGCCTTCTCGGCCGCGGCCTTGCGCGCCTTGGCCTCGGCAGCGGCACGGACCTTCATGGCTTTCTCTCGCGCAGCCTTCACCTCGGGCGTGATAACGCTCATGGGCTCGGCAGTCGAGACCTGGTAGAAAAAGCCCTTAAAGTCGATCTGCATGTCGGTGATGGCAAGACCAAACAGGTCGTGGACCTCATTTTCAAACGGGAATACCGCCGGATAGTACGAGCTGATGGACGGAATCTCCTGGTACCGGTCGATTCCCTCGACTACCAGGTTCTCAATCGCATAGCTGCCGTCCTGCGCAATATGCTCCCGAGCGGCATGAACGTTGATAAACGTATAGACCAGGCGATACGTGCCGTCGTCGACGTTGCGCTCGGCGTGCATTTGCACAAAGCGCGCGCCGACGCCCTTGAGCGCCTGGACATGCGACAGCAACTCATCGATCCCGACTGTGGTATAGATTGCCTCTTGCATTACTCGGCCTCCTTTGCAGCGACGGACGCGGCGGGCGTCCCAGTGGGCGTGTCGCCGGCCCCCGCGGCCACAAACCCGTCCTCGCCCAGTTCAACGCCACCGTCCCAGGTGGCGGCGCCGCCCACGGTGAGCGGATCGCCGCCGGCGCGCATCACGGCCTCCTTCTGGTCCAGGATGCCGCACGCCTCCACGATGGCATCGATCACCGTCTCGGGGCGAATGGCGCACCCGGGCGCGTACACGTCCACGGGAATCGCGCGGTCCACGCCGCCGATCACGTTGTAGGCATCGCGGAAAACGCCGCCCGAGCACGCGCAGATGCCGCACGCCACCACGCACTTGGGCTCGAGCATCTGGTTGTAAATCTGGCGCACGACGGGCAGGTTCTGGGCATTGACCGACCCCGTCACCAAAAAGATATCCGCATGCTTGGGGTTGCCGGTGTTGACCACGCCAAAGCGCTCTGCATCGAACAGCGGCGTGAGCGAGGCCAGCACCTCGATATCGCATCCGTTGCAGCTCGAGCCGTCGTAATGAATAACCCACGGCGAACGCGACATTTTATGATCCATGGATGCCGCCTCCTAAATAAACACGTCGACGAGGATGGGCATAAGGTTGAGCAGGCCAAACACCAGCGCCACGCCCCAGCCGAGCTTAAAGCAGCTGCGCCAGGTGCTGCGTGCGAAGGTGTTGTCGATCAGCACCTCGACAAAGTACGTCGCGGCCATCACGACCAGGGCGACCACCCAGCTCACGGGGTTGTCCCAGACAAAGAACATGCCCACCCACATCAAAAACAGCACAGTCTCGCACCAGTGCATAAGGGTCATTTTGGCCAGCGTGCCGCCGCTCATCTCGGTGGCGACGCCCTGGACAATCTCCTGATGCGCGTGATGCGAGTACGAAAGGTCAAACGGCGACTTGCGCAGCTTGATGGTAAGCACCGCGAGCAGCGCGAGGAAAATGGGCGCGCTGTACACGATGATGGGGGCCGACTGCCCCGTCACGGCGATGGAATCAAAGCTGTCGGTGGCAAGGTACAGGCCCACGCTCATCAGCAGAACGGCGGGCTCGTAACTCATAACCTGCAGCAGCTCGCGGTCGGCACCGACCTGGGCAAACGGGCTTTGCGTCGAGGCGGACGCCAACACCACAAAGATCGCGGCGAGGGTAACCATGAAAGCGCACAGCAGCGTGTTGGAACCCGACACAAAGATGCCGCCGCCCACGACGGTGAAGATGAGCGCGCACGCCATGTAGGTATCGTCCATGGTGTTTACGCTGGCGGGGGCCTTGCGCAGCAGCTTGGCAACGTCGTAGAACGGTTGCAGCAGGCGCGGGCCCACGCGGCCCTGCATGCGGGCCGAAAGCTTACGGTCAAGACCGTCGATCAAGCCGCCCACAAGCGGCGCAATCAAGGCAAACGCCACGGTGCCTATAAAGATGCCCACGACACCCGAACCTTCGAAATACTTGCCGCGCAGCACCGAGGGCGCGCTCATGGCAAGTCTCTCGGGCCCAATCCACGCGCAACACAGCAGCGCAAACAAGATAATGCTGCAGCACACGACGCTACCCGCAGGGCCAATACGCTTCTCGCCAAGGGCGTCCTCCGAGTACCAATTGCGTTTTTCGGCCTTCACCTCGTGTCCCATCGAGCCACGGAAATGGCGATATTTGTCGGTTCCCACGCCCGAAAGGTACACGTTGACGTGCGGCTTATTGCTCACGCGGAACGACGTCAGCAGCACCACGGCGATAAACGCCACGATAACCACCATCAGATACATGGCGTCCTTGCCGATAACGTACGGCACGCGGCCAAACACCATGGCCAAGTAAGGCGACACCAGACCGCTCGAGATAACCGGAAACGCCACGCAGCACAGAATCAGCAGCGCGGCGATGGTGTTGAGGGCCATCCATTCGGTCTTATGGACATTGACCTCAACGTTTTGAGCCGTGGGGTCGACGCCCGAAAGCTTGGCAAGCCACTTGCCCCAGAAGAAGAACGTCGCGGCCGAGCCAAAGGCAAGCACCATGATCATGAGCACGTTGCCGGTCTGCGCAAACGCCACCAGGGCGCCCCACTTGGACACGAGCATGCCAAACGGCGCCACAAACATGCCCATGATGCCCAGCATCATCAGGCGTGTCAGGTGCGGCATGCGGCTGAACATACCGTCCATGTCCTCGATATCGCGGCTGCCGATATGATGCTCGGCGGTGCCCACGCACAGGAATAGCAGCGACTTGGCCACGGTATGGAACAAGATCAGGAAGATCGCGGCCCACACGGCCTCGGGCGCGCCGACGCCCAGGCAGGCGCTGATAAGGCCCAAGTTGGAAATGGTGGAGTACGCAAGCACGCGTTTGGCGTTGCTCTGCGAGATGGCCATGAGGGCAGCAAGCAAAAACGTGATGGCGCCCACGCTCGTGACCATAAAGCCGGTCACGGGATAGATGGCATAGAGTGGGCTCAACTTGACCATCAGGAACACGCCGGCTTTGACCATGGTTGACGAGTGCAGCAGGGCGCTCGTGGGCGTGGGGGCAACCATAGCACCGAGCAGCCAGGTATGGAACGGCATCTGCGCGGCCTTGGTAAGGGCGGCGAGCGACAGCAGAATGACCGGCATCACCAGCAGCGCGGATTGCGCAGTACCGGCGCCGGAAAGCTCGATCATACCCGAGATGGTCAGCGGCATGCCGTTAACGTGCAGGTACATGAGTCCGACCAAAAACGCGATGCCGCCCAGCATGTTGAGGATGATCTGGGTGAAGGCGTTTTTGATGGCCTCGGGCGTGCGCGTGTAGCCAATCATGAGGAACGAGCACACGGTGGTGATTTCCCAGCCGCAGAACAGCCACTCAAGGTTGTCGCTCGTCACGATGACGAACATTGCCGAGAGAAACAGGAACATAAGCGCCAGGAACTGCGGGCGACGGTCGGGCGCGGTCTGCCCGCGCAGTGCGGCCTCGTGCTCGTCATGGGCCTGGAAGTCCTTCATGTAGCCCAGGGCATACACGCAGATTAGGCTGCCGACAATGCCGACGGCGAGGACCATGATCACGCTCATGTAGTCCAGGTAGAGAGGGGTTGCGGTGACGGCTTCGGTCGCGGGCAGCGTCATGGCTGCAAAGGCGAGCGAGCCCACCAGCTGGACTATGCCGAGCACCGTGGTGAGCGCGTTCCTATATTTGTACGCGTTGTACAGGATGACGGCGCACAGGATGACGTCGATAACGGAACTGATGATCGAGAGCACATGCGAGGTGCCGGGGGCAACCTCGAAGCTCTGCGGACCCGCGCCAAAAAACATGACGGCGACTACAACTGTCACCGCCATAATAATGCCGGAGCCTATGAGCCCCACCGCATCGCGGGCGCGGTCACCGCGCGCGAGCAGCATGCCCAGCGCCGGTACCAGCGGAAACAGGGTAAGGAAATACAGTAGCGTCATACCATCACTCCCCCATGCAAAAACGCTGCAATTGTTTAACGTTATAGCTCAATTACGGGGTTGCGGTGGCAGGTTTTCGGTCAACTGGGGAGTTTTAGGCGTACGGGGCAAGGGCACGTCCGCTTTGGAGCAGAGAGGCGACGCTCCCCTATCGCAGCGACAGACGCGCGGGCCACTGCGCGCGGTTTATTGGCCACTTTGGAGGATGTCCCGACAGGCTCGCGCCGGTCCAAAAAGTTGGCGCGGCAAGAAAAATGCGCCCCTGTGGACGCACCATCCCGTTCGCTATTCCGCCTTTTTAGCGCGCGGCTTGCGGCCGCGCGGCTTATCGACCAGTGCGGACTCACCGCTCTCGCGGTACTGACGGCACCAAGCCTTGACCGAAGACTCGCTGGGAATCTTGTGCTTGATCATGGCCTCGCGAACCGTTAAGCCGTTTTCCAAGCGATCCTTAACCACGGCGAGCTTAACTTCGTACGAATAGGTGTGATGATGCGAACCGGCGTTGAGAACGGCGTCGGCACCGCCCACGGCATACGCGCGGGCCCACTGACGAGCCGTGGCCTGGGGAATGCCAAGCTCCGCGGCGAGGGCGCGATGGCCGACCCCCTCTTGGAGGATCTCGACGGCGCGCTGCCTAACCTCGGGCGCATGCGTGCGAGTCCTAGTTGCTTCCGACATACCTGCCACTTCTTAGCCTTAACCGTTAATCTGCTTTCTTACGTGCAAGTTAGATAGTAGCATTTTACTGTTTGCTCAAAGCAGTTAATTAAAATAGACGCGGCGTTATCTGGGCATTTGGCACCAAATTACGACATTTCTTTATCGATTATTTACGCTGGTAGCTGGCTCGCAGCTAATCGTCATTCGCTTGTCGACGAAACTGGCATCTCTTTATGTCCTTTGGCATAGAGGATATAGTTATTAACCCCTCCCACAATAATTTTGAGTGATCGGCAAGGCAGCAGACGTCCTTACTCCTCATGATTACCGCGCATTGCCATCCACCGGAGCAAAACAAAAAGGGCGGAGCCCGCTGCACTTGCAGGCCCCGCACCGGTTGACACTCGATGGGACACAGCCGGGCGAGACGGGTCCGTGCTACCGTCCCGCCTGGCCGCGATGTTCAACTACAGCTCGTTGGCCGCGTGATACGCCGTGCGAATGGCGCTCGCAATGTCGGCGGTGCGCTCGCCCGAGCAGTCGCCCACGCAGGTCACGGGCACCGTCACGCCATCCAGGTCAAACGCGTTGGCCTTGGAGCCCACGGCCATCACCACGTAATCGCAGGCGATCTTCACCGGCTCCTCGGGGCCGTCCTCGGTGGTGTGCACGGCCTCCACGCCCTCGTCGGTAATGGCGGTCAGGCGGGTCTTAACGTGCTGTTCCACGTTGTGGGCGGCAAAGTCGCTCATGATCAGCGGCAGAATGGTCTCGGACTCGCCCGCGGCAATCTTGTCGAGCATCTCCACGATCGCCACCTCGCAGCCGTGTTGCAGCAGGTACTCGGCAGTCTCGGTGCCCACCAGGCCACCGCCAATGACGGCGACGCGCCCGCTGAGCTCCACCTTGCCGGCCAGCACGTCCCAGCTCGAGACGACCTTGTCCGAGTCGGCACCCGGAACGGGGATGACCACGTCGTGCGCGCCCACAGCCACAATCGCAGCGTCGGCGGCGTTGAGATCCGCGGGGCTAGCGGCATGGTTGAGCTCGACCTTCACGCCCAGGCCGGGCAGAATCTTCTCGTAATACTCGACCGAGCGCATAATCTCGTCCTTGCGCGGAGGCGCGGCCGCCAGCACAATCTGGCCGCCCAAGTGATCGCTCGCCTCATAGACGGTCACGTCGTAGCCGCGCTTGGCCGCCACGCGTGCGGCCTCCAGGCCGGCAATACCGCCGCCCACCACGGCGATCTTCTTGTCGCCCTCGCCCGGCTTAATGGCGATGGTCGCCTCGTCGCCGTTCTCGGCATTGAGCACGCACGAGATGTACTTGCGGTTTTGAATCGCGTCGACGCAGCCCTTGTTGCAGTTGAGGCACTCGCGGATGGGCTCGCCGGTCGCGGCCTTCAGCGCAATGTCGGGGTCGCACATGAGCGAGCGGCCATAGGCGATAATGTCGGCCGCGCCGTCCTCAAGAATCTTCTCGCCGGCCTCGACCGAGACAACGCGGCCGACGGTTGCCACCGGCACGGAGACCAGGGCCTTGACGCGCTCGGCCACGGGCAGCGTCCAGTTGTAGGGCATGGCGCCCATGGGCGGAATGGTGTCGCCCATGTTGCCGGTGTGGTTGGCCTGTGCGACCTGGATCATGTCGATGCCCGCGCCCTCGAGCAGCTTGGCAAACTCGCAGGCCTCGTCGGGCTGCAGGCCGCCCTTGCCGCGCGGCGTGCCGTCGGGGTTCTCCATGATCACGGGGAGCTTGTACTCCACCATCAGCTGCGGCGCGGCCTCCTTAATGGCGGCGACGACCTCCAGCGCGTAGCGAACGCGGTTCTCGAACGAGCCACCGTACTCGTCGGTACGCTTGTTGAGGATGGCCGAGCACAGCGAACCCACCAAGCGATCGCCGTGGACCTCGATGGCGTCAATGCCGGCCTGCTGCGCGCGAGCGGCCGAGGCAGCGATAGCCTCCTTAATCTGGGTGAGCTGCTCCACGCTCGCCTCGTTCACAAAGTGCTGCATGTCGTGGTGCAGCTTGGCGTAGGCCTGCTTGCGAATCTCGTTGGACTCGGCCATCTTGGCGGCGAAGGTCTCCTCGTCGCCGGCGGCCTTGGCCTCCTGCGCGGCCTTGGCGGCGGCCATGGAACCCATGACCATGCGGGCGACGCCGGGCACGTCGTACTCGGGGTGGAACAGCTGCAGCGCGACCTTGGCGCCGTGCTTGTGAACGGCGTCGGCCAGGGCCTTAAACGTGGGGATCTGGGCGTCGGTCGCCAGCTTGGGCGTGGGGCTTGCGGTCATGACGGGAGCGACGTCGCCGATGACGATGTAGCTCACGCCGCCACGGGCCAGGCGCTCGTAAAAAGCTAGGCTGCGCTCGCCAATGGAGCCGTCACGCTCCTCGTAGCCAGTGGTCAGCGGCGGAAACATAATGCGGTTTTTGAGCTCAAGGGGGCCAACCGTAATGGGCTGGAGCAGCTTGGATGCAGGTGCGGTCATGGACATTCCTCTCTTGTAGGCGCGACGGCGATGGTGCCGCGTAGTTGTCTAGAGGATATGGCATGAGGGTTCAACGGCACAACGGAAATCGGCGGATAGCAGGTGGCGGCAGGTGGATGGGGCGGGGCGGCCCGTCGGTTTGTCTCGATCTGTAACAGTTACGCGGCAAAATCCGTCCCTCGTGTTACAGATTTAGACAAACCGTCCAGGCGGGGACTCAACATCTCGATCTGTAACACCTAGCGGTCAAAAGTCGGTCTAGGTGTTACAGATCGAGATTTTGTTTGAGAGGTTGAGAATTGGGCTGGGAAAACACGGTCCCGGAATAACAAAAAAGCTCGCCGGCTAGGCCGACGAGCTGCAAGTTCTTGGTCGCGGGGGCAGGATTTGAACCTACGACCTCCGGGTTATGAGCCCGGCGAGCTACCAGACTGCTCCACCCCGCAATGTCTGGGCGCCTCATGTGCGCAAGAAAGAATATTACTCGGGAGTTCGGTAAACGGCAAGGAAAATCTCGTAGAGCATAATTCCTTCATATTTAAAACCCCTCAGCCCATATCGCCGTGAACGAATCGCAGCCGAGCGCCGCCGACGGCACGTATACAATGGTGCGCGTCCTTTTACGCCGACACCTGGAGTAGACATGCTGCTCGCTATCGATATGGGAAACACGCAGACGGCCATGGGCCTGTTTGACGGAGACAAGCTGGTGCAGTCGTGGCGCATGCCCACCGACCGCTCCTATACCGCCGACGAGATCCATGTGCGCCTGATGGGTTTCTTTAAGATGTACGGCCTCTCGCTCGGCGCGGTCGACGCGATTGCCTTTGCTGGCGTGGTGCCGCAGCTCTCGCGCGAGTGGCACGCCGTTGCCGACCGCATCGCCGCGGACGCCATCGTCATCGGACCGCAGACGGCCGCCGTGACCAAGCTGCGCGCGGCGCGCCCCCAGGCCGTAGGTGCCGACCGCGTCGCCAACGCCGTTGCGGCCGAAACTTTCTACGGCGCGCCGGCAAT
This sequence comes from uncultured Collinsella sp., assembly GCA_900550965.1. Classification (GTDB taxonomy): domain Bacteria; phylum Actinomycetota; class Coriobacteriia; order Coriobacteriales; family Coriobacteriaceae; genus Collinsella. Next base: position 12,833 of record URUC01000028.1, on the reverse strand, counting down.
CGTGGTGGACTTTGGCACCGCGACCAATATCGACGTCATCGATGAGGACGGTTATTACATTGGTGGGGCGATCGCGCCGGGCATCCGCATCTCCATGGACGCGCTTGCCGCCCGTGCCGCTAAGCTCGCCAGCGTGCCGCTCGAGGCGCCCGAACACGCCATCGGTCGCGACACCGAAGAGTGCATCAAGGTCGGCGCCGTGATGGGCGCCGCCGCCATGGCCGAGGGCCTGGTCGCGCGCATGAAGCGCGAGCTGGGCCGCGACGATGCCACCGTTATCGCCACAGGCGGTCTCGCCGGCATCGTCGCCGATTCGACCGATGCCTTCGACGTGGTCGACGGACAGCTCACCATCAAGGGTATCTGCGAAATCTACCGCCGCATGCAGGAGCTGGGATAGAGTAAACGCCAGGTCGCAGCAACCAGCCTCCAATCCTATTCCTCAAAATCGAAAATTTTTCAGTTTTGAGGAACAGGATTTTTTGCTAAGCCTCGCCGCACAACCACCTCGCCAGGTCCACGATCTGCACCCCATCGCGATCCGTGGCCTCGTGATGCGTGCGGGCAAGAATCATCTTGGGATACGCATCGCCAATGCTCAGCAGTGGCGAAATCTCGCGTTCGAACGTCTTATCCGAGCTGATGTCGTCGCTCACCTGAATGTAGAGCTTCTCGCTTCGCTTGATTGCTACAAAGTCTATTTCCTTTTTATAGAGCACACCGACGTATACCTCGTATCCGCGGCGCAGCAGCTCGATGGCCGCCATGTTCTCGTATACGCGTCCCCAATCCATATCACGTGTACCAAGCAGTGCGTATTTGAACGCGTGGTCTGCCAGGTAATACTTCTCGCCGCTCTTAAGGTATTTTTTGCCGCGAATGTCGTACCGACGAACTTTATAGAAGGCAAACGCATCGCACAGATACCCCATGTACGTGCCGACCGTCTTGTTCGTAATCTTTAGCCCATCCGCATTCAAAACATCTGTAATGTTGCGTGCCGACGTTATGTTGGAGACGTTGTCCATCATGTAATCGGCAATGCGCAGCAGTGCCGATTCGTTTCTCACGTTATGCCGCTGCACGATATCCCTCACGATGAGCGTTTTGAAGACATTGGAGAGATATTGGTAGCGCTGCTCCTGCAGTGGATAAGGGTAAGAGCCGGACATACCGCCGGTTCTCGCGTACTCATCGAAGTCGCGATCGACCTCGCCCTCGTCACTATAGAAGCGATACTCCTCAAACGAGAATGGGAAAACCTCGATCTCGAACGTGCGCCCCGTAAAGAGCGTCGACAGATCGCTCGACAGCAAAAAGGCGTTCGATCCGGTGATGAAGATGTCGTACTGCTCGGATGCATGGAGGCTGTTGATCGCGCGTTCAAAGCCGTCGCACATCTGAACCTCGTCGATAAGCAGGAAGTTTTGCTTGTCGGACACTCGATGCTCTTTCACATAGGCGAGCAGGGCATGATATTCGAGCAGGCCCTCGAACTCGTCGAGGTTGTAATTGATATGGATGACATTCGAATTGGACAGATTTGCCTCCACGTAATCGCGGAGGGCCTCGAGCAATTTTGACTTACCGCTACGGCGAATGCCCGTTATGACCTTGATGTCCGGTACGCCAATAAGGCTCGTCAACGTGTCCATATATGACGTTCTATTGATGAGTTTCATTGGTGCCTCCCTGCGGTCTTCTATCGCTATTCCTCAAAAACGAAAATTATTCAGTTTTGAGGAATAGACTCTGCAACGAATATACCTCGTTAAAGGCCGAGCTGGCTTAATTCTATTCCTCAAAAATGAAAAATTTTCAGTTTTGAGGAATAGAGCGCTGGCAACCCATTCACCAGACAAGCGAAACCCTCCCCGGCACAGCCGAGGAGGGTTTCGTTGTCATCGCTATCTTTGAGCGCGGGCGCTCCGCGCTACAGACCGCGAATGCGCACGGCCTCGGGCGGAAACTCTTGCTCACTGGTGTCGGTCTTAATGGTCGCGCGGCCCCAGATGTCCAGGCCCGCAAACACGCCCACCGCGAGCGGCAGGCCGTTGGGCGACACCGCCGCGACCTGACGACCCAGCAGTGGCACCATGTCAAAGTACTCGCCCAGCACCGGAGCCAGCGGGCCGGCGGCGCCCTGCGGCGTGTTGGCGGCAACTGCCCAGGTGTCCACGCGGACCAGCACGGCGGCGGCCAATGCCTCGATCAGCGCCTCGTCGGCCATATCCACGCCGAGCTCGCCCAGCGCCGCACGCTCAACATCCACCGTCACCGCGGCAAACATACCCGCGACACCGGCGCCGCCGTTCACGGCAACACGCGCGAGCGACGTCTCGAACGCAGGCGCACCGCACACGATATCGCTCGGCCACTGGATACCCACCTTGCCGGCAAGGCCCAGCCCCGGCGTCGAAGCCGTGCCCGCGAGCGCGTCCATCATGCCCATCGCGGCCACAAACGGCAGGCCGTGGAAGGCGTGCATGTTCACGTCTGGGCGCACGACCAGCGAAAACGTCAGCGAAGCATCGCTCGCGCTCCATGTGCACCAGCCCGCGGACACGCCCTCGCGGCCCGCGTCACGCGCCGCGTCGAGCTCGGTGCCAGCGGCAACAGCATTCATCTCGATCATCTACATACGCCCCAATTCGCCCACGATATGACCCACGCGGTCCTCGGGCTCCTTGACCTCGACGCCGTTGTAGCGGAAGAACCGCGCCGGGTCGTGCATCAGGTCCTCGAGCGGCACCAGCACAAAATCGCGCTCGCCGATCAGCGGATGCGGCAGGCGCAGCTTTTTGCCGCCGTGGGTCTCGCCGTCCATCCACAGCAGGTCCAGGTCGATGGTGCGCGGACCGTTGGCCTTGGCCTTTTTGGAACGGTCGCGGCCCAGCTCAGCCTCGATCTTCATGAGCTCGTCGAGCAGCACCAACGGCGCCAGCTCGGTCTTAATCTCGATGACGGCGTTGGCAAACGCGTCCTGGCGCGTCTCGTAGGCCGGCTCGCTCTCGTAGATCTTGGAGGAGTTGGACACGCAGGTGAGTGGAATCTCGGCGATCATGTCGCGTGCGGCGCGGATGTTGTCGCAGCGATGCCCCAGGTTGGAGCCCACGGCCACAAACGCGCGGCGCGGCTGCGGCTTAGCAACGGCCCAGTAACCGTTCAGGAACTGCGCAAAGCCCGCGACGTCGTGCACGCGCACGATGTTGGCACCGGCCTGGATGGCGCCCAGGCACACGCCAAACGTAGCGGCATCACGCGCGGCGGCCTCGGTCACGCCCGAGACGGCGCCCACAAAGCGCTTGCGCGACACGGCGCACATGAGCGGATAGCCCAGCGATGCCATCTTGGCGGTCTCGCGTTGGATGACGATATCCTCGTTGGCCGTCTTGCCAAAGCCCGGGCCGGGATCGATGCAGATGCGGTCGCGCGACACACCGGCATGAATGAGCGTGCGGGCTTGGTCGGACAGAAAGCCCATGACGCGGCGCATGATGGGCGCCGAATCGGGCAGGGTGAAGCGGCGGAGCTGCGAGGTGGGCACGTAGGCTTCCTCGCGGCGGGCGCTGCGGCGCATCATGGCGGCCAGGTGATCGCTGGGCTCCGGTGCGGGCTCAGTGGCTGCGGGCGCGGCCTCGGGCGCGGGCGCGACGGTCTCGGCGGCAGCAGCCTGCTCGGCGGCCGGCGTCTCCTGCCCCAGCTCGGCTGCAGGCTCGGTCGCGGGCTCCGGTTCGCCAAACGGCAACGAGGGCTGCACCACGCCGCCCGGAAGCTTGGTCTCCGGCTTAGGCTCGCCCAACAACTTACCGCGACGGCGACGGGCCGGCTTCTCGGCCTCGCGCGCGGCCTCGGCAGCCGCTTCGCGTGCCTTCTCGGCAACAAACGCCGCTGCCGAGGTATCGAGCTGCACCGTTGCGTGCGTGCGCGCGGGCGCGGCGACCTCGCCGGCATGCATCACGATGACGCCGCAGGTGCTCGTCTTAACAAACTCGACCATCTTGGGGTCGGTGAAGCCCGTCACGTCGTTGACGATCGAGGCGCCGCAGCGCACGGCCGCCTTGGCAACCGCCACGTGGCGCGTGTCGATCGAGACGATGGCGCCCTCCTTGGCCAGCGCGCGCACGACGGGCAGCACGCGGCGAGCCTCCTCGTCGGGATTAACCGGGGTAAAGCCGGGGCGCGTGGACTCGCCGCCCACGTCGATGATGTCGGCGCCGGCATCGAGCATCGCCAGGCCGTACTCGATAGCGGCATCCTGGTCAAAGTGCTCACCGCCGTCGCTAAACGAATCGGGCGTCACGTTGAGGACGCCCATGATGCGCGGACGGTCAAAGCTGAGCTCGTACTTTCCGCACCGCCATGTCTTGCTGTCGTTCGCCATGAACATCCTCCTAAAATGCCCACGCCGCCGCGCTCGGGCGCTGGCGGCGGGGTCGCTTTGCACTCAGTCTTTCTATTGTATCCGCGCGCGCGGGCTAGAACGCAAACGCGGCCGCGATGTCGCAAGAAATCAGCAGGTCGGCATTTGCATCCTGGTCGGTGGGGGCAAGATTGCAAATGGCCAGCGTATCGCCGGTAAAGTAGCGCGTAAGGCCCGCCGCCGGATACACCACGAGCGAAGTCCCGCCCACAATGAGGGCATCGGCCGCGGCTATGGCGGCGACGGCGCCGGTAAGCACGCGCTCGTCGAGCGGCTCCTCGTAGAGCACCACATCGGGCTTGATGCGCCCGCCGCACACAGGACACACGGGCACGCCCGCGGCATCCTCGTGCTCGCGCACGCAGATCCACTCGGCGCTATAGACCGCGCCACACGCCTGACAAATGTTGCGGTGGACCGAGCCGTGCAGCTCGAACACGCGCTGCGAGCCGGCCATCTGATGCAGACCGTCGATATTTTGCGTCACCACGGCATTCAGCTTGCCGGCCCGCTCCAGCTCGGCCAACTTGGTGTGGCAGCGGTTGGGCTTGGCGTTAAGGGCGATCATCTTGGTCCGGTAGAAGTCGAAGAACTCGGCCGGATGCGCCTCGTAAAAGCTATGCGACAGCATGGTCTCGGGCGGATAGGCAAACTGCTGGTGATACAGGCCGTCCACGCTGCGGAAATCGGGGATGCCACTTGCCGTGGAAACACCCGCGCCGCCAAAGAAGACCACGTGGCTATGGGTTTCGAACAGCTCAGCCAGCGCGGCGGAGGCCTGTTTGGGGTCCGATATTGCCTGCGTCATATGAGTCCTCCGTCCTTGTTAGCCGGGCAGCGTTGGGCGACGTCCCAGCATGCGGCCTTTAAGTCAGCATGCGCGGAGCCCACCCCGCCCCTGTTGCGCTAATCTTAAGCCTGCCAACCCCGTCGAAAGGACACCATGCCTCAGACTTACACTTTCGCCTCGTGGAACGTTAACGGCCTGCGCGCCGTGCTCAAAAAGGACCCGAGCTTTATCCAGATCGCGCAAGAACTCGACGTCGATATCCTGGCGCTGCAAGAGACCAAGCTGCAGGAGGGCCAGGTCGATATCGACCTGCCCGGCTATCACCAAACCTGGAGCTACGCCGAACGTAAAGGCTATTCGGGCACTGCGGTCTTTAGCCGCCAGGAACCGCTGCGCGTGCTGCACGCCGACGCGCTGTTACCCTACGCCGGCGAGGGCGAGGCGGCCGAGCTCGTCGCCCAAGCCGCAACCGAGGGCCGCGTCTGCGCGCTCGAGTTCGACAAGTTTTGGTTCGTGGATGTCTACACTCCCAACGCGCAAAACGAACTCGCCCGCATCGACGTGCGCATGGCCTGGGACGATGCCTACCGCGACTTTTTGAGCGCACTTGAGCGCGAGACCGGTAAACCTGTGGTGACCTGCGGCGACTTTAACGTGGCGCACGAGGAGATCGACCTTAAGAACCCCAAGTCCAACCGCGGCAATGCCGGCTTTTCGGACGAGGAGCGCGGCAAGTTTACCGAACTGCTCAACGCCGGCTTTACCGATACCTGGCGCACGGCAAATCCGGACGTCGAGGGCGTCTACAGCTGGTGGAGCTACCGCTTTAATGCCCGCAAGAACAACGCCGGTTGGCGCATCGACTACTTCCTGGTGAGCGACGAAATCGCCGGCAACGTGCGCGACGCCGGCATCCGCGGCGACATCTTTGGCAGCGACCACTGCCCCGTCACCCTCACGCTAGAGCTCTAGCCCCAACTGATCTCCTGGGGACGGAGGAAAAGGAATCATTTTCACTTCGCGAGATCATCCACGCAGCTCGCCCGCCACGAAACTGGCCCATCTACTACGTTTAAGCCACTACCCTCAACCACAGTGAACAACGCAAAAAGAAAACCGCAGGTAGAAAGCCTACGGTTTTTCATAAAACACGGTTGTGGTTGGGGGTGTCGGGCCAAACGTAGTAGATGGACCGATTTCGTGGCGGGCGGGTTCAGCTGATTCCCTGGGAACGTCTGGAGGCGAAAGAAAACGGATCGATTTGGCTCTCCGAGGTCCACGATGCCCGTCGTATCAGCCAGCTATTTCAAAACTATGCCGGTTTACGGGGCTAAATCGCAAACCCCCAACCATACGCAATTCCGAAATAATAAAACTGCAGGTAAAAGGCTTACTCTATTTCGAAAAAAGCCGGTATGGCCTGCCTGTGCCAATCTAGCCCCGTAAACCGGCATAGTTTTGAAATGGTACTTCGACAGTATTGATTCCCGCCCCGGCACAACCAGCCCTACAGCCCGTACTTCACGACGACTCGGTTGATGCGGCGACACCAGGGCTTGTACAGGGCGGCCAAAAACACGCAGGTCGCGAGTCCGTGCGTGATATCGAACGGCACTGCCGTGGCAAGACGCGCCACGGCGCCTGCCCACGTGAGCGGCTGCACAAAACCGATGATGTCGTATGCGTTGATCACGACGCCATAGAGCAGACCCGACGCAAAGCCATACGCAAGCAATGCCGGCATGCGCACGGTTCCATCCGCACGGTCAAACGCGCCCGCGCGCGCCAGGACGCCTCCAACATAGCCGACGAGCCCCCAGGCATACATCTGCCATGGCGTCCACATGCCCTGTCCAAAAAAGAAATTGCTGGTCAGCGCCGCCAGCGCGCCGACCATAAAACCATTGCGACGGCCAAGTGTCGCACCCGCGATAATGGCGATAGCGCTCACGGGCTTAAAATCGGGAATGGGCCCAAACAGGATGCGTCCCGCCGCGGCCAGCGCCGCCAGCACTAGCGTGGGCATGATCTGGCGCAGGCCTGGACGTGATGTCTCATAGCCCGCAAAGAACAGTGCGAGCACGAGCGCCACCACGACAAGCATGGCCAACGCTGCCTGCTCAACGCCCGCCAGCAACGCCGCAGCCATCACGGCTGGCACCGCCAGCAGCAGCGGGATCTCCAGTTTTGCAAGCAAGCGCGAGAAACGACAGTCCGTCATCCCATCACGCCCTATAAAACACGTTGTCGGCAAAGAAGTCGGTCGGCGGCTCCATGCAGGCGATCTCGCCGTCAAACATCATGGAAATGTCATCGGCTACCTGCTCGGCAAAATCCAGGTCGTGCGTTGCCATGATGACGGTGCCGCCAGCCCGCGCATGGTCGCGCAGGGCGCGGGCGATGATGCGGCGGCTGGCCAGGTCCAGACCCTTGGTAGGCTCATCAAGCAATAGCAGTTCGGGGCCGATTAGCAGTAGCTTTGCCAACGCAAGCAGTTGGCGCTGTCCGCCCGAAAGGTCATAGGGGTGGCGTTCCCCTAAGCCCGCGAGCCCCAGACTCACCGCGCGCTCCCGCGCCATATCCTCGCCGTACCCGCAGGTCGAAGCCCATTCCATCAGCTCGTCGCGCACCGTCTCGGCAACCAGCAACGCCTTGGGATTCTGGGGCAGCAGCGCCGCCGATACCGCCCCACGCACCATGCGACCACGCTGCAACTTGACCGTTTTGGCCAGCACCGAGAGCATCGTCGACTTGCCGCAGCCGTTTCCGCCCACAATCGCATGCACCGCGCCAGTCGAAAACGCCACATCGAGTCCGCGCAGCACCCAGCCGGACGCTCGATCGTAGCGAAACCAGCTCCCTGCCAGGGTGGTAGCCGACCCGCCGTGCATTTTTTGGAGTATTCTGCTCCCATCCGTGCGCGGGAAGGCTTCCGAGCCGTTCTCGAGCGACGCTTGCGCCACAAATTCGGACGATTTGTCCAATTCCGAACTTTTTTTCGCGCTCGATACGTCCCCGGGCGGCTCCAGAGAGCCCAAATTGTCCTCACGCCTGCTGAATACTCCGTTTTTTGCACATCGGACGGCACCCCACCCCAACATGTCGTCGGAAAACAACGATTCTCGGCGTCCCAAAGAAGCCATATCCGCCACTTCGCGCACGCGACCGCCCTCAATCCGGTACGCACACGTCGCATACTCGAGCATCGGCCGCGGTTGATGCGTAGCCACAACAACCGTGCAGCCCAGCTCACGGTTCACGCGAAACAGCGCGTGCAGAAAATTCTTCTCGGCAACGGGATCGAGCTGAGACGTGGGCTCATCGAGCAACAGCACGCACGGGCGCAGTGCCAGGACGGCGGCAAGCGACAGCAGCTGTTTGCGACCACCCGAAAGCGTATCGGTATCGCGATGAAGCCAATCCTCCAGACCAAAGAAATAGCTGGTTTCGGCAACACGGCGGCGCATCTCGTCGCGCGACACCCCCAGATTCTCTAGGCCAAACGCCATCTCGTGCCACACGGTCTCGCACACAATCTGGTTCTCGGGATCCTGGAACACGTAGCCCACGCACTCCGCAGACGCGCGCACGTCCATGTCGGCAACGTTCTCGCCCAGCACGCGCGCATCGCCAGTGCGCTCGCCCGCCGGAGCGATCTCGGGCTTGAGCAGCGACAGCAGCGTCGACTTACCCGATCCGGTACCGCCAACAAGCAGCGCAAATGCACCTTGGGGAACAGACCAGTCGAGCCCCTCGAGCACCGCAGCATCAGCCCCGGGGTAGGCAAAGCTCAGGCTCCGCGCCTCAATCGCCGGCATATCCGGGCCGCACGCCGCACCCGACACCGGGCCCCTATCCAACCGAGCCATCAGCCAAACCTCTTCTCATCGATCACATGCAACACGCAGGGCAGCACCATCCATGCAGCGTACACGACATAGCCCAGCCACGGCGCCGGCACCGAGAGCTGCGGATAAAACGAATACTGCGTCGTCGCGGTCCATGCCACCGCCACCGCGGCGGCACCAAACACCGCAAGTCCAACCAGCGCGGCAGCGTCGCCGCGCCCCAGCCGATACCGCGCATACGTCGTACGGCGCGACGCAGCACCCCACCCGCGCGAGCGCATGGCATCCGCGCGCTCAAGCGAATCTTCCATGCCCCAGCCCATCAGCACGCTCGATGCCCGCAGGCGCGAGCGCACGGGGTCAGCCGGCGCGCGGCCCGGCACATCGATCGCGTCCTGCACCGCCAGCACCGTGCGGCCGCGGCGCAAAAACTGCGGGATAAGCCGCATGCACATCGAGATCATGAGCGCGAGCACCGGCGCGGCGTTGCCCAGCAACGCGAGCACCTTGTCGTATTCGAGCATCGACGCCGCAGCCTCAAACCACAGCACGCTCGCCACAAACAGCCCGCCCATACACAGGCCGTATACCATGCTCTCCAAATACACTGCGCGCATGCCGATGCGGAACAACTCCGTCGAGCCCGAGGCGCTAAACAGCGGGTTGACCAGCGCAATGATCAAAATCACCGGCAGCTGCCAGCGAAGCGCGTTCAGTGTGCGAGCAGCCCCGCGGGTCGCAAAGCCGTATGCCAGCCCGCCTGCGAGCGACAGCGCGATCAGCACCGGTTGCATCGAGAACATGGTGAGTCCCAGCGTTAGCGCCATGTAGAGCGCAGGCACCGCCGGGTGCGACATCGAGAATGCCGCGACGGGCTCGATGGCCGACCTCTCTCGCATATTGTCCACGGGCACCCGCCCTCTCACCCAAATACCAATGCCGCAGCGCCGCAAACACCGCACAAGCAGCGCAACCGCCGCGCCGGAACCACAAACCCAGCCGCCGCGGCCCAAACGTTACGCGCTCGTCATATGCCTGCGGTATCATATTGCGCCGTGTATCGTTTCCAAACACACGTCTCTATAACGTAACAGGAGATCACATGGACGCAACCGCAATTATCCTCGCTGCCGGCGAGGGCACCCGCATGAAGTCGAACCACTGCAAGGTTTCGCACAAGATCCTGGGTAAGCCCATGGTCCAGTGGATCGTCGACGCCACCATCAAGGCCGGCTGCAGCCGCGTCGTGGTCGTCATCGGCAGCCACGCCGACGAGATGCGCGCCCTCATCGACGGCGCCTACGCCAACAGCGCCACCAAAGTCGAGTGCGTCGAGCAGACCGAGCGCCTGGGCACCGGCCACGCCGTAAAGGTCGCGCTCGAGGCCTGCGGCATCACGCAAGGCCCCGTCGTCGTGCTCAACGGTGACCTGCCGCTCATCACTGCCGACACCGTCGCCAAGTTCGCGCAGACCGTCGCTACCGGCGAGCTCGCCTGCACCGTCATGACCATGACCCCGCCCGATCCCTTTGGCTACGGCCGCATCAAGCTGGGTGCCGACGGTCAGATCGAGCGCATCATCGAGCAGAAGGACTGCACGCCCGAGCAGGCCGCCACGCTGCTCGAGTGCAACGCCGGCTGCTACGCCTTCGACGGCGCACAGCTCGCTGCCCACATTGACGAGATCAGCAACGACAACGCGCAGTCCGAGTACTACCTGCCCGACATGCTCGAAATCCTCAAGGGTCACGGCCAGGCAGTCTCCATCTTCCACTGCGACGACTACCGCGACGGCCTGGGCGTCAACAGCCGCATCCAGCTCGCGCAGCTTACCGCCATCGCACGCGACCGCATCAACGAGCACTGGATGGCCGAGGGCGTTACCTTCATCGACCCCACGCAGGCCTGGATCGGCCCCGACGCCACCATCGGCCGCGACACCGTCGTGTGGCCGCAGACACACCTGATCGGCCACGTCACCGTGGGCGAGGAATGCCAGCTCGGCCCCAACAGCCGTCTCACCGACACCACCGTCGGCAGCGGCTGCACCATCGATGAGACCATCGCCATCGAGGCCGTCATCGAGAACGGCGTCGACTGCGGCCCGCGCGCCTACCTGCGCCCGGGCACCCACATGCTCGACGGATCCAAGGCCGGCACGCACGTGGAGATCAAGAAGTCCACGATTGGCGAGGGTTCCAAGGTGCCCCACCTGTCCTACATCGGCGACACCACCATGGGCTCGGGCGTCAACGTGGGCGCGGGCTCCATCACCTGCAACTACGACGGCGTCCACAAGCACAAGACCGTCATCGGCAAGGATGCCTTCATCGGTTCCGACACCATGATGGTCGCGCCCGCCCAGATTGGCGACGGTGCGCTCGTGGCCGCCGGCTCCGTCATCACCGAGCCGGTCCCGGCCGACGCACTCGGTCTGGGCCGCGCCCGTCAGGTAAACATTGAGGGCTGGGCCGCCGATTATCGCCGCCGCCTGCACGAGGACGACGAGGTATAACGTTTTACCAAGCATCTAAGGAGCTGTTCCCATGGGGGGCGGCTCCTTTTTCTATCGTGACCTGCGCAACCGGATGAGTGGTCGGTTCGTGTCCGTTGACGGTAAAGACGTTATCAAGACCCGATTAACCCCGTCGCGCGGTTACAATGCAACAAGGCATCTATATGGCATTCGATATAAAGGAGAAGGGTAATGCCGATTAATGATCCCGAGAAGTCGGAGAATATGCGCAAGTCCATCCGCGTGTATTCCGGTTCCTCCAACCGTCCCCTCGCTCAGAAGATTGCTGAGTACCTTGGGGTCGAGCTTTCGGGCCTTACGCTAAAGCAGTTCGCCAATGGTGAGATTTACGCCCGCTACGACGAGACCGTCCGCGGCGCCGACGTCTTCCTGATTCAGTCCGTGGCCGGCGGCAACGTCAACGACATGCTCATGGAGCTGCTCATCGCCACCGACGCTGCCAAGCGCGCATCCGCCCGCTCCATCACCGCCGTTATCACCCACTACGGCTATGCCCGCCAGGACCGCAAGGCCGGCCCGCGCGAGCCCATCACCGCCCGCCTCGTCGCCAACCTGCTCGAGCGCGCCGGCGTCAACCGCATCATCACCCTCGACCTGCACCAGGGTCAGATCCAGGGCTTCTTCGATATCCCGGTTAACCACCTGTCCGCACTGCCGCTGTTTGGCCAGTACTACAACGACATGCACTTCGACACCGACAACCTGGTTGTCGTCTCCCCCGACGTGGGTCGTGCCAAGGCCGCCAAGAAGCTGTCCGACATGCTCGGCTGCGACCTGGCCATCGCCCACAAGGGCCGTCCGCGCCACAACGCCGCCGAGGTCATGGGCATCATCGGTGACATCAAGGGCAAGACCTGCATCATCAACGACGACATGATCGACACCGCTGGCACCCTGTGCGCCAACGTCAAGGAGCTCAAGGCTATGGGCGCCGGCGACATCTACGTCTGCGCCACCCACGGCATCTTCTCCGGTCCGGCCATCGAGCGCCTGAACGATGCCCCCATCGTCGAGTGCGTCGTCACCGACGCCATCCCCGTCGAGGTCGGCGGCAAGATCAAGACTATCTCGGTCGCCGAGGAGTTCGCTCAGGCCATCTCCGCCGTTTACCACGAGGAGCCCGTCTCCACGCTCGTCGGCGGCGACTTCGCGCTGTAGCCACATCGCCCTTGCAACCCGGCGCATCACCGCCGGAACAGAAGAAACCCCCGCGCTCCCCCTTGCTTCGCAAAGGTC
>URUC01000027.1 GCA_900550965.1 uncultured Collinsella sp. | reverse complement strand
GGTGAACCAGAAGGCGGGGTCGCCGACGCCGGCGAGCGGGCCCATCATGCCGACCTTGACGCCCTGAATGGCGACGTCGTCAATCGGAGCACCGTTGGCGCGCTCCTCCTCGAGAGCGAGGGTAACGCCAATGACGGGGGCGGAAACATAGGGGTGGGTGTTATAGAACTCCAGGTGGCGCTTAAGAGCGGCAATCTGGTCATCCTTGCTGGTGTAGAGCTTCTTGATCGCAGGGATCATTGCGAAGCACCAGCCGCCGTTCTGCATACGCTCGTAGTTCCACGAGCCCTGAAGGAACTGATGACGGAAGCAAACCTTCTTACGGTCAGCCTTGGTGAGCTGAATCTTGTTCTCTGCCATATGTATCACTCCCCTCCTACTCGTAATCGTTCAGAATGTCGCCGAGCGGGTCACCGGAGCCACCGCCCATGCCGCCACCCTGCTTGGCCAGATCCTTAAGGCCAAGGTAGATGAGGGCAAGGGAGATGCCGATGAGGCCAAGGGCGATCAGCGTGAGCTGAGGGATGGCAGCAAGGACAAAGCCGAGGATGAAGAACGGCCAGGTCTCCTTGGTGGCCATCATGTTGATGACCATGGCGTAACCGACGGAAGCGACCATGCCGCCGCCGACAGCCATGCCGCCGGACAGCCAGTCGGGCATAGCGTTAAGCGCGTTGGTAACAGCCTCGGCCGGGATGATGCACAGAAGTACTGCCGGGATGGCGATACGAAGGCCCTGCATGAGGATAGCAGCGTACTGCCAGCGCTCGATGCCGGCGAAGTCGCCCTTCTCGGCGCAACCGTCCATAGCGTGAGCGATAGCGGTAGCCAGGGTACGGCAGATCATGGTCAGGAACAGGCCAGCGACCGACAGCGGGACGGCGACGGCGATAGCGGCGGTAACGGCCTTGGCCGAATCAGTGGCGCCACCGTTGAGGGCGAGCACCATGATGATCGAAGAAGCGACCGAGGCCAGAGCGGCGTCAGGCGCGACGGCGGCGCCGACGTTAGCCCAGCCAAGGGCCATCATCTGGAGCGAACCGCCCAGGAGGATGCCCTCCTGAAGGTGACCGGTTACGAGACCGATAAGCGTGCATGCCACGAGCGGCTGATGGAACTGGAACTCATCCAGAATGCCTTCCATACCGGCAAGCAACGCGACAATCGCAACAAGCAGAATAGTGATTGCAGACATGTATCGGACCCTCCTTTACTATGCTTGAGCGGCCAGTTCGGCCTTAGCTTTCTTCAACATGGCGTCGAGATCCTCGGAGGAATCCGAAGGAACCTTGCGGACCTCGAACTTGACGCCCTTGGCCTTGAGAGCCTCGAGGGTCTTGACGTCGTCATCGCCCATGGCGACGGCGTTGGTGACGACGACCTTGCCCTTGGAGTGAGCCATGGAACCGATGTTGGCTTCCTTGATGTCGACGCCGGCCTCGATGGCCTTGAGCAGATCCTGCGGGTTCTCGAAGAGCAGCATGGCCTTGGTGTCACCAAAGCGCGTGTCCTTGACGACCTCGGCCATCTTCTTGATGGGCACGACGTTGGCATGGACTCCCGGAGGGGCAGCCTGCTCGATCATGGTCTTGCGGAGCTCGTCGTGAGCAACGCCGTCGGAAACCACGATGATGCGGTTGGGGTTGATCTGCTTGGTCCACGTGGTGGCCACCTGGCCATGAAGCAGACGGGTGTCGATACGGACGTGGGCGATCTTGATGTGCCCGTCGCCGATGACCGTTCCCGGAGGGATGGCGCCTGCAGGAGCAGCGGCGGCCGCAGCCGGCTTCTTCTCCTCGGGCTCCAGAGACTCGGGCTTGACGCGCACGCCAGCCTTAGCCTCAGTCACGAGATGTTTTGCGATCGCATGTGCAGTGTTCTTTGCGTCAAAGCGCTGCGAATATGCCTCGATGAGCATAGGCAGGTTGACACCGGTGACGATAGCCCAGGAATCGTGGCCCTCGATGAGCCCGCTGATCTGGTTGAACGGCGTGCCGCCCCACAGATCAACGAGGAAGAGCACCTGCTCCTGGTCCTCGAAGGAAGCGACTGCTTCCTCGACCTTGGCACGGAAGTCGTCGGGGCCCATGCTCGGCTCGAGCGAGACCACGGCTACAGACGGCTGATCGCCAAAGACCATCGAGCCCGTCTGCTTGATTCCAGCTGCCAAGTCCCCATGGCTAGCAAGAACAATACTTACCATCACATAACCTCCTTTTTGTCTACGTATTTCCTACACGACAAAAAAGAGTATACCTGTTCGTCTTGTGGATTTATAGCTAAATTCGCAAACGGTTGCATTATTTGTTTAAACGTCTAAGTTTGTTACAAATTGATTACGTTGCTGATTTACAGCTCATTGCCCACTAAAACGTGAGTTGCCAATTACTTTCACAGATATATACAGACACTCTGTTCATTGATGCCGCTTTTAGGTTAATCCCAATGCGCCCGCGTGCCGCTATTTTGTTTAAACAGACATAACTTGACTAATTGTATGACTTATGCTCTAGCGCAACTAGTCGTTGGGGACGTTCTTAAACGACTAGTCAAACAAGAACGTCCCCAACGACTAGGGGCTAGACGATGTGGAGAGGGTTAGCGGCGTCGACGGCGTCGGGGGCGTCAGAAGGGCCGTCGGGGGCAGCGTCTGCCGGATCCTCGTCGGGGGTCTCGATCTGCTTGATCATGACCTCTTGGCCCTGGAGCAAATAGGTATCACCACTGCCGCAATGGGGGCAGGTCTTGCCGTGCTCGACTGTCGCATAGTCGCGACCGCACGCCTCGCAATGCGTCACGGCCTCGACGGGCTCCACGATAAGCTCCGCGCCCTGCATGATGGACTTTTTATCTGCCGCCCAGCGCCAAGCGTCGAGCAGCAAGTCGGGAACGACGCCCGAGACCTCGCCCAGCAGCAGCGTGACGCTCGAAACGCGACGCACGCCATTGGCGCGCGCCACGTTCTCAACATCGCGAATAATGTGATAAACGATTCCCAATTCATGCAAGGTAGAAACCTTTCAACAACGGTTGATGCGATGCAAACTCAAAGCAAGGGGACGGCGAAATCTAGTCTGCGCCGTCCCCTTACCCGCCATGGTTACCTATTTACGACCGAACTTGATTTTGATTGCACGCTTTAAAGCATACTTGCCAAGGCTCGGGAGCTTTTGCTCGTATTTGACCATCGTGGAGCACTCGGGGCGGTCGCGATCCAGATGGATGGCGTCAAACGCGCACTTGGTGGTGCACAGGCCGCAGCCGATGCACTTGTTGGGGTCGACGATCGAGGCACCGCAACCCAGGCAACGGGCGGTCTCGGTGCGTACCTGCTCCTCGGTAAAGGTCTCGACGTACTCGCTAAACGGCGCGGCCTTCTCGCGCTCGCGGTCCACGTGAGCAACCTCGCGGCTCGCGTTGTCGTAACTCTCGATCACGACATCGTCGCGGTCGAGCGCAGTGTAGCGACGCTGGTTGCGGCCGATGGTGAGCGTAGAGCCCGGCTGCACAAAGCGATGGATGGACACCGCGGCCTCGTGACCGGCGGCAATGGCATCGATGGCAAAGCTGGGGCCAGTGTAGACGTCGCCGCCCACAAAGATGTCGGGCTCAGCGGTCTGATAGGTCTGCGGATCGGCAAGGGCACCCTGGCCGCGGCCGAGCTCCACCTTGGAGCCAGCCAGCAGGTCGCCCCACACAATGGACTGGCCAATCGACATGACGACACGATCGGCGTCAACACGACGCAGGTCGTTCTCGTCGTACTCGGGCGCAAAACGGCCCTCGTCGTCAAAGACGCGCGTGCAGCGCTTAAAGGTGATGCCACATACGCGACCGGCCTCGTCCAGGTGAACCTCCTTGGGGCCCCAACCGCAGCTGATGTGCGCGCCGTCCTCGATGGCCTCGCGACGCTCTTCCTCGCTGGCGGGCATCTGGGCCTCGCTCTCCAGGCAGAACATCTCAACGTGCTCGGAGCCCAGGCGGCAGGCGTTGCGCGCGACGTCGATGGCCACGTTGCCGCCGCCCACCACGATGGTGCGGCCGGGCAGCGCGTCGATCTTGCCGCTGTTGACCTCGCGCAAGAAGTCGACGGCCACGGTCACATCCTCGGCGTCCTCGCCCGGAATACCGGCAAGGCGACCGCCCTGGCAGCCAATAGCCACGTAGAAGGCCTTAAAGCCCTGCGCGCGCAGCTCGTCGAGCGTCACGTCGCGACCGACTTCCACGCCATAGCGGAACTCGGCACCCATCAGGCGAATGATCTCGACCTCGGCCTCGATAACATCCTTCTGCAGCTTAAAGCTGGGAATGCCGTAGGTGAGCATGCCACCCGGGCGCTCGTTTTTCTCGAACACGACGGGCTTGTAGCCCTTCTCGGCAAGATAGAAAGCGCAGGACAGACCGGCCGGGCCGGCACCGATGATGGCAATCTTCTGGTCGAAGCCGCCAGCGCGCGTCGGCGTCACCACGGGCGGGACGTAGCGGGTCGCAGCGTCCAGATCGCGCTGGGCGATAAACTTCTTGACTTCGTCGATAGCCACGGCGGCGTCCACACGACCGCGGGTGCAGGCATCCTCACAGCGGCGGTTGCACACACGGCCGCAGATAGCGGGCAGCGGGTTCTCGCGCTTAATGAGCGCCAGTGCCTCGTCATAGCGGCCCTGCGCCGCGAGCTTCAGATAGCCCTGAACGGCAACGTGCGCGGGGCAGGCCGTCTTGCAGGGCGCCGTGCCGGACTCATGCGTCTCGATGCGGTTGTCGTTGCGGTAGTTGGGCGACCACTTGGTGTGGTCCCACTTGGTGGCATCGGGCAGCTCCTGGCGCGGATACTCGGGCACCTTGCCGCCGGCCTTTTTGCTGCAGAGCTTCTGGCCGAGCTTGGCGGCACCGGCCGGGCACACCTCAACGCAGCGACCGCAGGCAACGCACTTGTCCTTCTCGACCTTGGCGACATAGGCCGAGCGCGACAGGTTGGGCGTGTTGAACAGCTGAGAGGTGCGCAGGGCGTAGCACACGTTGACGTTGCAGTTGCAGATGGCGAAGATCTTGTTCTCGCCGTCGATGTTGGTGATCTGGTGCACAAAGCCGTTGTCCTCGGCCTGGCGCAAAATGTCGTAGACCTCCTCGCGGGTCACGTAATGACCGCGGTCGGTCTCGACCACGTAGTCGGCCATATCGCCCACGGCGATGCACCAATCGGCCGGGTCGTCGGCGCAGCCCTCTCCCATCACGCGACGGCTCGCGCGGCAGCTGCAGGTGCTGGCGGCATATTTACCCTCGTATTTGTCGAGCCAATGCTCGATATGCTCGATCGGCACCGACGTGCTCGCGGCATCGATGGCCTTCTCGACCGGAATGACATGCATGCCGATGCCGGCACCACCGGGCGGCACCATCGGCGTGGCCTTGGACAGTGGTCCCTTGGACGCCTGCTCAAAGAACTTGGCATAGACCGGGTGTTCCTCGAGCTGGCTCACGCGCATGTTGAGGAACTCGGCAGAACCCGGCACCAGCATGGGCAGCACCCACTGCTTGGCGCGCTCGGGGTTTTCCCAGTTGTACTCGAGCAGGCCCGTGTAGCTCATGTCGTCGAGCATCTTCTCGATATCGGCCTCGGGCATGCCGGTGAGCTTGACCATCTCGGGCAGCGTATAGGGACGGCGCATCTTCATCTTGCAGAGCACTTCGGCCTGCTCGTCGGTTGCGGCCTCGGCAAACGACCAGTACTCGTAGCCCAGCAGCTCGTCGCGATGCAGCAGACGGTTGGTGCAGTGCTCGCACAGCTTGACGATTGCCTCGCGCGGATGCTCCGGCAGCGGCGGCACGAACTCCGAACCGATGTCGGGCTCGGTGTAGCTAATTCCCGGTCCGTTGAGAATCATGGTTGTCCCCTCTCTTGCCACAGCCCGGCGAGGCCGCGGCACCCCTCTTTTTTTGCAGGCCGGGCATGCCCCCATGCCGTTCACCCGCCATTGTTGACATTGTGTCAAAAACAGTATTGACGAACCGTCAACAATATTCAAGACTGTTAGGCGAACGGTCGGGCCCAAACGGATGAAAGGCGGCAAACGCATGAGCGATAACACGGCAAACATCTCTGTGGCTGATGCCGTCCTCGCGTCCGACAGCACGGCAAAGCGCCTGACGGGCGACGAACGCCGTCGCGAGATCCTCGATGCCGTGCGCACCGTAAGCTCCGAGCTGGGCGTGTCCCACCTATCGGTATCGGCCGTAACCAAGCGAGCCGGCTGCACGCGCTCGCTGTTCTACCACTACTTCGCCGACATGGACGCCGCCGTCACCGCCGTCATGGACGAGGCAATCGACGGTTTTATCTCCGAGCTCGAGACGTGGAATGCCGGCCGCACCGTTGGTGATATCGAGGGCGCGCTCGACACCGTCGCCCCGCTCTTTAAACGCCTGGTCGCCAGCGGCCACGAGCTGCCGAGCACGCTCACCTCGAGCAGCGGCGCGCTATACGGCGGCTTTTTGCACAACGTGGTCCAGCGCGTGGCGCAGTATATCTGCGATACCACCGTGGTGGATTTTGTCGCCCATCATGAGCTACGCATCGACCATGTCTACGAGACGTTCTACACCCTCATCATGGGTCTTTTGATGTATATCCGCACGCACCCCGATGTGCCCGACGAGACGGTCAAGGAAATCATCGCCTCGACACTCCACATCGAGGGCTATACCGCCAAGTATCCGGAGCGCAAGCCCCAGAACTGACGACATTTGGCCAAACTGCCCGCGATCAGAAGAGGGGCCGCGGGCTTGTGAAAGGAGAGCAGCATGCTGTTCGATGTTTGGGGTAGCAATACCCTTATCCACTGGGCCGGCTGGGCCATGGTCTTTATTGGCCTGATCGTGCTCAACGAGGTAGGCAGGCGCACCAAGCTGGGCGCGGCCATCATCTTTGGCGTGGCTCCGCTGGCCATGACCATCTACTGCATCGCCATCGCCGTCGGCGTTTCGCAGGGTGCCGAATGGGCGCTCACCAACCCCACCCATGTGTACCAGAACAGCTGGTTCCACTACGCCAAGGTATACGCGGCGCTGGCCGGTTGCTGGGGCTTCATTGCCATTAAGTACCAGTGGGGCAAGATCGGCAAGGCGCATTGGTTCCGCGCATGGCCGTTTGTGATCGTCGCCATCAACATCATGATCGCCGTCGTGTCCGACTTCGAGAGCGCTTATCACTTCTTTGTCCTGGGCGAGTCCACCTGGGTCACCTCCGAAGGTGCTACGCAGCTGGCCAGCTGGAACAACGTGTTCAACGGCATCGCCGGTATCATCAACATCTTCTGCATGACCGGTTGGTGGAGCGTCTACGCCTCCGAGGATCAGACCGACATGCTGTGGCCCGATATGACCTGGGTCTACATCATCGCCTACGATATCTGGAACTTCTGCTACACCTACAACTGTCTGCCCACCCACTCCTGGTTCTGCGGCTTTGCGCTGCTGCTGGCGCCCACCGTCGCCGCCTTTATCTGGAACAAGGGCGGCTGGATCCAGAACCGCGCCTTTACGCTGGCTATTTGGTGCATGTTTGCCCAGGTGTTCCCGTTCTTCCAGGAGGAGTCCATCTTTGTGACCCACTCCACGCTCGACCCCAGCGCCGCTACCGCGGTCTCGATCGCCGCACTGGTCGCCAACGTCACCGCGATCATCTACATCGCCTACCGCGCCAAGAAGCTCGGCCGCAACCCCTACAAGCAGGATGTCTTTGAGGGCACCAGCGATTGGGAGAAGGCCACCGCCCGCCGCGCCAAGGTTGATTACGCTCACGCCGAGTAACATGTTTATTCCGTCCACATTTGAATGTAGGCAAACTTAGCCGATACCGCAATCGCGCGTCATGCGCAGCCCCGGAAAGCGATTCGCCCGCTTTCCGGGGCTTTTTGTTGTTGCACGCATTCACGCACATATTCCATTCGCACACACATTCAAAACCTCTCGCACAGATAAAATCAGATTTCCGATCGCCTGACAGCTCTATAAGACCTTGTTTTTGGGTACATTGTTGTCCCGATATTGAGCTTGGGGGATATATGAAAGATGAGACGATGGGCCAAGAGGATGCGACCCAAGATGCAGAAGCTTGCGCTGAGGCCTTGGAGAGCTTAGACCGGATTTCACTCGATGAGATTGCGTTTGACGATTCGGGCGTTGATGTGCAGGATGAGCCGGAAGCCGAGGCGCAGTCCGATGATCAGGATGCAGACGACGTTGAGCCTGCCGAAGATGAGGCAGGTCACGAAGGTACCGAAAGCGAGGCCGGCAATCAGCCCGAATCCGACACGGGCGAGGAAACCGTCTTGCTCGACAGCTTGCCGGCCGAGGATTCGCTGACCCGCGAGCTTCCTGGCCTGGGTTCCGCACCAGCCGTGGACGAGACCATCGCCATGGGCGATATTCCCCTGCCGTCCGTTCCCTCGGCACACGAAGCTGAGGTTCGCCATCGCAAAATGTCGCCCAAGCGCCGCAATCTGATGGTTGCCGGCGTCGTGGCCGTCGCGCTCGTCGCCGGCGGCGCGGGCTATGCGGCTTGGAACGGATATCAGCAAGAGCAGGCCGCCGTTGCCGCCGCCAATGCGCACACGATGATGTCAGTGCAAATTGGCGTACATGCCGCGGGGCTCGACTGCTCCACCGGCTCAAAGATCCCCGTGCAGGTGAGCGGTCAGGACGTGGACGGATCCTCCGTAAGCGAAACACTCTATGTTGACGAGCATGGCCGTGGCATCAAACTGCTGCCCGGTAACTACACGCTCTCCATTGCCGCCTCCCCCATCGCGTCCGACGGCACCGTCTATACCGTGCCGACCACCAAGGCGCAGGTCACGATCAAGAGCGACGGACAGGACCTAAGCAGCCAGGCCGCCTTTAAGCTCAAGGTGCCTTCGGCCGACACGGTAACCGACGACCAGATCGATGCCGCCGCCAAATATGCCGAGGAGGGAGGCGCGAGCTCCGCCGCCACCGCCAAGGTGCTCCAGCAGGCGGCAACCGCGCGGCGCGACGCCGCCGTCAATGCCGTGAGCGCGCAAAAGGCACAGGCAGCCCGTGATGCCGACGCCCGTCACAAGGCAACCGACCTCTACCAGCTCGATATCCCCGTCGAATGGTACGGCAAGGTCGAGACTTGGCAAAATGGCAGCACGCTATGCATCTATCTTGCCGGCGACAGCGATACGCCGATTGTGACGCTCGTCGCAGTGCGCGAGGGCGAGAGCTTTACGCCCGATGAGGGCGATACGGTTTTGGGTGCGGCCAACCTAGGCAACGGTTATACCGTCTACGCCAGCGGCCCCGTTTATCCGTATGTGGTGCCCCAGACCATCAACGGGCGCACGCAGAACCCTGTGTCGACCTATCCCATGGACACGGCCATTGAGCTTGTCGAGCTTACGACCGGCAACCGCTACACCTACAGCCAGATCAAAAATGTGCTGGTCGGCAAAGACGGCAAGGCCGACGCTGCCACCAAACTCGAGACCGACTACCTCGCCCAGATTCTCCTGCCGAGCATCAAGGCCCAGGACTAGCCGAGCGCATCATGGTTCTCCCCAACCGTGATGAAGGGGCCAGGAGGTCCTGGCCCCACAGATCCGTAGATGATTAGGCAAGGAGCCACTTCCATGCGGGCACGGCGTGTACCACACCGTGTTCGCATGGAATATCGGCCTGCTCATCCATGGTAACGATTGTCGACTCGCCAAGATCGAACTGGGCCATCGAGGCATCAAGCGCGGCAATTTCGCGCTCGCGCGTTTTCTCGCTTGCCATATCCGTACTCACCTGAATCAGGCCATAAGCCTGCATAAGAAGCGCATCCCCGGCCACAAAGTCCACCTCATGGCTTTTATTCTTCTCTTTGATCAGCAGGCGGCAGACCGAACCGGACCGCACGGCTGGAGTCCTTCTTCTGAGCGCATTGAACACCGCAGTCTCGAGCCTCTGGCCCTGATCGAATGCCGATGCGGGAGAGAATGCTCCGAACATCGCAGGATCGACAGCGTAGACTTTAGATGCGGACCGCGCATTATTTGCAAGTGAGCGCGTGAACTCCGGCACCGAAAACAACAGGTAGGCGTCCTCGTAATACTCAAGTAAGTCGCCGAGCGAATTACGACTGACGGGTATCTGCCTACTTTTGAACTCGTTGTACACCTTGTTCACCGACAGCTCTCGTGCCGAAGACGCCATACACCGCGTCAGGAACAGTGAAGCCAAACGAGGGTTCTTGATGTCGTAGCGCTCAACGACGTCCATGGCGACCGTTCGCGACGCATATTCCTGTAGCAGCTGAATCGCGTCCGCGGGCGTCTGCTCTAGCGTCGCGATGAATCCCCCTCGCTCAAGATATCCGATCAGATGATGTCGAAGCAGTGCTGCATCGCTCGATGAAAAGGGTGCATCCGGCTCAGGAACGCTCCCCGTCTTATATCGGACGTATTCCGAAAAACTCAACGGAAACAGCTCTCGCACAAGAGAGCGGCCCCTGAACTCGCTCTTAAGTTCCGAGGACAGCATCTTAGAAGAAGATCCCGTCACGTAGACGGTCGCTTTCTCCGTATCGACCACACGCCGCAGAAACGCACCCCATTCGGGAATTTCCTGGATTTCATCGAAGAAAATGTAGGCACCCTCGGTTCGAGCAGCAGGATATAGCGCATAGAATGTATCGAGCACGTCCGCTAGCAGCGACGGCTCATACGGACGCAAGCGCTCATCCTCACAATTGAAATAAAGCATCCGGTCAAGGTCGATACCTTGACCCTGAAGCCGCTGCATCTCCTGATACAGGCGATACGTCTTTCCACAACGACGGGCTCCCACAATCACATTTACGATGTTGTCGCGCTTGGGTTCCTGCGGGTTTCCCAGATCAAGGTCGCGCTCAAAGACCTGTGGAACTCCTTGTTGCTCAAAGTCCTTTATTTTCTGGGCCACCAAGTCGTTGAATGCCATAATTCTCCAATCTTGCTTATATGCTAATCAAGATTATATCGATTCTTGATTAGCAGGAGAGCAAGATTACGTGTAACTTGATTAGTAGCTAAGCAAGTTTTTCTGTTGCCGAACATCAAAGGCCAGGGCTAGCGGCTCCTATTAGATGCTGGCTCACATAGCAGCCCAAGTAGCTAAAAGAGCCCCGTCCCAAATGAGCTACTTAGCGCCAGGGGTCGGCTTCGAAGAGGGGCTCGCGCTCGGGGCGGCGATCGCTGTAGGGATCGTAGCCGTCGTCATCCTCGTTCTCGGCGCGGATATAGGGGTCGCGCGGCTTGGGTGCCGGCTTAGGCGCAGGCTTGGGTGCGGCGGGTGCGGCATCGGTCGCCGGTGCATTCGTCTCGTTCTCGTTTTTCATCTGCGCATCTCCTTACCATGTACTCACGATCAGTACCATCGATTGTCGCACGAAAAAGGGCGGCGGACCCAATTGGATCCGCCGCCCTTGGTGTTTAGAGACGACTGGTAGATTTTAAGGCATATCCCAAAAATCTACTCGGCGTCGGGGACCTCGTAGGTGGCCGCCGGCGTGTTGTCGCACACGACGGTAAAAGCACCGTCCTTGTCGACATCGACCGTCACCTGATCTCCCTCGCGCACCGTGCCGTCGATGATGGCGGCGGCGATGGCGTCCACGACCTCGCGCTGGACCAGGCGCTTGAGCGGACGGGCACCGAACACGGGGTCCAGGCCACCCACGGCGAGCATCTGCTTGGCCGCCGGGGTGATGGCAAGCGTCATGCGCTCCTTGGCAAGACGCGCGCGGACGTCGGCAAGCTGGATATCGACGATCTTTTCGATTTGCGCCATGCCGAGCGGATGGAACACCACGATATCGTCGATGCGGTTGAGGAACTCGGGGCGGAAGGTCTGAGCCATGGCCGCATCGACCTGGTGGCGCATCTCTTCCTCGTCCTTGCCCGAAAGATCGGCGATGGCCTTGGAGCCCACGTTAGACGTCATGATGATGATCGTGTTCTTGAAGGACACCTGGCGACCCTGGCCATCGGTCAGACGGCCGTCATCAAGCACCTGCAGCAGCACGTTAAAGACATCCGGATGAGCCTTCTCCATCTCGTCGAGCAAAATCACGGAGTACGGACGACGGCGCACGGCCTCGGTAAGCTGGCCGCCCTCGTCGTAACCCACGTATCCCGGAGGCGCACCGATCAGACGTTGGACGCTGAACTTCTCCATGTACTCGGACATGTCGATACGCACGAGCGCACGCTCGTCATCGAACAGGCACTCGGCAAGCGCCTTGGCGAGCTCGGTCTTGCCCACGCCGGTGGGGCCCAGGAAGAAGAAGCTGCCGATGGGCTTGTCCGGATCGGAGAGGCCCGCACGGCTGCGACGCACGGCCGCGGCGACAGCGGAGACCGCCTCGTCCTGGCCGATGACGCGCTTATGCAGCTCGCCCTCCAAGCCCTTCAGCTTGTCGAGCTCGCCCTGCATCATCTTGGAGACGGGCACGCCGGTCCAAGCGCTCACGACCTCAGCGATCTCATCGGAGGTCACCTGCTCGTTGAGGCCCTCGCCGTCCTGCTGCTTTTGCGCCTCGAGCGCAGCCTCGGAATCCTGAATCTGCTGCTGCAGGCCCGGAATCACGGAGTAGCGCAGCTCGGACGCACGGCCCAGGTCGCCGTTGCGCGTCGCACGCTCCTCTTCGCTCTTGGCCTCGTCGAGCTGTCCCTTGAGCTCCTGCACGTGGTCGATGGCGTTCTTCTGGTTGAGCCAGCCGGCCTTTTGCACGTTGAGCTTTTCTTGGACCTCGGCAATCTCTTGGCGCAGGGCCTCCAGACGCTCCTTGGAGGCGTCGTCGGTCTCCTTCATGAGCGCCTGCTCCTCGATCTGCAGCTGGGTGAGCTGACGCGTGGTGGCATCGATCTCGACCGGCATGCTGTCGAGCTCCATGCGCAGGCGGCTTGCCGCCTCATCAACCAGGTCGATGGCCTTATCGGGCAGGAAGCGGTCGGCGATGTAGCGATCGGAGAGGTCGGCGGCCGCCACGAGCGCGCTATCGGTGATATGCACGCCGTGGAAGATCTCGTACTTCTCCTTGAGGCCACGCAGGATCGAGATGGTGTCCTCGACGGTGGGCTCGGAGACCATCACGGTCTGGAAACGACGGGCGAGTGCCGCGTCCTTCTCGATGTACTTGCGATACTCGTCGAGCGTAGTCGCGCCGATTGCGTGCAAGTCGCCACGGGCAAGCGCCGGCTTCAGGATGTTGCCGGCGTCCATGGAGCCCTCGGTGGCACCCGCGCCCACGATGGTGTGGAGCTCATCGATGAACAGGATGACCTTGCCTTCGGACTTTTGGACTTCCTTGAGCACGGCCTTCAAGCGGTCCTCGAACTCGCCGCGGTACTTGGCGCCGGCGACCAGCGCGCTCATGTCGAGCTCGATGAGGTCGCGGTCGCGCAGGGTGCTCGGTACGTCGCCGGCCACGATTCGCTGAGCAATGCCCTCGACGATGGCCGTCTTGCCGACGCCCGGCTCGCCGATAAGCACGGGGTTGTTCTTGGTGCGGCGGGACAGAACCTGAATAGTACGACGGATCTCGTCGGTACGGCCGATGACCGGGTCGAGCTTGCCGGCGCGAGCCAGATCGCAGATGTTGCGACCGTACTGCTCCAACGCCTCAAACTGCGTCTTGTCCTCGGCAGACGTCACGCGGTCATCGCCGCGCAGTTCCTCGTAGACTTGCTCGATGCGCTCCTTGGTCACGCCGGCGCCACGCAGCACGCGACCCGCCTCACCCTTGTCCTCGGCAAGTGCCATCAGCAGATGCTCGGTCACCACAAAGCTGTCGCCCATCTTGGTGGCCTTTTTCTCGGCCTTCTCGATCACGCGAACGAGCTCGTTGGACAGGCCCATCTGCTGACCCTCGCCCGACACCTTGGGCGCATGGTCGATGGCATCTTGTGTGGAGCGTGCGAGCTGAGCCGGGTCGGCACCGATGCGCTCGATCACGGAGATATTGCGCTCGCCGGCACCGAGCAGGGCAGACAGCAGGTGGATCGGCTCCACCGCGCCGGCCTGTGCATCGGCAGCCGTGCTCATGGCGGTCTGCAGCGCCTCGCGCGACGTCATTGCTAGCTTATCGATTCTCATGGAATCACCTCTCTTGGGGCGGCCGCCCTACGGGGCGGCTTCACGTTGTTCGAGAAGTATTGTTGCCAGCTTTACGCGATCTTATACACAAATCTAAGTCTCTATATATAAGATTTTCTGAGTGAATTACGGATAGGGTACTGAGATGTCAGCCCGCCGCTGCCCAGGCGCGCTACCGTCTCGATCTGTAACATCTAGCAGCCATTTTTGATCCTAGATGTTACAGATCGAGACAGACCGAAAACCACCACAAAGAGGACAGGCACCTTTGTGGTGGTCGCGGTCTCTACTCCTTCGCCGAACCCGTACTTCCCGATTCGACGGTCCAGGGCATCTCATCCTCGAACAGCCATGTACGGGCAGACCCACTATCGCGTGCAGTCTGCGGGTCAGGCAAGCAGGTCTGTTTATAGGCATCTTGGATACACTGACCCATAAAATCGTTGAGCTCGGTCTGGTCGCCCTCCATGACATAGGCGACATCGCCGTCCATGATGTAGATGCCCGGACCCTCATTGCCCTCGTAGCCCGGATCGTACGAGACATCACATAACTTTGCGCCGTTTGCAGTGTCCAGCTCGATGGACGAGTGGCATCCGCCAACCATGTCGTTCGCTTTTGCCCGATAGGACGCATATCCGTACCAACGCTTAAATGTTTTGCCCTTGAGTAGCTCGGACGCCCTATCGATCAGGCTTGTATCCGTGGTATAGCGCATGGCCCCAAGCTGAATACGCGGATAATTGCTAATACCCAGCACAGCCGGCTGCTCATCAAAATCAACGGTAATGGTCTCGGGCTTGTCGTCGCCGGTCAGAAGTTCGACAGATTGAGTCACAGGCTTGACCACCGGCTCCGTCACCGCAGCAGGTAGAAATGCCATACCGACAGCGCCCGCGCCAACCACAGCGATCGCAAGCGCCAAGACAATCAATCCAATACGGGCAGAACGGCTCACGGCAAAACACCCCACAATGCAAACCTTCGCCACCTGCACTAATGATACCGCCAGCTAACACTATTACCAAAAGAAGCCGCGCGCTCCTCACCACCACAAAGGGGACAGGCACCTTTGTGGTGGTTTTCGACGCTAACGGTCGACCATCTCGCGCAATGAGATTAAACTTGAATTGCTCTCTGAACATATCCATTTCTGCCTATCCTCAACAGATCTTTGTCTCGAGGAGCGCATATGAAGCCGCCTCATTCCACCGGTCGCAACGTCATCGCCATTCTCGCCATACCCATCGTGATGCTCTTCCTTATCGTCATCACGCCCTTTTCCCTTGGTATCACCTCGCCCTTCGATTTATGCGGAATGGTCGACGCCGGCTCGCGTGCCACCTCGCTCTCCTTTATCTGTCGCGGCGTGTTTTACGAAGATGGAATTCCCACCGGAAGTTGGCAGTCAAAGTTGCCACTGCTCGGTCAGATCGACGGATGCTCCCCCTATTTCTGCCTTGGACCTCAGACGCTAAACTATCTAATCGACGACCAGCCACTCGACTTCATCACCCTCGCCTACGACTACGCACCAAACACCGATGAGCGCCACATGAACCAAGTCCTCGACAAGATGCTTGGACAGTGCGGGCTCACCGAGGAGGCCGGTCGAACCATCTATAGCAACCAGAAATTAAAGCGAACAGAACTCCGCCGTGTCGGAAAAATCAAAGGGCGAAACGGGGCCGCCTACTGGGATGCCTGGGCAACACGCGACAAGGGCGAATTCGGACACAGCACCTATATGGTCACTGTCTACACCAAAGACGGAATTAAGGACAATGTTGACGATTTCGCGTCATCCAAACTCGGCATCCCCAAAACAACCAAACCCGCCAGCCCAGATGAAATTCTGTAGAGCCGCCCATTAACATGCCGCTCAACGATCACAACAGCATCGAGCTCGTCCCCACCACCACAAAGGTGCCTGCCCCCTTTGTGGTGGTTTTCAACAAAAAGAAGCCGCCCCGATAACAGAGGCGGCATCAAGCAAGTCTATTTATTAGCGTCCCTCAAGACCCAACGAGAACGCAGAAATGTAGCCCGGGGCTTACCCTTTCCCGAACGCGGCCCTCGCGAAGCGCGTGAGCGGGCGGGAAAGGGTAAGCCCCGGGCGGACAATTAAGTGCGCTACTCGGCAGCGGCCTTGAACTTGTTGTAGTTGATCAGGCAGCCGGCCTTGACGATGGCACGCTCCTCTGCCGTCATATCGGCAATGTAGAGCTCAATCTGATCGACCGCACCATCGGCGCGCACCACGTAGGCGGCGATGTCCTTCAGGTCGCCATCGAGCGCGGCACGGATACCCGGCACAAAGACGTAATCGCCCACCTCAAAGTTGGGCTCGGCCTCCATCTGGAAGGGCACCATGCCCCAGTTCATCACGTTGGAGCGATAGCGCTTGGTGGCGTACTCGTGGACGATGTTGGCCAGGCCGCCAATTACGCGCTGGCAGCTCGCGGCCTGCTCGCGGGCGCTGCCGTCGCCAGGCTTCTTGGCGTAAATCATGGAACCGAACTCGGTCGCCTTGGCATCGGCCGCGACACCCGCGCCGGCCAGCGCCTCAAACACACCGGCAAGCTCGGCATCGAACGCCGCCAGGTCGCCCGCGGACTCGCCGGCAACGCGACGCTTCTCCACAGCGTCGACCTCCTTGGAGCGACCCACGTAGGCCGGGTCGCGGCGGCTCAGCGTAAACTCAGCCAGGCCCAGCGGGTTGGAGCGGAAGGAGCTCGTCTCGCCCGAGGGAATGAGCTCGTCGGTCGTGGTGACCGGGTCCATGATCTTGGAGCAAACCTTGAGCAGGATGTCGTCGCCGAGCGGCTCCATCGCGGGCCACGGCTTGATGTTGGGGCCTTCGACCAGCTCGTCGGCAGGCTCCGCCTTGCCAAAGCCCCAGTACACGCGCTTCTTGTACGGCGCGTCGTCAAAGGTGTACTCGCAGGCCTCGTCCCAAGTGTCCTCGGGCAGGTCGGTCGCCGGCGTCAGGACGCCGCCGTTGGCAGCCGTTGCCGCAATGGAGCGGGCGTCCATCAGGGCCACGGCGCTCAGCTGGCCATTACCCGGCTTGGAACCCTCGCGGTTGGGGAAGTTGCGCGTGGTGTGACGGATCGAAAGGCCGTTGTTGGCGGGCGTGTCGCCGGCGCCGAAGCACGGGCCGCAGAATGCCGTGCGCACGATTGCGCCGGCCTCCATGAGGTCGTAGATGTAGCCGCGGCGTGTAAGTTCGAGCGCCACGGGCTGGCTCGTGGGATAGACCGACAGCGAGAACTCGCCGCAGCCGGTATTGGCGCCCTTGAGCACGCGGGCAGCCTGGACCACGGAGTCATAGTTGCCGCCCGAGCAGCCGGCGATAACGCCCTGCTGCACGTGCAGCTTGCCGTCGACGATCTTGTCGAGCAGGCTAAAGTGCGTCTTGCCCTCGCCGATCTTGGAGGCCTCGAGCTCCACCTCGTGCAGGATGTCCTCGAGGTTCTCGTTGAGCTCGTCGATCTCAAAGCCGTTGGAAGGATGGAACGGCAGTGCGATCATGGGCTTGATGCTCGACAGGTCGACCTCGACGCAACCGTCGTAGTAGGCGACATCGGCGGGCTTGAGCTCGCGATAGTCGTCGCCGCGGCCGTGCATGGTCAAAAACGCGTGCGTGTCCTCGTCGGTGGCCCAGATGCTCGACAGGCAGGTGGTCTCGGTGGTCATGACGTCAACGCCGTTGCGGTAGTCGGTCGTCATGCTCGCGATGCCCGGGCCCACAAACTCCATGACATTGTTCTTGACGTAGCCCTTGGCAAAGACGGCGCGAATGATGGCGAGCGCCACGTCGTGCGGGCCGACGCCGGGGCGCGGGGCGCCCGTGAGGTAGATGGCCACGACGCCGGGATAGGCGACATCGTAGGTGTCGCGCAGCAGCTGCTTTGCCAACTCGCCGCCGCCCTCGCCCACGGCTATGGTACCCAGGGCACCATAGCGGGTGTGCGAGTCGGAACCCAGGATCATCTTGCCGCAACCGGCGAAGTTCTCGCGCATAAAGGAGTGGATGACGGCGATGTGCGGCGGAACGAAGATGCCGCCGTACTTCTTGGCTGCGGAAAGGCCAAAGACGTGGTCGTCCTCATTGATGGTGCCGCCCACGGCGCACAGCGAGTTATGGCAGTTGGTGAGCACGTAAGGCAGCGGGAACTGCTCCATGCCCGAAGCGCGCGCCGTCTGGATGATGCCGACAAAGGTGATGTCGTGGCTCGCCATGGCATCGAAGCGAATCTTGAGTGCCTCGGGGTCGCCCGACGTATTGTGTGCCTGGAGGATCGAATACGCGATGGTGCCGCGCTTGGCATCCTCGGGTGTCTGCGTAATACCGCGCTCGGCAGCCTCGGCCGCAGGCACAACCTCGCTGCCGCCGCGCAGGTAGATGCCGTCCTCGTACAGCTTGACCATACTGTCTCCCACTCTGCCCAAAAGATTTGGGCGCATAGCATACATTCGTTCAATATCGTGCCATAGAACGGTTGCGAGTGGGTTACGAATCTCTGCGTTCACTTTATCTCAGTAAAGCAGAGGACGAGTTAGGTCCTGGGGAGGCAGACTTAGACGCTCAAATGACGAGAGTGGATAATCTCCCACTTTGAGCCTGCAAACAGGCAAAAAACGGGAGATTATCCACTCTCATTCTGCAGGTACTCATTTAAGTCTGTCCCCAATGAGTGCCTACAGGTCGCCGCCCGTGCCCAGCAGTTTGCGCATGACTTGCTCGGGGTTGACCGAGCCGTCGCGCGGGGCCAGGGCGGTGATCTTCTTCTGCATCTTATACTCGTGCAGCTCGTCCTCGAGCTGGCGCACGCGGGCGCGGAGCTTTTCGTTCTCGCGCTCGCGCTCCTCGGCACGCTCCTTCATATCGAGGATGCGCACCACGCCGGCAAGGTTGATGCCCTCGTCAGTCAGCTGGTTGATGAGCTCCAGGCGCTCGATATCGGCACGCGAATACAGACGCGTGTTGCCGCCCGAGCGCTGGGGGTTCACCAAGCCCTTGGACTCGTAGACGCGCAGAGTCTGCGGGTGCATGCCGGTCAACTCGGCCGCCACGCTGATCATGTACAGCGGTTTGTTCCTATTGTCCTCGGCCATGCTACCTGACCCCTTTCCGTCTCGTTATCGTCCATCATAAGCCCGCGGGCGTGGGCGTGCGCCGCGACCGCCCTAGTACGTCGCCTTGTAACGATTGACCTTCTCGCGATAGTCGCGCGTGTCGGCCTCGCGCAGCTTGGTCATGGCATCGCGTTCATCGTCGGACAGGTTCGTGGGAACCTGCACCTTGATCTCGACGAGCAGCGCGCCCGTGCGGCCACGGTGCTTAACATCGGGCGCGCCCATCTCCTTAAAGCGGAACTTCTTGCCCGTCTGGGTGCCCGCCGGCACCTTCAGACGAACCGTCGCGCCGCCGGGTGTGGGCACATCCACCGTGCAGCCGAGCGCCGCCTCGTAAACCGAGATCGGCACCTCCATGGTCACATCGGCACCCTTGCGCTTAAACAGCGGGTGCTCCTCCACATGCGTGGTCACGACCAGGTCGCCGCGCTCGCCACCCGCAACGCCATACTCGCCGCGACGCTTGTAGCGTAGTTTGCCGCCGTCGACCGCACCTGCGGGAACCGAGACCGTAATGGTTTGCTGCTCGCCCGTCGAGGGAATGCGATAGGTGACCTTGTGCGTCACGCCGCGAAACGCGTCCTCGGCCGTCACGTCGACAGTCAGCGACAGGTCGCCGCCCTTGCGAGCACGGCTGCGACCCGCACCGGCACCGGCATTACCCGCAGCCCCGGCAAAGCCCGAGCCCCAATCGCTGCCCCAAGCGCCGTTGCCGCTAAAGATGCTGTCGAAGATATCGCCCCAGCCGCTGGCGCCCGCGCCGGCACCGTAGCCGCCGCCATACGCGCCGCCCGCGCCCGGCATGCCGCCGAACATGAGCATCTGGTCGTACTCTTTGCGCTTCTTCTCGTCCGAAAGCGTCTCGTAAGCCTCGCTAATCTCCTTGAACTTGGCCTCGTCGCCGCCGGCATCGGGGTGGTATTTTTGCGCGAGCTTGCGAAACGCGCTCTTGATCTCTTTGTCGGAGGCGCTCTTGGATACGCCCAGGATGTCATAGAAGGTTTTGCCTGCAGCCATCGTAGCTCCTCTCCTGTTTCATCCACCGCTCAACGGGCGGCGGCTCATACTGTCATATGGCACTAGGCCAGAAAGGGCCCCGGGTGTTGCCCCGGGGCCCTTCTCAATTACTCCTCGGTGCTCTCAGCCGTATCGGCCGCAGCATCCTCGGGCGCCGCTTCGGGCTCCGGTGCGGGGCGCTTCTCGCCACCGTAGGTCACCGTCACCATCGCGGAGCGCAGGATGCGGTCCGCCATGCGGTAGCCCTTCTGGTACACGTCGTTGACGGTCTCGTCGTACTGCGATGCGTCCTCGACACGCCCCACGGCCTGGTGCTCGAGCGGATCGAACGCCTCGCCCTTGGGGTCGATGGGCTCAACGCCCTCGTGCGCAAACACATCGAGCAGCTTGGCATGCACCGCATCAACGCCATCGACGAACTGCTTAAAGTCGTCGGAAAGCTCCTGGCTACGGGCATGGTCGATTGCACGCTCGATATCGTCAACCACCGGCAACAGCGCGGTGACAAGCTTCTCGGTCGCGCGCTCGCGCTCGGCGATACGCTCGCTGGCGGTGCGGCGACGGAAGTTCTCCCAGTCGGCCTGCAGACGGGCGGTACGCTCGGTGGCGTCCTTTGCCTTGTCCTCGGCGGCCTTCTGAGCCTCTGCCGCAGCATCGAGCTCGCTGCGTACGTCGGCAAGCTCCTTTTGGGCCTGCTCGAACTTGAGCTTAAAGTCGTTGTCGGCGGCTTCCTCACCGGCGCGGATAGCGGCTTCCACCATCTCGTCCTCGGTCATCGTCGCCTCCTTGTTGGAATCCTCTACCTGGTTCTCGGCAGCCTCGGCGGCCTCAGCCTCGTTGGCCTCGGTATCGTCGACGGCCTCTACGGGAATCTTCACGTCCTTCTCCTCAGAGTCAACGGGGGCGGCGCCAGCGGCGGCCGCCTCCGTGCGAGCTTTACGGGCGGACATGATTACTTGTCCTCGTCGTCCACAACCTCGTAGTCGGCGTCGACAACGTCATCGTCGGCAGGCTGGGCACCGGCGGCGCCGTCGGTCTGCTGCTGAGCGTCGGCGTAGACAACCTGAGCCAGCTCGTAGGCTACGGACTGCAGGGATTCGCCAGCGGCCTTGATGGCCTCGACGTCAGAGCCCTCGAGCGCCTTCTTGGCGTCGGCGATAGCGGCCTCGGCCTTGGACTTCACATCGGCGGAAACCTTGTCGCCCAGCTCGTTGAGGGTCTGCTCGGTGGAGTAGCACAGGCTGTCGGTCTGGTTGCGGACCTCGACCTCTTCCTTCTGCTTCTTGTCCTCCTCGGCATGAGCCTCGGCGTCCTTGACCATGCGATCGACTTCGTCGTCGGAAAGCGCGGTGGAGCCGGAAATGGTGATCTGCTGCTCCTTGCCGGTGCCCTTGTCCTTAGCAGAGACCTTGACGATGCCGTTGGCGTCGATGTCGAAGGTGACCTCGATCTGCGGCACACCGCGGCGGGCAGCCGGGATACCGGTCAGCTGGAACTTACCGAGCGACTTGTTATCGCGGGCAAGCTCGCGCTCGCCCTGGAGCACGTTGATCTCGACGCTGGTCTGGTTGTCGGCAGCGGTGGAGTAGACCTCGGTCTTGGAGGTCGGGATCGTGGTGTTGCGGTCGATCATCTTGGTCATGATGCCGCCCATGGTCTCGACGCCCAGCGACAGCGGGGTAACGTCGAGCAGCAGGATGCCCTCGACGTCGCCGGTGAGCACGCCGCCCTGGACGGCAGCGCCGTCGGCAACGACCTCGTCGGGGTTCACGGACATGTTGGGCTGCTTGCCGGTCATGGTCTTGACCAGATCCTGGACGGCGGGCATACGGGTGGAGCCGCCGACGAGGATGACCTCGGTCAGATCGGAGAGCTTAAGCTTGGCGTCGCGCAGGGCGTTGGTGACAGGCTGCTTGCAGCGCTCGAGCAGGTCGCGGGTGATCTTCTCGAACTCGGCGCGGGTCAGCGTGTAGTTGAGGTGCAGCGGGCCAGACTGGTTCATGGTGATGAACGGCAGGTTGATGGTGGACTGCTGGGCTGCGGAGAGCTCCTTCTTGGCGTTCTCGGCGGCCTCCTTCAGACGCTGCAGGGCCATGGGGTCCTGACGCAGGTCGACACCGTTCTCCTGCTGGAACTTATCGGCCATCCAGTCGATGACGCGCTGATCCCAGTCGTCGCCGCCCAGGTGGTTGTCGCCCGAGGTGGACAGAACCTCAAACACGCCGTCAGCGAGGTCGAGGATGGAGACGTCGAAGGTGCCGCCGCCCAGGTCGAAGACCAGAATGCGCTGGTCGGTGCCCTGCTTGTCCAGGCCATAGGCCAGAGCAGCAGCGGTCGGCTCGTTGACGATACGCTTGACGTTGAGGCCGGCGATCTTGCCGGCGTCCTTGGTGGCCTGACGCTGGGCGTCGTTGAAGT